>CAYRWY010000448.1:0-4823 GCA_964427955.1 uncultured Anaerolineaceae bacterium
GGGGTGAGGTACACTCGCGCCATAGCTACTTTAGTTTTCTATGCAAGGATCAGTAGTCCTCCTCGTCCTCGTCGTAGACAGGATTGAAATCGTCGTCAAGGTACACGCCGCCATCGTAGCCGCAGACGCCCGCGCGCGGCGAATTGACCACCGGCAAGAACATGTCGGTGGACTCGTGGGCCGTGGCGCAAGTTTTGCACAGCCATTCGCCGCACTCGGTGCAGATCACGACCGCGTCATGCTGGTGGCACTGATCGCAGGTCACCGTGGGCGGATCGTTCAGCGCCAGGACGGTCACGAGATCGACGAATGCTTCGCCGTCTTCGGTCACGATGTCCGGCGTGAGGTCGGGCGCATACCCCGCGCGCTGTTCCACGACCCGCAGCGTCAGCCGGGTGGTCGAGCCGAAGTCATACTCGTGATAGAACTTCAGATCGGGCTTGAGGACCTCGCTCAAGGGCGTGTCCAGGCTGCCCTCGTCGAAGAAATCATCGTCGTCCGCGCCGATCCCGGCCTTGATGTCGTCCATCGCCATGTTGATCATCTGCTCATCCATGCCCAGCATCCGTCCAATGCTCGCCGTAATTTGGAGGGATTGTTCGTCCGTGAGCGGCTGGTCGGGATCGTGATCCCCAATAATCTGCTCGGTCTCCGCCAGAAATGCCGCCTGAGCTTCCTCGCTGGCTCCGGTCAGCCGGGCGATGGTCAGGCCCAAGTCGGTAGCGATGTTCGGCTCGCGATCTCCACCGGGCATAATTCTCAACGAGAAGTCAGGCATCATCGGTTCGAAATTCGGCTCATCCGCCATATATTCGCGGCCCTCGATGGTGAACGCGCTCAGATGCCCGCAGCATTCCAGCCACATATCGCGTAGAAAATTGTCCAGGTCATAGAGGCTGGCATCGGTCGGAATCTCGATGTCCATCCAATAGTCCGGAGCATCGCGGCCCTCGACGCGCAGGTGAAAAAGCTGAGCCGGGTGCATCCCGGGCTTGCTCGCCAGCGCCTGGCTGGCTGCCAGCCGGTCCTTGCAGGCAATCAGGTGGCGGGACATGCTGCTCTTGGAGAACTTGCGTTTGCAAAAGCGGCATTCCGCCTGGGTCGTTACTTTGGCCATGCTACCTCCATGAAAAAGTTGCCGGTCGATATTCTACTATGTCCCAGACTTGGGAGCTTTGCGCGGCGGCACAGGGCCGAGCGGGCGGATCACATTTGAGCGCGGCAGTTCCTCGACGGGGGCGCGGTTTGGCCCGGCCAGGATGCGCTCGCGCTGGCTGAAGCTGGCCGAGAGCACGGCTTCGCCGGTCTGGCCATTGACCACGGCGGGCAGGCGTGCGCCGTCGCGCGTGATCAGGGTGATCATCCACACCGGGAGCAGCAGCAGCCGGTAGCCCACCTGGCCGACTTCGACCTGGGCGAACTGCCAGATCGGCGTATCGGGCGGGTTATAGGCCGTCGAGTCGGTCCGGGCCAGTTCGACTTCTTCCGGCGGGCGGTAGCCCATCGACTGGCGGCGCGCGTTGTACTTGAGATAGGCCCGCGCCGTGATGGACGCCTGGATCACGTCCACGCTGTAAATCTGGGCGGGCCAGCGGGCCAGAAAGCGCGGGTCATACGCCGCCAACCGCCGCAGGCGAAAGGGCATCAGCTCGGACAGGATAGCCTGGGAAGGCTGCTTGACTCCGGCGATCAGCACGTCGTCGGTGGTATACATGCCCGCACGCACCGATCCGGCCAGCGGCGCCATGAGCGGCACGGTGATCGAGGCCAGCCCGGCGAAGGCCCAGAAGGGCAGATACACCCCCTGCATTTCGCCGCGCTCGATCTCGCTGCGCTGCGCGGCAGACAGCCGGGCGTCCAGGGCTTTGGCGGCGGCGGCGCGGTCGATGCTGAAGGGCACGAGCGCGCTCGGCTCCTCGAACGACCCCACGGCGTCGGTCACCAGGACGTGGGCGCTGTCGCAAAACGGGCACTGCGTCGAAAGGGTCTCGCTGCCCAGCGTCAATTGGGCGGCACAGTTCTGGCAGACCAGCACCCGCGATCCGATCTTCCACTCCCGCGTGAAGCCGAAACGGCGTTGAAGCTGGGCGTTTTCGAGCTTCTGATAGCCGCCGTGCCGCGGGGCGATGCTGGCCGCCGTCGTGCCGGGCTGGAAGCCGCAGTGGCCGCACACCAGCGCCGCCGCGGTAGCACTGAACGCCAGCGCGCCGCCGCACTGCGGGCACAACTCGATCTCCGACGTCGCCTTGACCGGATCGCCCGGCGCGGGTGCGGATGTGTCGGGCGCCTGGTCCGCCGGGATCACCCCTTCCAGCACACCCTTGTCGCGCCAGGCGTACTCGTGGTAGGGCTGGGCAGCCAGGGCGCTGTCCAGGTACAGCAGTTTTTGGCCCCGATCCCCGGTGGTCAGCGAGAACAGGTACCAGACGTCGGCGGATTCGGGGAAGCGCGTCTGGGCGTGGTTCAGCACCAGCCGCGCGCTGGCATAGTCGCGATCCTGGATGCAGTCCCACGCGTCGTCGAGCGCCCGGACCAGCGATTCATCCATATCCCAATCGCGCGAGGGCGGCTGGTAAGCGGTTTTCTGCGCCGCCGTGAACTGGCGGTGCGCGCGCATGGCCTCCGGATCGGCGTGTTCCGCGCCGCAAAACTGGCACCAGAGCTTATCGCCCGACTCGGCCAACACCAACCGGGCGTTACACTGCGGGCAGCGGGGCATGGGGTCTACCATAGGGTTATCGTCCTGGGGGCTATTGTTCGTCCTGATTTTCGTCTTGCTCGGCTTCGGCGATCAGCCGCCGCAGCGACGGATCGACGATCTCTTCGACCGCGCGATCCATGATCGACTTGATGAACGCGGTTTTGCCCTTGGTATAGGCCGGGCGATTGCCTTTGAAGGCGCTGGAAAGCTCCCGTTTGACCTGCTCGTACCAGCGCGCGATGTCGGGATGGGCGCGCAGGTAGTCGCGGAAAATCAGGTGGCGCTGGTGCTCCCAGGTGGCATATTCGACCACGTGCAGGTGATGGGTGCGCGGGATGCCCTTCCAGAAAAAAATGCGCTCGTCTTCGTTCTCTTGCGGGTGATGGTGGTAGCCCAACGGCCCCAACACCTCGGCGTAGTGATCGAGCGGGGCAAAGGACTCGACGGCGGCCAGGATGTCGATGATGGGCTTGGCCCGCAGGCCGGGGATCGAGGTGCTGCCGATGTGGCTGATGTCCACCAGTTCGTCGCCCAGCGCCTCGCTGATGCGCTCACTTTCCTGGTCGAAAATGAGCGCCCAGTTGGGATCGTAGTCGGACAGCTCGAACTGTTCGTTGGCGTTAAATTCCTCTGCGCACATCGGCGCCTCCCTTACCCCGCGTAGCCTCTTGATGCCTCTAATAATAACTCTATTTGAGGTTGGAACAACACGAAGGCGCGGAACCGGTCCGCGCCTTTCGCTGGGCTATCAAGAGGAGGAGGGAGCAGCCCAGAGGGAGGTTACCAGGCAGGTTCCCAGGCGAAGGTGTAACCACCGGGCGCGCTGATCCAGAGGGCACCCCAGGCCGAGTAGTTCAGCGAAGCGCCGTTACCCGCCGCGATTTGCGCATCCACCCCGCGGGCGATGGCGGCGTTGATCGTCTCGACCGGCACGATCAGGGCAGGCTGTCCCACACCGTCACCATCGATCACCCAGATTTCCACCGCGCTGACGACATCCGCCGTCGAGTCCACGTAGCTGACGTTGCCATCGTCATCGGTGACGGTGTTCACGGTCGCGACGGTCTTGTAATCGTAGTAGATCGCGGCGGTCGCCAGCATATCGAACGCGTTGACGCGGCCATCGCAGAACCCCTGCACGTAGGTGCCGTAATCTTCGCTGTAGGTGGCCGGGCAGCCGCCCCCGTCATCCGCAAACGCCGCGGTGGCTCCGAGTCCCATGACGACGGCGATCACGACGGCGACGAGTGTGAATTTCTTGAACATGGTGCTACTCCTTTGTTTGATTTCAACCGATACGCTCGAACACCTATAGGATCGCCGACGGAGATTACAGAGTCCTCACAATGGGCCTACAGAATAGCAATGATCCATTCCAGTCCTGTAACCAGGCGTCAAGCACCTGAGTGCGGCGCATCCGGCACCTGAACGGTCGAAAAAGAACCCGAACGCCGCTATGCTGGGAAAGGCAACGTTATCCAGGAGAGGGGAGACTCACATGCAGGAACTCACCATCATCGAGACGATTTTGCGCGACCGACAGGACTTCTTCCAAGAAATCCGCGCAGGAGTGGGGATCAAGGCCAAAGTCGGGGCGATGCTGCTGTCATGTTTTGTGTTTCTGGCGAGCTATGGATTTATCCTCGGCGCGTCGCACAGCCTGTTACAGGCCGCGGCAGCGATGCTCAAACTGCCGCTGCTGTTCGTCGCCACCCTGGCGATCTGTGCGCCGTCGCTGCACTTTTTCAACGTGCTGTTTGGCTCCAAACAGACTATCGGCCAGACGATTTCGCTGATCCTGACGGCGATCACGACCTCGGCGGTGCTGTTGTTCAGCCTCGCGCCCATCACGCTGTTTTTTCTGCTCTCAAGCAGCCAGTACGACTTTTACAAACTGCTGAACGTGCTGTTCTTCGCCATCGCCGGACTGCTCGGCGTGAGCTTCCTCCAACAGGGAATGCATATCGTCACGGAAGACGAAAACGATCCTGCGCGGCGCACGATTTTTTCGCTCTGGGTGGTGCTCTATGGCTTCGTCGGCAGCCAGATGGCCTGGGTCCTCAGCCCCTTCGTCGGCGATCCCGATAAGCCGTTCATCCTGTTCAACCAGGCGGACGGCAAT
>CAYRWY010000449.1:0-4773 GCA_964427955.1 uncultured Anaerolineaceae bacterium
CGACCCCCTCTCCACCCGGTGGCGAGGGGGAGTGGCGCCGTGGAAACGTCGTGGTTGGGAAGCGGCGCCGCCGCGCCCTGCTTTGAAAACATGAGATTTGTCCCTCCGAAGTTCCCAGTCTCAATGCCTGTCCGCCCCTGAACCATGCATGGGGAAGGCGAAGGAGGGGGTCAGCGACGGAAATTTAGCAATCAATGCCAAGATCGGACATCAATAACCAGGCCGGGGAGCTGGTGACGAGCCGCGACGGAATCCCCCCCTCCATCGCGGGCGAGTCCGCCCTGCGCTATAATCCCCACGATCTGGCATCCGCACGAAAGCAGTGAGGCTCATGACTCTTCAACCGGTTACCCCTACCCCCGAGACCTGGGATCAGTTCGTGACGGCTCACCCGCGCGCCCACCTGCTCCAACTGAGCGCCTGGGGCGATCTCAAAGCCGCCTTCGGCTGGAAACCGCTGCGGATCGCGCTGGCGGAGGCGGATGGACGCCTCGTTGCCGGGGTGCAGCTTTTGCTGCGGCGGCTCCCGCTGCGCCTGGGCTGGATGGCGTATGCCCCCTACGGCCCGCTGGTGGACTGGTCCGATCCGGCGCAGGTCCGCGCGCTGCAAGCAGCCCTGGCCCGCACCGCCCGCCAGCAGCGGATCGCGTTTCTCAAGATCGAGCCGGGTTTCGGCCTGGACGGGGTCGATCTGCAAAGCTTCGGCTTTCGCCCCTCGCCCCAGACGATCCAACCGCCGCGCACGGTCGTGATCGATCTCGACGGCGACGAGGAGGCGATCCTGGCCCGCATGAACCAGGGGACGCGACGAAATATCCGCAAAAGCATCAAATATGAAGTCGTCACGCGCACCGGCACCCGCGCCGAGATCGCGAACTTCAACGCCCTGCTGGCCGAAACCGGGACGCGCGATGCGTTCGGCGTCCATGCCCCGGACTACTACGCCCGCGCTTACGATCTGTTCGTGCCTGCGGGCCGCGCCGCGCTGATTCTGGGCCGCTACGGCGATCAAGACCTGGCCGGGGTGATGGTGTTTGCGCTGGGCGAGTGGGCCTGGTACCTGTACGGCGCGTCGTCGGATCGCGAGCGCCAGCGTATGGCCTCGTACGGCGTGCAGTGGGCCGCGATCCAGTGGGCGCGGCAGCAGGGAGCACGGCACTACGATATGTACGGCGTGCCCGATGCCGATCCGGCGGCGCTCGAAGCCCAGTTTGAAACCCGCTCGGATGGCCTGTGGGGCGTCTACCGTTTCAAGCGCGGCTGGGGTGGTATGACAACCCGTACTATCGGCGCGTGGGATTTCAGCTATAATCGATTGTTATATTCAGCCTACAAGCTGATCTTCTTATCTGGGGATTAATCTGGAATGCCGGGGGATAATCGAAACACACCAATCATGCACGCTCAAACACCGCCTTACGCATCGGAAGTCATCCTATATCGTACCCGCACCGACATCCTATCCGACCTCCGTTTTATCGTCAACGGGCAAACCTATCCGCTCCAAAAGATCCAGTCTGCGCGAGTGGTGGCGGTCTGGTACTACTGGCCGCTGCAAGCCCTGCGGGTGCTCATGCTGGCCGCGGCGGTCGCCGTGATCTTGAGCCTGGCTGAGGTGCTCAGCCTCGGTGCCCTGCCGGACAGCCTCGTGCTGCGGGCGGGGATCGCCGCGCTGCTGATCGTGATGGCCTATGGAGCCACCCAGGTGATCCCGACCTACCGCATCCGGCTCAAGATGGACAATCACCACGCGATCTCGGTGATGCTGTCGCACGACCAACAAGACCTGAAGGCCATCGCCGCCAAGATCAACCAGGCCGCGGCGCGGCTGCAAAAACCCACCGGGAACTGAAGCTGACCAAACAGAATGCCAGAGCGGGTAGTTTTTCAACTACCCGCCTCTTGACTCTCCGCTAGCGTCGGCTTGATCGCACGCTGGTCCATGCCGCGCCCTGGGAGTGCTCCTGTCGAGCTTAGTTCACGACGTCGGCGGGCAAAGGCCGCCCTTGCCAGACCGCATCATAGTTCGGTCCCAGCGTGTTGGCGGGCACCCAGACAAATTGACACACCCAGAGAATCTTGTAGTAACCGCCGCTGGCATCTTTGCCGATCACCCAGGCGGTCTTCCCTGCCGGGAGCGTCAACTGCGGACTCACCAACTGGCCGGGCGTCCAATACAGCGGCGCATCGGCCACGAACGCCCCGACTACCGCTGTCGAAGGCAGCGGCATCAGCACGTCGCAGCCGGGAGCGCTAGACACCTGGGTGTTGCTGAGGTTGACCAGTGTCATAACACGGGCACCGGCGCTGCAATTGAACGTCGCTACGCTTTGCGACGTCAGCTCACCGTCTACCCAAAAATTCAGGGTATGCACGATCTGGTAGGCGGTGGCTGCGGGCACGGCTGGCCATGACATCCCCCAATGATCCTCATCAACCGTGCCCGACGTTCCCGGAGTAGCCGCGCTGGGGAGGTACTGCCCGCTGTCGTAACTGAAACCTGCGCTGGTAGTGACCGTATAGTTGATCTCGTACCCGGACGAGGGCACGTTGTAGGTATCGTCCGAGATAAACGAATAACCGCCATCGCCGCACGCCATCGCATGAATATTCGTGTGAAATATGAAATAGTTGGCGTCCGCAGCCTGTGACGTCGGCGTACCGGCGGAAACGCCCACCGCGACCAGCGCCACTACGATCATTGCCATCCACAGTTTGTAGCCTTTCATCGTCGTCCCTCCTCATTGGATTGGAAACTGCCCACTATCTTATTGTACTTCGATTCATCCGCCCCGGCTGCGAAATGTTGCCCCAGCCTCTCGATCCGATTACGATTGCGGCAGTGTATGCGTCCGAGAATGGAGCCTGTATGCTGACTGTCACGCCGATCACCGACCGCGCCGCCTGGAATACGCTGCTGCGCCCCCTGCCCGCCGCGCACATCCTGCAAAGCTGGGAATGGGGCGACTTCAAGCAGCGCGAGACCGGCTGGCTCCCGGAGCGACTGGCGTTCACCGATGCTGCCGGACAGCCAGTCGCGGCGGCTTCGGTCCTGACGCGGCGGGCCGGACCGCTGCGCGTGATGTACGTGCCGAAAGGTCCGGCGCTGGACTACCGCGATCCCGACCGGGTGCGCGACGTGCTGGCCGCGCTGGAGACCCTGGCTCGGCGGCGGCGCGTGGTCTGGCTCAAGATCGATCCGGACGTGATCGCGGGGACGGGCGTACCCGGCAGCGACGAGCATCCCGCCCAGGACGATCCCGGCGGGCAGCAAGTGATCGCCCTGCTCCGCGCGCGCGGCTGGCAGTTCAGCGCCTCCCAGGTCCAGTTCCGCAACACGATCACGCTCGATCTCACGCCGGACGAAGAGACGATCCTGGCCGCCATGAATCAGGGCACCCGCCGCAAGGTCCGCACCGGGCCGAAAAAGGGCGTCACGGTGCGCACCGCGACCTCGCCCGCCGATTTCCAGACGCTTTACGATCTCTACCGCGTAACCGGCGAGCGCCAGGGCTTCCTGATCCGCCCGCCGGACTACTACCGCGAAGCCTGGACGCGCTTCTTCGAGGCCGGGCTGGCGGTCGCGTTCCTGGCGGAATGGGAAGGCCAGCCGCTGGCCGGGCTGGTGCTGTTCCACTTCGGGCCGAAAGCGTGGTATTTCTACGGCATGAGCGCTAACCTGGAGCGCGAGCGAATGCCCACCTACCAACTGCAATGGGAGGCGATGCGCTGGGCCAAAGCCCAGGGCTACCCGACCTATGACTTTTGGGGCGCGCCGAACGACTTCACCGAGTCCGATCCGATGTGGGGCGTCTACCGCTTCAAGGAAGGCTTCGGCGGGACGGTGGTGCGGCACATCGGCGCGTGGGATTACGTCCCGATCCCGGCGCTGTACTGGGCCTACGAGCGCCTGATGCCGCGCATCCTGGGCCTGATGCGGCGATGATCCCCCCCGCCCGCTGGGCTAACCGGCTGCTGGCGATCTGCGCCGTCTGGGGCGGCGGCTTCTACCTGCTGGTCATGGTCGCAATCCTGGCCAGCCATCCCAAGCCCGACGACCGCGCTATCATCCTGATGGGCGGCGGCCTGCTGCTGATCTGGGTGGTGATCGGCGGGATCGTGATGCGGCGCGGGCGGGATCGCTTCGTCGGGTGGATGGTGCGGATCAGGCTGGGCTGGCGGCTGCGCTTCGTGCTGCTGTGCGTCCTGATGGCCCTGATCGAAGAGGCCATCACCACCACCCTGACCAATCTCGGCCCCTGGCTGGGCGCAGACACCGCTGCCGCCCGAATCACCGCCTCGACGAATTACCTGGAAGTGGTGCTGTTCCACAGCGTGATCATCTTCGTCCCGATGTTCATCGCCTGGGCCTGGCTGCTGGGCCGCTACGCCTTCCGCCCGGCGGAGGTGATGCTGCTGTGGGGCCTGACCGGGACGCTGGCCGAAATGATGAGCTTCGGCGCCAGCCCGCTGGTGGCCGGATTCTGGATATGGGTGTACGGGCTGATGGTCTATCTGCCGTCCCACACCATCCCGCATGATCGCGCCGCGCGCCGGGTGCGCCCCTGGCACTATCCCCTGGCGCTGATCCTGCCGGTGCTGTGCGCGGTGCCGGTCGTACCGTTGGTGCTGCTGGCCCGCCGCCTGGCCGGGATCGAATAATTAAGGTTTTTCCGAGATCTATTGATATTATTCACGTTTACTCAATACAACAACCATTACTGAGGCTCGCCTAAAAAACTAAACTTTGGATGCCCACGGTTGACCTCACCC
>CAYRWY010000450.1:0-4751 GCA_964427955.1 uncultured Anaerolineaceae bacterium
GTGACGGGGAAAATCTTCAGCCAGAACTCGTCCACCAGATCGTGCTTCAGCAGGGTTTGGATGAGGTGGCCGCTGCCGTGCACCTGCAAGTCGGGCCCCGTCTGCTGTTTGAGCTTCCGGATTTCGTCCACCAGCACGCCGCTCGTCAAAAAGACCGACTTCTCCCAGGGATGGGTGGTGAGCGTATTCGACGCGACATACTTGGTGGCCCGGTTGATGCCAGGGCCTTCGTCGTCGTGCTGGGGCCAATAGGCCGCGAAGATCTCGAAGGTCTTGCGACCTAACAACAGGTCAAAGGGTTGGCTCATTTGCTCGCCCATGACCTGGCCGAGAAAGTCGTCGAAATAGGGGACCGACCAGCCGCCGTGCGTGAAGCCGCTGCTGGGGTCTTCCTCCGGTCCGCCGGGGGCTTGCAGGACGCCGTCGAGCGTGATGAAGGACAGGACGATAAGTCTTTTCATGCGTCACCTCTGGCTATATGATCGGTTCATAGGGGTTTTAGCCATTTTCGACGTCGAGTGGCAAAGGGATACCGGCCAATCCGGCGACCTGCCCGCGTATAAAACAGCAATGCCGCGTTATAGTCGAGGATCATGCCATGCTGCGCAAACTCGTTCTCCTGGTCTGGTTGATCGCGCTGATCCTGATCGTCTCGGGCAGGACGGCGGCCCAGGACTCCACCGGTCCCCAAACGCTGACGCTGACCGTGGATGGCCTCGACCGCACCTTTACCGTTACACTCCCTCCCGCCAGCGACGATCAGCAGCCCGCGCCACTGCTGATCGCGCTGCATCCTTTCGCCTCGTCCGGCAGGGCGATGGAAGCCCTCACTGGGCTAGACCGGCTGGCGGAGGAACAGGGCTTCATCGTGGTGTACCCGGACAGCTACGATCTCGACTGGAACGACGGGCAGGCCGAGTTCGGCTGGCCGTCGGGCCTCCGGTTCGTGGACGACGTGAGCTTCATCACGGCTCTGCTCGATCACCTGCAAGAAACCTATACGGTCGATCCCCAGCGTATCTACCTGGCCGGATTCGCCGCCGGGGGTGACATGGCGACGCATCTCGTCTGCACGCTGCCGGATCGTTTCGCCAAAGTCGCGCTGGTCAACGCGCTGGCGTGGGACTATCACGTCAGCCAGTGCGGGGCATCGGTCGGCCCACTCTCGGTGCTGCTCCTGCACGGCGCGGAGAATCTGGATCGTCCGGGGACCGGGCGCGAAGTCCAATCCGACGACGACAGCATGACCACGCGCGTGCTCGGCACGGCGGAAACGGCCCAGTTTTGGGCGGAAAAAGACGGCTGCGACCTGGAGACGATCCAGACCTCCAGCGTGCCGGACGCCATCGTCTATGCCACCTGCCCGGCGGCGACCTCAGTGTCACTCTACACTTTCCAGGGCATGGGCAACCACTGGCCGCGCACCGGCGACTATACGCTCAACCAGTTTGGCGTGGATGCGACCGATTTGCTGGCGCAGTTTTTTACCACGGACGGCGCGCCCGCCATCACCCAGGACGGGACCGGCAAGGTCTACGGCGGTGAAGGGCGCAGCTATCTCGTCTACGTCCCGCCGAGCTACGACCCCGCCACACCGCTGCCGCTAGTGATGGTGCTGCATGGCCGTTTCGGTAACGGATCGAGCGCCGCGTACGTCTACGACATGAATCAGGTGGCCCGGCGCGCAGGCTTCATCGTGGTCTATCCCGATGGGACGCACATCGACGGGACCATCGCCGGGCGCGAGTGGAACTACCTGCGCGGCACGACCGGCTACCCGCTGTACGGCACGGATGACGTCGATTTTCTGGGGACGCTGGTGAACGATCTCGCCCGCGATCTGAGCATCGACCAAACCCGGCTGTACGTGACCGGCTACTCCAACGGCGGCTTCATGACGCAGCGGTTGGCGTGCAGCGCCCCGGAGCGTTGGGCGGCCTTCGCCTCGATCAGCGCCTCGCTGGCCCCCGGAGTGGCGATGATCTGCCAGGATCAGCCGCCTGTGTCGCTGCTGCTCATGCACGGCACGCTGGACGATAACATTCCCTGGAACGGCCTGATGTATGGCGACCAACTTGAGTTGTTTTCGGTGCCGGACACCGCGATTTTCTGGGCCATGCACGACGGCTGCGATCCGCAGAGCCTGGACTATACGCTGCTGCCCAGGCTCGATCCCGAGGCGATCAGCCAGGTGCACCGCTACATTTTCAGCCCCTGCGCGAACGGCAGCGAGTTCGACTATTACGTGATCGACGGCGGTGGGCACACGGTCCCCGGTACGGCCAACCGCCAGGTCTGGGCGGGCGCGGACGCCGTCAACATGGACATTCACGCCGGGGAAGTGATCTGGGAGTTTTTCCAGCGTCATGCCCTGCCGTGAACGCTGGTCCTGCTCGTATAAAATGGCGCTTCCACGAAAATCCAGTACACTGGTGGTGGAACCAATGCCAGTCGAAAAAAGAGCAGGCCATGACAGGGGCACTGAATCGCACTGAAAGGCAGACCTTACGCCGCATCCAGGCTCACCTTCGCGCCTCGATTCTGGATGCGGGAGTCGTCGAGGAACAGATCGGCACGGTGGACGTCTTTTTTCACACGTCCAACCCCGATCCGCTGTTGAACTCCGTGACGCCGCACAAAGGCGTTGCCTGGGTCCGCCGCGAAGACCTGAGCACCGCGTTCGAGGGCCTGGTCCGCCTGGGCCGCATTCCCCGCCTGGTCTTTCAAGATGCTCTGTTCCCGGTGGCGTTCCAGCAGCAGATCGCGCTGATGGGGCTGACGCTGGAAGATAAACGGATGGTGATGGGCTACCGCCCGATCTATGGCCCGGACCTGCCCGGCGAGATGGGACTGGGACGGCTGCCCAGCAGTTTTTCACCCCAGATCGCCACCTCGGTGGCGGCGACGCAAGCCGATCTGGCCGTCTGGTTACGTGTTTTTCGCGCAGGGTACTATAACACGGAGTCGCTGACGGTCGAGCCGGAAGTCGTGGGTCCCCTGGTGGCCGCCCAGGAAAAAGGCGAAAAGTTGTACGTGATCGCCAGCTACCAGCAGGCGCCGCTCGGCGCGGCGAGAGTGGGACTGCGCGCCTCGACGGCGGAACTCGAAGTGGTGGTGACCGCGCCGCTCTGGCACGGGATGGGCCTGGAAGAAGCGTTGATCGCCACCGCCGTGACCGAAGCCATGAAGCGGGGCGGCGATAACGTGTTCACCGTCGCACCGACCGAAGAATTCATCCGCCTGTACCGCCGCCTGGGGTTTGTCGATCTGACCCGCGTGCTGACCTTCTGGCGCGGCAATGTACCGGTCCCACCGCCCGCCCCACCCGTCCCGGCGGTCGAAGCCGTCGAAGGAGCCACATGAACCCAGCCTGGTACAGCCTGTACCTTCCCACGAATGATGCGCACCCGATCGTCGAGTCCTTGCGGGGACTGCTGGCCGATCAGGGCTATCAGGTGTTCGATCCGTTCCCCGGCGGGAGCGGTACGCCGCCCGGCCTGTCGAATACGGTGCGGCAGTTCGCTGCCCCTCCGCAATCGGGCTGGCTGCGGCTGCTGGGCCAGCCCCTCGAGACGCTGCTGCCCGCCTGGAGCCGCGCGCTCGACATCCCGATCCTGTATGCCTGGCTGACCGGAGACAGCGGCGGTTGGGCGCTGTTCCACGCGGGCACGCGCGACGACAATCCCGCCGTGTTCGAGCCGTATCTGCACCCGGATCGCTCGCTTGAGGATCTGCGGGCCGCGTTCGCGGGTCAGCTCAAGGTCGGTGTCGTGGCGAGCGATTCCCCTGCGGTGGTGACGAGTTCGCTCCCGCCCGAACTGCTGGGCTTTGCCCAACAGCAGGGCGTAGACGAGAAAAAAGCGGGCAAAATGTTCGACCGCCTGAGCGCCAACGTGTTCGGCAAGCTGGGCGGCGGCAGCGAGGCCGAAAAAGACCAGGCCCGCGCGCTGATGTCGGGTGGCGGGCACGATCCCTGGAACGGTCTGCACGGCCAGCGGGTGCGGGCCATCGCCAGCGTGCTGCAACTGCCGGACAACTGGCGGCTGCCCTCCTGGGAAGACGTGCGCGATGCGTACCAGGTGCACCGCCTGCGCGCCCGCAGTCCTCGTATGATGCTCATGCCCGGCGATCAGGAAGCGCTGGATGCCGTGCCGGATGCGCTGGACTATCTTCCCGTCTACATGGGGAAATAATGGCTCAATCCGACCGCGAACGCTGGGATCAGCGGTATGCTGATCCCTCAGGCAATTTCAAAACCGAGCCGCACCCGCTGTTAGTGCGTCACGCTCCGCCTGCCCAACCCGGCAGCCGCGCCCTGGAACTGGCCTGCGGGCTGGGTCGGGATGCGCTGTGGTTGGCCGCGCAAGGCTACCACGTGGACGCCATCGACATCAGCTTCACGGCGCTGCGCCAGGCGCGGGCCGATATGCTGCGCAAGCAGATCGACGGCGTGAATTTCATCCTGGCCGATCTCGATCATTTCCCGCTGCCGGATCGTCCCTACGATCTGGTGTACGTCTTCCGCTTTCTGGACCGCAGCTTGTTCCCGGCGATCCGCGAGCGCGTGCGTCCCGGCGGCAGGGTGATCTACGAGACGCTCAACGTTCACCGTCTCGCCACCAGCCCGAATACGAATCCCGATCACATGCTCCAACTGGGCGAGCTGGCCGGTTATTTCCCCGGCTGGCAGGTCGTGTTTGCGTCGGACGCGGGCTTTCTGAGCGGGTTCGTGGGGATAAAACCGTAGGGCA
>CAYRWY010000451.1:0-4747 GCA_964427955.1 uncultured Anaerolineaceae bacterium
CCCGCTGACCCGGCAGCAGATTCGCACCCTGATGGCCGCACAGCGCGAGCAGCCATACTACCCGGCGCAGTCACAGGTCCCGACCTACGTGACCGGGGCAGCCAGCGGCACGCGCAGCGCCGCGCCCAGCCCGGTGACGGCAGGCGGTCCCGCAGTGCCACCCCCGCCTGCGTCGCTGCCGGAAATGCCGCCCGGACTGCCGGAGATGCCGTCCGAGCCAGCGCCGTCCCTGCCGTCGCGCCCGGTGACTGCCCAGGTGCCCACCAGCACCCCCGCGCCGCTGAGCAGCGCGATCCCATCTTCGACGGGCGTCACCCAGCCGCCGACGTCCAGCACTTCACTGCCGGGCCGCCGTGCGTCCAACCTGCCCGAAGGGTTCAGCCTGACTCCGCCGCCGCTCTCCTCGACGGTGGTGCAGTATTTCCTGCCCACGACCCTGTCGGTGGAACAGGCCGCGGCTGCCTGGCGTCAGCAGACCGGGCAGCCGGTCGTCGCGTCCAACGTGTCGATGATCCTGTACGAGCCGCTGCTGCTGGCGCAGGCCGAAGTGCACTACGCCGACCGCAAGAGCGGCATTTCGCTGATCCAGGATTACTGCTACCACGTGCCCGACGTGGCGCGCGCCGGGCTGATCCGCTGGGACGAGTACCAGACCGCCTACACCGATCCGCGCGAGATCAGCGAGACGCCGTTTGGCGACGCGGCCTATGGCGATCTCCCGGCGGGATTGGCCGATTCCAAGCGGATCACGGCGCTAAAAACGGAATTGACCGATTACATCTATAAGACGGCAGCACTGGTGCTGATGTACAACCCGGACCTGGACCTGTACAGCACGCCGGAGATGAGCCGCCGGGACTTCCTGGTCCAGGCGCAAGGATTGGCCCGCCAGCGCCGTGACGACGAGGTCGACAAGACGGCAGCCCGCTACGACAAGGTGTTTGATGCGCTGGAAGCGAAACTGCGCAAAGCGGCGCGCGGCAAGGAATCCGACCAGCGGCAGGCCGATGCCCTGCGCGGCGAGGAACTGGCGACGATGGGCGAGGCGGCGCTCAGCCTGCTGCGTGGGCGCACCACCTACACCGTATCGCGCGTGAGCCGCTCCCGCCGCTACAAGGAACAGGCCCGCGACAACGTCTACGAGGCCGAACAGCAGATCGCCGAGCTGGAAGCGCAGCTTGAGGACGCGCAGGCGGCGATGGAAAACGAGCTGCAAGCGATCAACGAGAAATGGTCGCAGATCGCCGGCGAGGCGCAGGATTACCGCCTGAATCCGCTCAAGAAGGACATCTATCTGGGCGTGTTTGGCCTGGGTTGGAAGCCGTATTGGATGGTGCTGTCCAACAACCAGCCGGTGCTGGTTCCCGCCTGGGGCGGATAAGCGATCAGTTGACAGTTTTCAGTTCACAGTGATCAGTTCACCCGGTTGGAGAGGGGAAAAAGCGTGCGGCTCCCCCTCTCCATTGTGCTTTTTGAATGGAGAGGGGGCCGGGGGGTGAGGCCGGGACAAGACCCTGTTGGCCTCACAAAGCCTTGACTTGACGGCCCCTACCGTGCCCGTATGACTACCCCTGGTCCTCGCTCAGGATGATGTCCAGCCCGTAGAGCAGCGCCATCGCCTCCGGCAGCGCGAATTTCGTCTTCTTCAGCGTGTTGAGCGCGGCGTTGATGCTGTAATGCATCGCGCCGACGAAATCCGCCTCGGTCAGGTTGGTGTGCGCGAAGCGGCTGTCGGTCAGGTCCGTGCCCGTGAAATCCGCGTGCGACAGATCCGCCTCCGAAAAATCCACGTCTTTCGCCACACAGCGGCTGATCGTCGTCCGCGGCAGGCTCAGCCCGATGAAGGTCGAATGATTCAGCACACAGTCGAGGAAGTGGATCGAGTTCATGACGCCTTTTTTCGGCCCCCAACCCGCCTCGGTCCAGTTCACCCCCACCATTTTGCAGCCTTCGAACGTGGTGTCGCGAAACGTGCTGCCGGTCACTTTCGCCAGGCTCAGATCGCAGGCGCGAAAGGTGCAGTTCACGAAGCGGCATTTACGCAGCACGGTGCCGGTGAACGTGCACTCGGCGAAGATGCAGTCGAAAAACTCTTTGTCGGCGATCTCCTCGTCGGCGTGCTTCAGCCGCTTGAAGGTCTGCCCGGTGTAGTCGGTCTGATCATTCAGGAGGGTCATGGGGTCCTTTCGACGATACGAATCTGTCGCTGTACGAGTCCGCCGCCTTCGCCAAAGCTCGCGCCGCGCCCGGCCAGCAGGTGGCAGTAATCCAGAAGGTCCGGCGTGATGCGCTCGCCGGGCACCAACAGCGGAATCCCCGGCGGGTAGGGGATCAGATACTCCGCCGCGATCTCGCCCCCTGCTTCCACCAGGGGGATCGCCCTGGACGGCGCCAGGAAGGCCGCGCGCGGCGTCAGGACTTGCGGCGGCAGATCGGGGATCGGCACGGGGGCGTCCACGTCCAACGCTGATGGCCCGGCCTCGGCCAGAATCGTGCGCACCGCGCCGGTCAGCCGCGCCACGTCGGCGGGCGTGTCAGCCGTCGTGATCGAGCAGATGATCTGGTGCGTGTCGGCGAATTCCGTCACGAGGTGGTGCTGATCCAGCAGCCGCTGCGAAACGTCGTAGCCGGTCAGGCCGGACCGGCTGACGCGGATCACGAGCTTGGTCGGATCGTAGGCCGCGACGCCCGCCGTCCCGACGCTTTCTTCGCCTAAACACCACACCCCCTCCATCTGGCGGAACGCCTGCCGCGCCGTGTGGGCCAGCTCCAGCGCCCGCTCCAGCAGGGCTTCACCGTGCACGGCGGCGACCATGCGCGCGTGATCGAGCGAGGCCAGCAGCAGCGAACTGGGCGACGAGGATTGCAGCGTGGCCAAGACCTGCTCCAGCCGGTGCAGCGCGATGCGGCTGCCGTGGTGGTGCAGCATCGACGCCTGGGTGAGCGCGGTGAGGGTCTTGTGTGTGCTCTGGATCACCAGGTCGGCTTTCAAATCGACCGCCGACGGCGGGAAGGCCGGGTGGAAGTGGAAGTGTGAGCCGTGCGCTTCATCGACCAGCGCCGCGATCCCGGCCCCCTGGATCAGGGCGAGCAGCGCGGGCAGATCCGGCGCGTAGCCGTAATAGCTGGGCGAGGTGAGGTGGATAGCCTTGAGGGCGGGATGCTGCGCGATCAGAGTTTCGACCTGCTGTGGAGCGAGGCACACCGGCGCGCCGAGGTCCGGGTGTACGTCGGGCATGAGGTAGACCGGACGGGCGCCGGACATGACCAGCCCGCCGTAGACCGAGCGGTGCGACGTGCGCGCGATACCGATGGCCTCGTTTTCGCCGACGGCGCTCAAGATCGCGGCAATGTTGCCAATGGTCGAGCCGTTGACCAGGAAGAAGGTACGACCCGCGCCGAAGGCTTCCGCTGCCAGCCGCAGCGCCTCGGCCAGCGCGCCGGTCGGGTTGGGCAGGTAGCCGATGTCGGCGTTGATCTCGTTGATGTCCGCCGTGTAGAGATCCGGCCCCCAGTACGCGGCCAGGGTCTCATCCGGGACCGGCTTGCGCTTGTGGCCGGGCATCTGGAAGGACGCCTGTCCGATCTGTTTTTCGACCAAGAGCCGTTCCAGCAGCGGGCGCCGGGACTGGCGGGCGATGAAGTCTGGCGAGGGCATAGCGTTTTTTATCCGTTGGGTGCGTTGAGCCGATTTGTACTGTTATGACTAAGGTTTTTATATATTTCGATCTGCATTTCTCATATAATCCGATTAAGTTAGCAAAACTATAGAGGAGACAATCATGCAACAGCACCGGTGGTTTAAGCGCACGCTCGTCGGCTTATTTTCCGTCTCGATCCTGCTCTCCTTCACGGGGCCGATCATGGCCCAGGATGGCCCGCAGCTTCCGCCCGCGACCCAGTCGGGCATGGCCCCCGTCAACGACATCCAGATGTACTACGCGACCTACGGCGATCCGGCCAATCCGCCGATCCTGCTGCTGCACGGCGGCCTGGGCAACGCCGATTATTTCGTCAACCAGATTCCCGCCTTCATGGAACACTATTACGTGATCACGCCCGACAGCCGCGGGCATGGCCGCTCGACCATGTCCGATCAGCAGATCGGCTATGCCCTGATGGCGTCGGACGTGCTGGCCCTGCTCGACTACCTCCAGATCGAGGGCAAGGTCGATCTGGTGGGCTGGAGCGATGGCGGCATCATCGGCCTGGACATCGCCATCAACCACCCGGAACGCCTGAACAAGCTGGTCGCCTACGGGGCCAACTATAACCCGTCGGGCGTGAAAGCCGACATCGGCGACAGCGTCCGCTTCAACGCCTACATCGAAATGGCCTCCGGGGATTACGTCAAGCTGTCGCCCACGCCGGACCAGTTCGACAAATTCCTGGCGAACATCAACAACATGTGGGCGACCGAGCCTAATTATACCGTCGAACAGATGCAGGGGATCACCGTACCGACGCTGTTCATCGACGGCATTCTTGAAGAAGCGATCTATCCCGCGCACGATCTCGAAATGGCGACCCTGGTCCCCAATTCCGACCTGTACCTGATGGGCGGCGTGGGGCACTTCGCCATGTGGGAAAATACCGAGGAATTCAATCACGTGATCCTGGATTGGCTGGGGCGGTAGACCGCCGTCGCCCAATAGACGTCAACTTAAGTGTCTGATCTCCTGTTGTAGGGGAAAAAAACGGCCTCACCCCTCACCCCTCTCCATCGTTTTCTGATGGAGAGGGGCAT
>CAYRWY010000452.1:0-4722 GCA_964427955.1 uncultured Anaerolineaceae bacterium
ATGAGGCGCTCTTGATCGCCGCGATTGGTGACTAGCACGGCGTCGCTGCTGCGGGCCAGGGTCAGCACGGCTCGATAGCGCAGCATTCCGGCTTTCGGGAACAGGTACGGGCCGAGCAGATCGTGAAAGGTCGTCACCACCCGCACGTTGTCCAGCCGCATCGGCAGCACGTGGATGAACGCGGCCATGTTGTAGGCGGCGGCCTGGTACTGGATGTTCACGACGTCCAGCTTTTGCGCCTGCGCCCAGCGCCGCACCCGGCTGAGCGTGCCCCAGCCCCAACTGTGCGCGTCCGCCGTGACCTGGATCGGGCCGCCGGCGTGATCCTCGTGGGCGCGGTAATCGGTGAAGACACACACCTCGTGCCCGCGCGCGATCAAAGCCAGGGCAAGCTCCTGGGTGAAGGCGCCTACGCCGCCCTGCATGGGCGGATATTCGCCGGTGATCTGTCCGATGCGCATGATGCTCCTGTCTCTAGTGGCCGCTGGCCAGGGCCGCGATCACCTGCCGGTAGGTGCGAATGCGCGCCCGCCGCAGCTCCCGCTGCGATCCCAACAGGGCCTTACCACCTTCGAGGGCGAGTTGGAGACTGTAGCTTAACAGCAGAAAGACGCGCAGCGCAAGGGCGAATCCACGCCCATGATAGCGGCGAAAATAGCGGATTTTGCTCTGCTGGAAGTAGATGTGTTTGTTGGCCTGGACCTGCTCGGTGCTTTTGCCGCCGTAATGCGTGATGCGCGCGCTGCCCAGGTAGACGACCTGCCAGCCCGCCGTTTTGGCCCGCTTGCACCAGTCGAGTTCTTCCGAGAACATCACGTAGCCGGTGTCCAGCCCGCCGATCTGGGCGTAGACCTCGCGGCGGGCCAGCAGCGCGCAGCCCTGCACCCAATCGACCTCGAAGGTACCGTCGTCGGGCTGGTCGTTGACGTAGAAGCGGTCTAGCAGACCGCGCGGCGCGAAGCCCTGGAGCCAGGTGCTCTCGAACAAGGCCGTCAGTCGGGTCGGAAAGCGCCGCCGGGTGGATTGGGTTGTCCCGTCGGCGTTGAGCACATGCGGCCCCACGATGCCGACCTCCGGGTGCGCGTCGAGATAGGCAATCATGGCGTTCAGCGCGTCGCCGTGCACGACCGTGTCCGGGTTGAGCAGGAACAGGCCGCGCCCCTGGGCGGCTTCCAGCGCCCGGTTGTTCCCGCGCGTGAAGCCGATGTTCTCCGTCTCCGCCACCAGCCGCACCCAGGGATAACGCTCGCGCACCATCGCGGCGCTGCCATCGCTGCTCCCCGAATCCACCACGATTACTTCGACGGTGGGGTAGGGGCCGTCGGGTCGGGGCAATTCATGAATTGCCCCTACGGGATTTACCAGGGTAACCGGCGCGGCGGCGATGCTGTCCAGGCACGCGGCCAGCAGGTCGCGCACGTTCCAGTTGACGATGAGGATCGATAAGTCCATCAGGCCTCGTTTTTCCTTCGTGAAAAGCCGCCACATTTTACCAACAATTTACAGACTCTCCGAACACTGGTTACAAGTCCCCCCGATAATACAGATAATGCAATCGAGCGAGACAGCTATCAGGAGGAAATGGAATGACCGGAAAACGGTTCGTGGTGGCAGTGTTGGCCGTGGTGATGCTGTTCGGCGCGGTGTCCGCCGTAGCGGCGCAGGGACCCGGCGGGCGCGGCGGTAACGGTCCGCTCGGCGATCACCGGCCCCGCGTGGAAGCGGCCCAGGAATTGCTGCAAGCGGTGGCGGATGCGACCGGGCTAGACCTGGCCGACCTTCGCGCGCAGATGCGGGATGGCCAGAGCTTGAGCGAGATTCTGACGGACGCGGGTCTTGATCCCCAGACCGTCGTGGATGGCGTCAAAGCGACCCTGACCGACGAGATCAACCAGGCTGTGGCCGACGGCCAGATCACGCAGGTGCGTGCCGACGCTCTGCTCGCCCGGTTGGACGACGTGCTGGATCGCGCGCTGAACGCTTCGCTTCCGGCGATCCGCGCACGTATCCAGACCCGGGTCGAAGACTCGCTGCTGGGTGTGATGGCCGACATGGCGGGTGTAGACGTCAAGGATTTGCTGCAAGAAGCGCAGACGCCGCCCTCGTTGGCCGACATCGCCACCGCGCATGGCCTGGACCCCGACGCGATCATGGCCGAAGCCGAAACGCGCATCACCGACGAGATCAATCAGGCCGTCGCCGATGGCAAGATCACCCAGGCCGCTGCCGACGAATTCCTGGCAGGGCTGCATGACCGTCTGGTGGATCGCTTCAACCAGCCGTTCCGCCTGCTGCCCGGTGGGCTGCGGGACCGCGACGGCCAGGGCTGGCTCGGCGTCTAGTGTCCGGCCTCGAATTCGAGCAGCACCGCACCTTGAACGCCCGGGTGCGGTATTTTAATTCCAGGCACAAAACCCCCGGTCCTGGGGACTGGGGGTTTTTGAGGGCAAAGCAGAGCACGCCCCTACACCGACGTTTCCCCCTCGCCATCGGGTGGAGAGGGGCCGGGGGGTGAGGTAAAACACCGCTAATTTCCGCGTGCCCGATGTTTTTGGGGATTAATCCCGCATACTATCGAGCCAGGCCATCGCTTCTTCGACTTCGGTGAAGACCATCACGCGCAGGCCCAGTTCGTACAGCGCGTTGATCGTCGGGGCCATCGTGCCCGCGTCCGCGATTTCCTGCGGGACGACCAGCGCCCAGTATTTCCAGCCCACGTCGATGGTGCGCCGGTTCCATTCGTGGAAACCCCAGTTTCGATCTTCCTCAGACAACGGCCCGTTGTTGCGGTCATCCGAGAGCCACTTGCACGCCCCATACCGGTCCAGCACCTCGGTTCCGGCGTTCAGGACATCCCGCAGGAGCGCCCCACCCACCGGTTTGTGGATGGTGTGGAAAACGATCTTTTGTTCGGTCAGATATTCGAGCGTGATATATTCGTTCGTTGCAATCACAATCCGCGACATGAGAGCCTCCCCTAGAGACTGACTGACAAAGTTAAGACGATGTTAGACAGACGTCTAAGACTAGTCTGTCTTAATCTTATGCTACCCTGGGGGGATCAAACGGACATAGAAATCCTGCTAGAGATGTTAAGGAATTTTTACAATTTTTGATTTTGAAGAGGGGAGAGTGTCGCCCTGGCTCCGAAATTGCCGTACACCGGAACCAGGGCGCGGACGTCGTTTAGGGTGCCGGGATGATCGGCAGCACGACGTACGAGGCGTGATCCGGGCCGCGGTAGATGCTCACCACCGGGGCGGGATCGACCGGGGTGGTCTGGTAGGTGTCGGCATCCGCGCCGGTGATCGTCAGGCGGAGGCGGTGGCCGGCGTCGAAGATATTCGAGGTCGGCAGCAGGTCGAACACCAGCTCGACGATTTCACCCTGCGGCAGCGGGGCGCTGTCGGCTTGCGCGCCCCGGTGGAAGGGCAGCCCCAGGTTGTTCCAGGCCGGGGTGCTCACGGCCCGGTCCGAAGCGCGCAGCACGCCCTCCGAAATGAGCTGGGAGTGACCATCGGCGTACACTTCTTCGAGATAGGCCATGAAGTCGGCGTCGTCGGTGCTGGCCGTGACCCACAGGTGCAGCACGGGATGGCCGGTGATTTCGGTATCGACCGCCAGGACGGGCGTGGTATAGGTCAGCCCCTTTTCGTCGTTGGTCACCATGTTCGGCAGGCTGAAGCCGCCGCCATAGCCATCCGTCCAGCGGGTTTTCGGGCCGGTCGTGGTCGTGTAATCGACGGTGTAGTCGTCCTGCCCGGCGGTGGTCGGCGCGTCCGGGCTGAGCAGCCCGTCGTTCGCGGACGCCACGCTGCCCGACGGTCCCGCGCTCAGGTAGAACGAGGTCAACTGCTGGTTGGGCAGCGGCCATTGATCGGTCGTGCGCCACGCCGTGGCCTCCGGCGCGCCCATCACGACGTAGGTCATTTTCGGCTCGTCCATGATGCCGTTGTCGATGCCCTTGAGCCAGTAGTCGAACCAGCGCACATGCTCCGCCACGAGGTCGAAGCCGCCCGATCCGTTATGCGACCAGGGCGTCATGACGATCTTTTGCGGCACCGTCAGGTTGTTGAACCACGTCAGGGCGTCGCGCGGCCACATGTCGTACCAGCCGCCCAGCGTGTAGATCGCCACGCCGGACGCGTTGATGTCGTCCAGGTAGGTGCTGGGGCTGAGCAGGGAATAAAACGCGATGTCTCCCGGACCCAGCGAATCCCGGTAGGGGGCCTTCACCGCCTCGTCGTAAATGTTCCAGTTGTCGCGGTGCTGGGCGACGGCTTCGTCCAGCAGCGATCCATCGGGGTCTTCATCGACGGGCGCGGCGCGCAGCACCTTGTCGAGCAGGATATTGCCCGTCGCCCACTGGTAGAGGAAGTTCTTGTTGAGGACGCCGCCGGGGTAGGTGAACGAATACAGGTCGAACATCGCCATTTCCGGGAAGATCGCTTTCAGGTGCGGCGGTTTGGTGCTGGCTGCCATGTACTGCGTGATGCCCAGGTACGACAGGCCGTACATGCCGATGGCCCCCGTAGACCAGGGCTGTGCCGCGAACCATTCGGTCATGTCGTAGGCGTCCTGAGACTCCTCGCGCGTGAATTCACCATGCCGCGTTCCATACGACGCCCCGCCGCCACGCACGTCCACTGCCGCCACCACGTACCCGTAGCTCACCAGGGTCTGCAGGGCAGGGACCTGGTCCAGAATCGACCTGACATGGCC
>CAYRWY010000453.1:0-4721 GCA_964427955.1 uncultured Anaerolineaceae bacterium
CGACACGCGCCCTGACCGAGATCGGCGAACCGGCGATCCCGGCGCTGATCCAGACGCTGGCGAACGAAAATTGGGACGTGCGCTGGAGCGCGGCGGCGGCCCTGCAAGACATGGGCAACCCGGCGGTCCCGGCGCTGGTGGCCGCGCTGGACGTGCCCAACTGGCAGGCGGCCTGGGCCGCGGCGGAGACGCTCAAGCGGATCGGCACGCCCGAAGCGATGACGGCGGTCGAGGTGTGGCGCAAGGGTCACGAGACCGGCGAACACCAGCGGACCGAGGAGAACGGGACTAACCCCTGAGGTCTCAGGGGGCGGGACTTGAACCAGGCAATCACGGTCTTGTCCCGGCCTCACCCCCCAGCCCCCTCTCCATTCGAAAAGCCCAATGGAGAGGGGGAGAAAACCGAGGCTGTGATGCCCCTCTCCATCGTTTTCTGATGGAGAGGGGGTAGGGGTGAGGCCGGTTTTTTCCCTATCACAGGAGATCAGATGCTTAAATTGACGCTGCTCCTACGAACCGACTCGTAGACTTGAGGCGGTTACGCCCGCATCACCCGCGCTGCCAGGCGTCGATCTGCTCGGCGTGCTCGGCGTAGTGGCCGCCCGTGTTGGCGCGCAGATACGCCAGCACCGGCCAGGACCCCGTCCAGGAATAGTAGCCCACGCGGAAGATTTCGTCCTCGCTCATCGCGTTGATGGCGGCGAGCGTCTCCCGGTACGACCGTTCGTACAGGGCGCGCACTTCCGCCAGCGTGCAGTCGCGATACTGCTCGTAGCTGCGCTGGTTCATCGCATCCACGACGGCTTCCGACAGGTTAGGCTCCAGCTTCTCGGCGTTCTGGCCGCGCTGCCCGGCGTGGTACCACTCCAGGAAACGCTGCTCCCAACTGGCGAGGTGAGCCAGCACATCTTTGATCGACCAGAAGCCGACCACGTTGGGTTGGAGCAGGTCGGCGTCGCTCAGGGTGGCGAGCAGCGCATCCAGGCGGCGGCGCTCCTTGCCGATCAGCGCCAGCAGCGCGGCTTTGGTGGTGGGATCGGCGTCCACCCAGCCCGGCACCTCGGCCAGCGTGATCGCGACCGGCTCCGGCCCGGTGGGGAAGCTCATGATCACGGGCGGGACGGTCAGCCGGTCGTCGGACTCGTACAGCGCGCGCAGGTCGTCGAATCCGGCGTTGTCCGCCAGCGTCAGGGCCGCGACGCGATCCAGCAGGGCGTTATCCTCGGCGGTCATCTGCGTATCATCTTTGAGCATGATCCCCCACGAATCCCAGGGCAGCAGCTCGACCTTGTTGAGCGCCGCGAAGTCGCGCAGCAGGTCGCCACGAATGAACCACGGCCCGCGCAGGTCCATGATCCCGAAGTCGTCCGGGTTCGCGCCTTCCTGGCGGATCATCTGCCAGGCGTGCCCCCCGGTGATGAAGCGGTTGTGCGGCACGTCGAGCGGATCGAAGTCGAGCTGGAGCACCGCAGCTTGCAGAGCGTCCAGTTGGGCATCGACCATGATCCAGCGGCTTTGTCCGGCGTTCCAATACTCGGCGACCCAGTGATCCTCGTAGTGGTTCGGGATGAAATAGGCCCCGAAGCCGCAGCGGGCGCGGGCCGGGACGCCCTGCGCGCGCAGCAGTGTGACCAGGGTCACCGTGAAGTCGCGGCAGTTGCCGATGCTGCGCCGGTCGGGCGTGCGGGGCGTGGTCAGCGGCGCGGGATCGGCGTCGTAGATGCTTTGCAGGCGCGCCGCCGTGGTCCGCACCTGGACTCCGCCGCGCTGAGCGTCGGTCAGCGTGACGCCGTAGCGTTCCGCCCAGAAGATGTGCAGCAGGTTGTTCTGGACGACCTTGACCAGATCGGGAATCGTGGTCGGCAGGCCGGCCCGCAGCGCGCGGATCGCGTCGGAATCGGGGAGGGTGGTGAGCGCGTCAGGGCGGGCGTAGTAGGCCAGGATGTCCGGGAGATTGGTAGCCATTCGGAGACTCCTTTTGAGGTGGGGAACTCAGACTATGGGCGGCAAGTTTAGCAAATTTGTTCTATAATGTCAACCAGGGGCTTGGGTGGATTGCGGTCGTGTAGAAGCCGCTGCCGGTTGAAACCGGGCAGCTATGAACAAGCCGGGAAGCCCGCTGAAGGGGCTGAGGGAGGCGTGATGGCGGATCGGTTGACGCGCACGTCCGGGTGGGGAACAATTGGACGAATTGAGAAGGAGAGAGGCTATGGCGAAACCGCTGCTGCGCAAGATCGACTGCGTTGAATTTCATGTCCCGGACCTGGAGGCTGGCATCCGGTTCTACTGCGATCAACTCGGCCTCGAACTGAACTGGCGGACTCCAACGTCCGCCGGGCTGCTGTTTCCTGACACGGATGCCGAGATCGTCCTGCAAACGGAACGCCCCAACCGTGAAGTGGATATGCTGGTCGAGGCCGCCGACGAGGCCGCGCGGCGCTTCACGGAGGCCGGGGGGACCCTCGTGGTGCCGCCCTTCGACATTCAGGTGGGCCGGGCGGCGGTGGTCGCCGATCCGTGGGGCAACCGTTACGTGCTGCTCGACCTGTCGAAAGGGCTGGTCAAGACCGACGAGCACAAAAACGTGATCGGCAACCTGCCGCCGGATCGGGCGTGACCCTCACGCCGGGCCGACGATCTGATCGATCATGAAGTGTACGAAGCGGGCGGTTTCGGGATAGGTGGACGGGTTGTGCGCCGGGTCCTTGCGCCAGGTCAGCGCATTCTGGATGATCTCCGCCCAGCCGGGAAACTGTTCCGCCGCCCAGCGCGCCGCCCGGTCTTTGGAGACCTGCGCGCCGGTCCGGTGGGTGTAGAGCGCGCGGCACAGCGTCAGGACGGCATAGGACTGGTAGGGCGGATCGCCCTCCGTCACCCGGATGTGCTCGCGCCAGGTGAGGGCGTGTTCGCGCACGCCCTGGACGAACTCGTCCTGGCTGATGGGGTCGATCAGCGCGGCGGGCGGGGGACCGTAGAGCGTGACGCCGTAGTCCTGCACGAAATACCAGTTGAGCAGCCACTCGCGGCCCGCCTCGATCAGGTGGAACGGCTCGCCGGGGCTGATGTTGCCCATCCGGCGCGGCTGGTCGCGAAAAGTCTTCAGCCCCAGCCGGGCATAATACTGCACTTCGATGCGGCCCTCCCAGCGGGGATTCCGGTGGGCGAAGTCCGCGTGCATCCGTTCGAGGCGCGCGGCGTCGGCCTCGTCCAGATCGGACTCCAGCGCCGCCAGCAGGTCGATGTCGCTGATGTCGTGGTCGAAATCACCCCAGACCAGCGAGCCGTACAGGTACAGCCCGGTTAATTTGTCGCCGAGCACGGCCTGGATGTCCGCCAGCAGATCGGCCAGCAGATCGTTGATGTCAGGATAGGATGTAGGGGGCATGACAGATCCTCAGATCGCCGGGACGATGAAATCTTCCACGAGATTGAACTGGCACAGCATCCGGTTATCGCGAAAATCCTCTGGCACGGCGGACAGGTTCCCGGTCATGACGACTACCAGGTCGAGCGCGGGCACGACGAACACGAACTGCCCGCCGTAGCCCACCGCGATCAGGCTGGGATGCCCGGCCTGGGCGCGCAGCCACCACAAATACCCGTAGCCCCACTCGTCGCAAGGATTCTGCTCGGTCGGATCGAAGCGGTTGTGATATTCGGCGCTCTCCTGCACCCAGCGGGGGGGGAGAATGGCCTGGCCGTCCCACTGCCCGCCGTTGAGATAGAGATAGCCGAATTTCGCCATGTCGCGCGGGGTGAGCAGCAGCTCGGTCCCGCCGATGGAACGCCCCTGCGGATCGGCAGCCCAGCGGCGGCGCGTGATGCCCAGCGGGTCGAACAGGTAGAGATCGGCGTATTCGAGCGCGGACAGGCCGGTCACGTGGTGCAGCACCGCCGAAAGCAGGTGCGTGTCCCCGGTGCTGTAGTTGAAGACGGTGCCCGGCGGGTGCGCCAGCGGCAGCTCCAGCACATGCTGGACCCAGTGCGGGCTGGCGGTCATTTGCAGCAGGCCGGGGCCGTATTCGGCCCATTCCAGGCCGGAGCGCATCGTCAGCAGGTCGCGGATCGTGATCTCGCGCCGGGCGCGATCCGTCCCGGCGGCGAAGGCTTCGGGCATGAGGTAGCCCAGCCGCTCGTCCACCCCGGCCAGATCGCCCGCCCGGATCGCGATCCCGATCAGCGCACTCATCACGCTTTTGGTCACCGACTTGAGCGCGTGCAGCGTCTCCGGCCCGGTCTGGTGATGGTAGGACTCGTGGACGAGATAGCCATGCCGCACGACCAGCAGGCTGTCGAGGTGCGGTACCCGCGCGGCCAGGTACGCCTGGGCATCGGCCAGCGCGGCAGGATCGATCCCCTGATCCTGGGGCGGCGTAGTGCGCCAGCCTGCCGTGGGCCAGTAGTCGCGCGCAAGAGTGGGAAGATCGAGCATCGAGTTCAGACTCCATCAGGGTAGGGCGATGCGCCGATTGTACCGCGCGCGGGGCGAACGGGGGCGGACCGGCGGATCAAAGTACTGCGCACGCGGAAATTCGCGGGGTTTTACCTCACCCCCCGACCCCCTCTCCATTCGAAAAACACAATGGAGAGGGGGAGATTGCCACGCCGGAAAAGTCCCCTCGCCAACTCTGTTGGAGAGGGGATTTAGGGGTGAGGCCGTTTTTTCCCCTATGACACCCGATCAGATGCCTAACTTGACGCCTATTGGGCGTATTGCAATA
>CAYRWY010000454.1:0-4716 GCA_964427955.1 uncultured Anaerolineaceae bacterium
GTAATGACCATCCACTATCCTCCTATAAGGTGTAGGAGAGTTTATGATTCAGCTTTTTATCAGGTGACAACATCCACCTGCTATACGCCGACCTGATAGATAAAGGGCCGGTAGCGCGGCTCAGGAATCGATCTGCCATGCTGTCGCGCAGCGTCGAGCCACAAGGACTTAGCCTCTAACACCTCGCGCAAAGCCTCTTCAGGAGTCGCGCCTGATGCCGAGCAGAATTTCAGGTCAGGAATGTCAGCGATATATTCACCGTCTTCTTCGCTGTAGAAGATATTGATGTGATAGTCCTTCATCAATCCTCCTCCGGTTTAAGGTTATATTCCTCAACTAACTTGAGGAACTGGCGTAGCTGGTAGGGTTTGGCTTTTCCGTCTTTGCGCGGCTGGATAGACAGCAGTTCCACCAAATCTGGATGTACAAAAATATGATGACTGCCCCGCGTGCGATCCAGTATAAACCCAAAGTGCACCAGCAGCAGCACAAACTCCTCAAACCGGATGTCCATCGAGCCGGACAACAATTTTTCAAACAGTTTGTGCCACTTTGCCATCAGGCGAACACCTATCCCCCAAAGAAGCGCAGCACGCCGTCGTTGATCACCTTGAGCACCCAGTTGGGATACAGCCCGGTGATCAGGATCAGCACCAGCAGCGGGGCGAGCGCGACCAGTTCGCGCCGCTCGATTTCGAGCGGGTGCACGTCCCGGTCATAGGCGGCCCACTCTTCGTTATAGGGGCCGTGCAGCACCATCTGGATCGCCTTCAAAATATAGATGCCGGTCACGAGCAGCCCCGCCATGCTGAGCAGCACGTAGACCGGATAGAATTTGAACGATCCGGCCACCACGAGGAACTCGCCCACGAAGCCGTTCAGGCCGGGCAGGCCGAGACTCGCCATGCTGACGAAGATCAGCAGCGCGCCGAACACCGGCACGATGTCCCACAGCCCGCCGAACCGCCGCAGATCGCGCGTGTGCGCCTTGTGATAGAGCGCCCCGACCAGCAAGAACAAGCCCGCGCTGCTCAGGCCGTGATTGAACATTTGCAGCACCGCGCCGTTGAGCGCGGTCCGGGCATCCTGGTTGTTTTCTTCCAGCTTGGCGGGCGTCAGCGTCTCATCGACTTTCGCTTGCAGGTCGGAATATTTCAAATCCTGGTTGACGCCGACGGTCCCGGCCAACAGGTGGTACTGGCTATTTTCTTTGGCCCAGTCGGTGCCGTACATGAAGGCGGCCACCGTCAGCCCCAGCACCACGAAGCCCATGTGGTTCACCGACGAGTACGCGACCAGCCGCTTGAAGTCGGTCTGGCCCCACGCGCCCAGCGCGCCCAGCACGATCCCCATCACCGCCAGGAAGCCGAGGATGTCCACCAGCATGAAATGCATGGGCGAGATCGGCTCGCGCAGCGTGATCCAGACGTCCGGGAAGAGCGGGATCGCCAGCCGCAGGAACCCATACGCGCCCAGCTTGAGCAGCACGCCCGCCAGGATCATCGATCCGCCGGTCGGCGCTTCGGTATGGGCGTCGGGCAGCCAGGTGTGCAGCGGCCAGGCGGGGATCTTCACCAGGAAGGCGAAGCCAAAGCCCAGCAGCGCGAAATATTTGACGTTGCGAATGTCCATCCCGAACATTTGCCCGCCGCTCATCAAGTGCTGGGGCCATTCTTTGATCATGACCGGGATGTCGAAACTGCCGACGGCGAAGCCGATCAACTGCATTCCCATCAGCAGGCCAATCGACCCGGCCATCGTGTACAGGAAGAACTTATTCGCCGCGTAGCGGCGGTTCTCGCCGCCCCACAGGAAGATCAGGAAGTACATCGGGACCAGGCCCAGCTCCCAGAACAGGAAGAAGATCACCATGTCCAACGCGACGAACACGCCGATCATGCCCGCTTCCAGGAACAGGAACAGCGCCATGAACTGCGACACCCGGTCTTCGACCTCGAACGAGATCAGCACCGCCAGCGGCATCAGGATGCCGGTCAGCAGGATCATGGTCGCGCTCAGGCCGTCCACCCCGACGTGCCAGGAGGCATGAATCTGCGGGAACCATTCCGCCTGCGCTTCGTAGGCCCACGCCCCCGTGCCGGGCGGATCGGACTGCACGCTGTAAAACAGTCCTATCGTCATGATCAGCACCGCCAGGCTGATACCCAGCGCCGTCCAGCGGGCCAACCGGGCGCGCTCGCGGGGGATGAAGAACACCACCACTGCGCCGATCAGGGGGAGTAGGACCAGTAAGGTCAAAAAGTCCAGTGATAAAACGTCAGTCATACGTTCTCCTTTTACACCGGAGACCTCACCCCAGTGCGGGGGCGGATGAAAAGATTCTTGGTAGGGGCGAGGCTTGTCTCGCCCAGGTTATCTCACCTGGATCAGGAACAGCGTGCCAATCGCCAGCAGCGCCAGCGTGATGAACAGCAGATACTGCTGCACCCGCCCGGTCTGCGTCTGGCGGAACCAGCGTGCGAAATCGGCCAGCGCGTACATCGTGCCATCGACCGCGCCGTCGATCACGACGGTATTGAACCGCTTGAAGCCCTCGCCGATCTTTCCGGCGGCGTCCGCGACGAAGTGCAGCAGCTCGTCGAACGTCTCGCGATCCAGCACCTCGATCACCACCCGGACCGAAAGCCACTCCGCCGGGCGCAGCAGGTAGCGCCGGTAGAGGATGTCGAGATAGAAACGGTTTTGCAGCACTTTCCAGATCCCCGCGCCGAGCGCCCGCTCTGCCGGATCGGTTTGACCCGCCTGGAGCGGTCGCAGCCCGTAGATCCAGAAGCCCAGCCCCAACCCGCCCAGCGCAATGATCATGCTGACCAGCATCGGCGCGAAGTTGAAGCCGATGGCGGAGATGTGTTCGAGCAGCGTCGGGACCAGGAAGTCATGCAGCGGGTTCTTGCCCAAAATATCTTCGTGAATGCCGATGAACCCGGCGAAGATCGAGAAGAAAGCCAGCACCACCAGCGGGAATTCCATCTGGTTGGCCGAGAGCCGGTCGCGCGGGGCCTGGTATTCCTGCACCAGCTTGTTTTCCCCGCTCCACCGCTGGCGGTTCCACCAGATCACCCACTGCTTGCGCAGCGATCCGGTGCCCGCGTATTCGGCGGCGGGCGTGCGCGGCGCGCCCCAGAAAGCCAGCAGCCACATACGGGCGGTATAGAAGGCGGTCAGTGCGGCGGAAGCCACCAACAACAGCAGCACGAGCAGCGGGAACGGATCGTGCGACATCCCGTGCCACGCTTCGGCGATGATTTCGTCTTTCGACCAGAACCCGGCAGTGATCAACGGGAACCCGGCCAGCGACAGGCCGCCGATGGCCATCGTGATCGCCGTCACCGGGATGCGGTGGATCAGCCCGCCCATGCGCTGGATGTTGTTGGCCGGGGCGCAGTAATCCATGATCAGCCCGTCCGGCTCCTCGTGGTGCTCGTGCGCGTGGCCGTGCTCGGCGGCCTGGTGCTCGCCGTGCTCCATCGCGTGGATCACCGAACCGGACGCCATGAACAAGAGCGCCTTGAAGAAGGCATGGTTGATCAGGTGGAACGCCGCCGCGACCCAGGCCCCGATCCCCAGGGCCGCCACCATGTAGCCCAACTGGCTGATGGTCGAATAGGCCAGGACGCGCTTGATGTCATTCTGCCCGACCGCCAGGATCGACGCGCCGAGCGCCGTCACGCCGCCGATGATGCCCATCAGGTACATCGGCGTGGTGTAGCTGAAATGCTCAGGATTTCCCCCCTGGCTGAGCAGCGGGTACATGCGGATCACCATGTAGACACCGGCGGACACCATCGTCGCGGCATGGATCATGGCGCTGACGGGGGTCGGACCTTCCATCGCATCCGGCAGCCAGGTGTTCAGCGGGAACTGCGCGCTTTTGCCGATGGTGCCGAACACCAACAGCACGCCGATCAAGGCGATGGCGCTGCCGCCGAAAAGCGGCGCTTTGGCCGCGGCCAGGTGTTCCAGCATGGCTTCGTTGTACAGGATGTCGCGGAAATTCAGCGTGGGGCCTTTCGCGCCCTCGGCGGTGGCCGTCGTCACGAACAGCAGGCCGATCCCGACCAGCATCAGCACGTCCGCCACGCGCGTGGTCATGAAGGCTTTCACACCCGCCTGCATCGCGCTCTTTTTGTGGGACCAGAAGCCGATCAGCGAGTACGAGCAGAAGCCCATCACCTCCCAGCCGATGAACAGCAGCAGCAGGTTATCGGCCAGCACCAGCGTCAGCATCGCGCCGGAAAAGAGCGAGATGTAGGCGAAGAAGCGCGACTCGTGCGGATCGCCGTGCATGTAGCCCAGCGAGTAGATGAAGATCAGCAGGCACGCCAGCGGGACCATCAGCAGCATGTACGCCGTCAGCGGATCGACCATCACGCCCATGCGGAACACGTAGGGGCCGACATTCATCCAATCGAGCGAGCTGCCGTAGATTTCGTGGCCCAACTTGATATCGCTCGCCCACACCGTCTTGACGAACAGCAGCAGACTGAGCACCCACGACAGACCGATCCCGGTCAGGGCGACCGCCTGGCTCAGCCGCACGTTGCGATTCGTTCCCATCACGATCAACAGGAAGCTCAACAGCGGAAACAATAGAATCAGCCAGGGGACGTAATTGGCATTTAACCAGTTAATATCCATAAGCAATTTCCTGTATTGCCCGAAAATGCCGGAAGGTCAGTTTTTTAGTTCACAGTT
>CAYRWY010000455.1:0-4698 GCA_964427955.1 uncultured Anaerolineaceae bacterium
TGTCCGGCTCGACCAGGATGCCGTAGGTGTTCAGGTAGCCATCCGGCTGTTGGGCGGCGCCGATCAGCTCGATCACTTCGTCGGCCATCGGGCGCAGCGGGCTGTCGGGATGGTGGCCCAATTCATAGGCGACCGCTTCCAGCCACTTGTAGACCGTTTCGTCGTGAAAGTTCCGGCCCCGGAATTGGCCCTGTTCGCGGCCTGCCGCCACGCGGAAGTTCGGGATATTCCCGGCGCGTTCGAGCATCCGGTAGGCGTGCTCCAGGCTGGCCTGGCGGGTGGTGTTTTGTTTGTCCGCCCAAAAGCCGTCGCTCAGGGTGACACTGCCCCACGGCAGCGTACGCAGCCGTGCGTGCGGGCTGCGCGTGGTATCGACCGGACCTGCCATCACTGACTCGTGCATAGCAAACTCCTGACGCTTAACATTGAAACCGATAGTAGGGCCTACTTGATCGCGCCGCGGGTCAGACCGCGCACGATGGCTTTTTGCGAGAACATCACCAGCACGATCACCGGCACCACCATCACCACGCCCAGCGTGCTCACCAGGTTCCAGGGCCGCCCCCAGGGCGCGCGCGCCTGGTAAATCTCGGTGATCGCCACGCTCAGCGTGGTCGATTTGTTCGTCGCCGAAAAGGCCAGGGGATACAGCAGGTTGTTCCAGGAATTGATGAAGTTGATGACGAACATGGTCGCCAGCGCCGGTGAGGTCAGCGGGATCATGATGTACAGGAAAATCTTAGGCAGATTCGCTCCATCGATGATCGCCGCCTCTTCGATGTCGTAAGGCACCTGTTGGATGAACGCGATCAACACCCACACCGTGAAGGGAATCAGCACGCTGGTCATGATCAGCGTCAGCCCGTACAGGCTGTCCAGCATGTTGATATTGCTGAGCAGGCGGTAGAGCGGGATGATGGTCACGATGTCGGGCAGGGACATCGACAGGATGAACAGCCACAGGATCAGGTTGTGGCCCGGCACCGGGATGCGCGCAAAGGCATAGGCGGCCATCAGCGCAAAGGCGACCGACAGCCCCGCCGTCGCTCCCGAAAAGATCAGCGAATTTTTGGCGTACTGCACCAGCGGGATCTGGTCGGCCAGCGTCGTAAAATTGTCGAACGTGACGTTGGGAACGTAGACCGGCGGGTCTTTGAATAACTGTTCCCGGGGTGAAAAGGAAGTCTTGAGAATCCAGTAGAACGGCATCAACACGACGAACAGGAACACGAAAAGCGCAACATACAGCAGCACGCTGTTACGGTCGATCCGGAAACGATTCTTCGACGCGGGGATGGCCGTGTCGGTGGGGTGGACAGCAGAGGATGCAGACATGGCTTAGTGTTCTCCCCTCATCAGAATTCAACCTGGAACCACCGGAACAGGGCGATTCCGGCCAACCCGACCAGGCTCACGATCAGCAGCAGCACGACGGCGATGGCCGAGGCAAACCCGAACTTGAAGTACAGCAGCCCTTCGTCGAAGACCCGCAGCGCCAGCACGCTGGTCGCGACGCCCGGCCCGCCTTTAGTGAGGCCGTAGATCAGATCGAAGCTGGCGATCTGCCACACGATGAAGAAGGTGCCCATCGTGATCACCAACGGGGCGATCAGCGGCAGGGTGATCGACCAGAACCGCTGCGCGGCGTTCGCGCCATCCACTTTGGCCGCTTCGTACAGTTCCTCCGGCACGCCTTGCAGCCCGGCCAGGAACACCACCGCCATGAACGGCGCGTTCTTCCAGACATTCACGAAAATGACCGCCAGCTTCGCCCCGTGCGGTGAGATGAAGACCACAGGCCGGTGCCCGGTGAGGAAGCCCACCCAGTGCGGGATCATGCCGAACTGGTCGTCCAGCATCCACTGGAAGGTGTAAGCCGCCACAATCGTGGGAATAGCCCAGGGAATCAGGTTGACGGCGCGCGCGACGATGCGTCCCTTGAAGTTGGCGTTGAGCAGTTGGGCGATCATCAAGCCGAAGATCAGTTGCAGGAGCGTCGAGGCGAGGACGAAGATCAGGGTGAAGTCCAACGCGCCCCGCACGCCGAAGTCGTCCGGCAGCAGCTTGAAATTATCCAGGCCGACATACACGTCCGTGCCGTAGAGCAAGCTGATGTCTCGCAGGCTCATCTGAAAAGTTTTGAAAATCGGGTACGCCGCCGTCGCCAGGCGCAACGCCAGAGCAGGAAAGACCAATAAAACAAAAGTGAGGTATCGCCGGCTGGTGCTTCTGGAGATTCGAAACGGCGAGCGTCGGGCGGGTAATGAAGTGGCGCTCATCAAGTATTCCTTTTTAATTTTGGGGTGGGCAGACTGTTCGCCCGCCCACCTTCATACTGTTACATTTATTTGATCTTGCCCAGACGATCAGTGGTTTGCTTGATCGCGTTGTCCAGGCTGATCTGGTCGGTCAGGTAAGCGCCGGCGCTCTCTTCGAGCACGGCCAGCGCCTCCACGAACTTGGGATGGAACGGGCGCACGCCAATCGCTCCCGCGTCCGAGTACATCTTGAGGTAGGACGGGATGCCTTCGGTGCCCGCCGCCGCGAGGACGGAATTGCGGGCGCTCAGGTACCACACGTCGTTCGTGAGTTTGAGCATTTCGGGAGCGTTGGCCGTGTCCACCAGCCACTTCACCAGCTCGGCGGCTTCGTCGGGATTCTTGGTGGTCTTGGGGATGCCCCAGCCCCACCCGGCGACGTAGGTCACCGGCTTGCCGGAAGGACCCGCCGGGGGCAGCGCCACCACGGCTTTGTCTTCGGCGAACCAATCGGTGGCGGCGCGGGAGACATTGTAGAAGTACGGCCACTGGCGCATGAAGGCGACCTTGTCGGCGATGTAGTCGGCGTTTTCCTGGTCGTAGCTCTTTTGCAGGGAGGCCGGGTTGAGCGACTTTTTGTCCATCAGGCCCTTGATGTATTCCAGGCCGGTGCGGAAGGCGTCCATATCCTCGAAGGGATTGCCGCCCGCCTGCAACGTGATCCAGGCCAGGTAGACATTCAAGAAACCGCCGGTGTTCAGGCCATCTTCCGTCGCCCAGACGCCGTTGGCTTCGTCGGTGAAGACCTCGCCCATCGCGGCCACGTCTTCCCAGGTAGCGGGAATGGCCAGGCTCTTGGCGTCGAACCAGTCTTTACGGTACCACCAGTAGCAGGCTTCGTAGTTGTGGTGCACGCGGAACAGCTCGCCATCGTACTTGTCCCACACTTCCGCCATGTCGATCATGTTCTGCGGGAAGTCGCTCCACACCTCGGCGGGCACCAGGTCGCTCAGGTCCTTGAGCCACTTGGCGCGCGAGAAGGTCACGGCGATTTCGTCTTCGAAGTCGATCACATCATAGGGGCTGGTCTTGGCCTGGATGGCCCCGGCCATTTCGGTGATGAATTCGTTCACCACCCCGGACCGGGTGAGGACTTCCACTTCGATCCCGGTCTTGGACGTGAAGTCCATTTCGCTGAAGATCTTGGTCATCGAGTCGACAGCCCAGCCACCTACGCCGATGGCGATTTTCTTGCGGCGGCGGATGACATTCGGCCCCGCGAAGACGCGAGACTTAGCGACTCCACTGGTAGCGGCGACCGCGGCGGTCGCGCCGGTGAGCTTCAAAAAGTTACGACGTGAAAGCTTAGTTCCTTGCGACATGAAATCCTCCCTAAGTCAAAAAGAATACAATTTCAGCGGGCGTTCTTGGAGGGGAAAGGGGTGTGAGCTCAGTAGTCACCTCCTCGTGAGCAACCAATGCTACCCGGGAGTTTGTAGGAGATAACGGTCCATCAATTATTACGTAACAATTCAATATCCACTATATCATGGTTTTTGGCCCTGAGTCAAGCTGTGTGAAGCCTGAAAACAGGGTTGATCGGCGGTAACTTGCCCGAAAAACGGCTATTGATTATAGTACGTAACAATCGTTATCATTGAGACAGATCGTGATTAGTCACAAGTGGTGGTTTTATGGCCAAAAAGCGTGTGACACAGGCGGATGTCGCCCAGGCGGCGGGCGTGTCACAGACGGCGGTTTCGCAGATTCTCGGCGAAAGCGAAAACGGCACGTCCAATTTTCGCCCGGAAACGCGCCAGCGTGTCTTGCAGGCTGCCGAGGCACTGGGGTATGCTCCCAGCATCATGGCCCGCGCCCTGCGGACCAATCGTACCATGACGATCGGCGTGGTCATCAGTTTCATTACCGACGAGCTGGCCGTGCGGATTGTCCGCGGCATCCTGGATGTCACCAACGAGCGCGGCTACGGCATTCTGATGGGCAGTTCCGAGCAAAATCCCCAGGGCGAAGCGCGTGTGCTGGACCAGTTTCACCAGTACCAGGTGGATGGGCTGATCTTCGTCGATAGCTGGACGGACCCCGACGGCTTTTTGGACGATCCCTCGTTTCCGCCGATGGTCTTCGCGCAGCTCCGCAAGCTCGAAGTCAGCCGCAATTGTGTTATCGCTGACGATGTCTATGGCGGGTATGAAGTGACTCGTCATCTGCTCGACCTGGGACGGCGCAAGGTGGCGTTCATCAGCGGCCCGGAGCACTGGTCGTCCGCCGCCGAACGCCTGAAGGGTCACCAGCAGGCCCTGCAAGACTATGGTATTCCCTGGGACTCCTCACTGGTCGAGATTGGCGATTGGGAAGTTTGCAGCGGGATCGAAACCACGAAGCGGTTGTTGGATCGCCACCCCGACATCGACGCGATCTT
>CAYRWY010000456.1:0-4651 GCA_964427955.1 uncultured Anaerolineaceae bacterium
CTCCCCTCTCCACGTCTTTTGGAGAGGGGCCGGGGGTGAGGTCAATGGCGAAGTGAGTAACGTCAGTTACATAATTCCCAGTTCTCCCCCCCTTCAACAGGTGCAGAGGGGGAGAGCCTTTCGGCTTACGCCGGTTTCATGTGCCCTACGGCGTGTCGTTGTAAACGCGGTAGCTGATCCAGATCTGGTTGCCGACCAGGTTATCGACACGGATCACGGCGCGCTTGCCTTCCGCCGTGTACATCCCGTACACGCCGCCCGCCAACACCTGCCCCGCCGTCAGACCAACATCGTTATTGATCACGCCCGGATCGAGCAGCCCGTAGTGCACGTTCTCGTAAGTGACGCCGCTCAAGACGCCGATCTTCGAGCCGTTGCGCATGGCGAAGTTGGTGCCATCCCACTGGAAGTCCACCGTACCGCCGTACAGGTCGTAATCGGTCGTGGCGTTGAGCTGGACGTTGCTCTGGTTGACGAACAGCGGGTAATCGACCCGGTAGGTGATGTTGTAGCTGTTGTTGCCCTCGTTCAGTTCCGCCACGTCATTGTTTAGATCGGCCACGATGGCGATCTGGAAGGTGCCGGTCCCGCCGACGGTGGCCGTCAGGTACGCCTGGGTGGACTGCCCACCGGCCAGCCCTTCCACGAAGGTGGCAGTATACACATCCCCCGGCGACCACGTCGCGGCGATGGCGAAGCGTCCCACCGCGCCCGCGCCCCCATTGCGGACCGTCACCGTCGCGGTGAAGGCTTTGCCGGGCGTCGGCTGCGGCTGGTCGAGCGTCACGGCGTCGATCACGATGTCCGGATTCGCCGGCAAGGACGGCGTCGGCGTAAAGGCGAGCGTCGGCGTGGGCGGAGCCTGGACGATGTTGACCGTCGTCAGGCTGCCCAGCACCGTCACGAACTCGGTCTTGACCCAGCCGACCTGGCCCTGGTACTCGATGGCCACCCAGGTGTAATCGCCAATCGCGCCCAGCACGCGGAACAGCTCGTCCTTGCTGGCCTTGCCCATAATGTCGTAATTCGGTCCCGGCCCGACCCGGATGTTGAGCGTATCGACGTTGACGCTCACCCAGGTCCCTTCGAGAGTGGCCGTCGGCACAGAAGACGTGGGCGGCACGGCGGTCGTTTCGGGCGCGGGCGTCGCCGTGGGCGTGATCCCGGCCTGATCCAACTGCAAGCGGCTGATGTCGTCGAAGCGCGCTTTCACCGTCGATCCGCCGCGCGGGCCAATCTCATAGATCACGCCGACGCGGGACAGATCGCCATTGCCGAATTCGAGCGGGTGCAACACCCCCTGCACCAGCGTGCGCGGACTGCCGCCCAGCAGCCCTTCCTGGATCGCCGCGGGCGTAATGCCCTTTTCGACGATGGCAAAGCGCAGATACCAGACGGCATCATACGCCGCGACCGACAGCGGCCCCGGAATCTGGCCGAACGCGACCACGTAATCGCGCAGGAAAATCGTCGCCGCCGACAGCGAATCGCCGTACGACCACGAATCCATGCCCAGCACGCCGTCGGCCAGGGTGCGCGGCAGCACGTTAGCCTGGATCGCCTCGTTAGCCTTGCGATAGGCGAACACGCCCTGCCAGCCCGCCGTGCGCAGCGTGCTCAGCAGCAGCGCGGCATCGCTGTAGCTGCCCCACATCACCACGGCCTGCGGATTCAGCGTGATCAACTGCTCCGCGTCCGTCGCCAGCGTCTCGCCGCCGGGCAGGACGATCTTCGCCGCCAGCGAAACTCCCACGTTCGACAGCGAGGTTTCGAAGTGCATCAGCGCCTCGGTGAATTCCACCTCGGTCTGCACCGCCGCAATCTGCGACAGCCCCAGGTCGGTCGTGAGATAGGTCGCCAGCGCGTTGCTGAAAATACGTTCCGGCGCGCGGGTGCGGAAGATGAAGTTCGTTTGATCGTAATCGGTCAGCGCGTCCCCGGTGGCCCCGGTCAGGACGGGCCGCCCGGCGCTGGACAACGCCTGGATATTGTCGGGCGTGATCAGCGCGTTGCTATCCGGGCCGAGGATGGCGATCACGTTCTGCGCGACCAGTTGGCCAATCGCGTCGCCCAGCGTATCGACCGTCGGCACGGAGTCGAGCGTCACCAGCTTGAGCTGGTAGGCCGTGCCGCTCACCGACACGCCGCCCGATTGGTTGATCTGGTCGATGGCCAGCTCGGCGCCGTTCGCCGTCTCGGAACCGCGCACCCCCAGATAGCCTATCGACAGCGCATTCGCGACCTGCTGTCCCGGCGCCGCCTGCGTCAGAGGGACAGCTATCCCGGCAGCCAACAGGGCCAGCAGGATCACGGCGGCAGCCGCCCAGCGGCGCGGCGTCCGAACCAAAAGATGCAGAGGCTTCATTGTTTCCTCCTGTCAGAACAGCAGCCGCCCAGCGTCCCCGGCTGCCTGAAGCTGCTCAAGGTATTTCCCCTATTATAGTCGAGCCGCCGAAACCTGCATCCCGCCGAATAGTACCGTTCCCAACTTGTGCGATTCGACGATCCGTGCGAGAATGCAAAGCGCGATCAGGGACCAAAGTACCAGGGGGGACGTAGAGCATCATTTCGCCAGCGGCCAGGGGACGGGCCTGGGACGGGGACATGCCGCGGCCAAGAAGAGGAGAACAGTATGCGGTATCATCGAGAGGCGCTCCATCACCTCATCGTCCGGGCACTACGACGCAATACGTTCACCGCGTGTGAAGATATTGAAGTGCTGCTGATCGGTGAAGATGTGCTGTTGTACGGAACCGTCACCCAGGCAGACCTGATCCCCGAAGCCGTCGCGACCGTCGAGGCCGTCGCCCCCTTTCTGCGCGTCTACAGCCACCTGAGCGTCCAGGAGGAATCGGTCCGAGCTTAGGCCGACCTGCGTAGGGACTGAGACTGGGTAGAGCACGCTCTACAGCCATGTCCCACGATCCTGATCTTTTCCACCGTTGCTCGATTCGACTTCAACAATACGATTATGCCCAGGTCGGGGCCTATTTCACTATGTGCGTCAATTTAAGGCAGGCTATCAGGGTCTTGTCCTGGCCTCACCCCCCAACCCCCTCTCCATTCGAAAAACACAATGGAGAGGGGGAGATTGCCACGCCGGAAAAGTCCCCTCGCCAACTCTGTTGGAGAGGGGATTTAGGGGTGAGGCCGTTTTTTTCCCTATGACAGGAGATCAGTTCAGACGCTTAACTTGACGCCTATTGGGCACAGCAAGCTGTGCCCCTACGCTAAGTCGGGTGGTGCAAGCCTTCAAATCGATCTCGGCCATCGCGTGTAACCGGGCCCTCCATCGTCAGGGTCTCCCCTTTTGGCAGCACCCGCCTGCGCGAGTACATCCTCAACAACCCCGCCCGCTGGGCCGAGGATCGCGAATATCCCGCGCCGTCCGCTCACCCCGTGTCCTGATCCATCTCCCCGGCGACGTACGCCCGCAGCACCGGGAAGAACGCCCGAAAATCCGCCTGCAAGCCGTCGTACTGATCGGTCAATTCCTCCACCGCCCCGGCCAGCGGCGTCTCGTGGCGAAAACGGCGCGCGATCCGGTCCAGGGCACGGGCGATGCCGTCCGGCGTGCGGTAGGAAGTCAGCCAATCGTCGCGGATCATGGCCGCGACCATCGGACGCATCCAGTCCGGCAGCAGCGGACCGGCGTCCCCCAACTCCCGGTAGACCTGCCGGGCAAACGCCGTCAGGGACACCGGCACATAATCCGTCCAGTGCACCGCCAGGAAGTGATCGTAGAACACGTCCACCAGGATGCCCGCATAGCGCCGCCGCGGCAGGCTGATCCGCGCCCGGCTCTGCTGCCAGACGGGATGATCGTCGGTGTAAGCGTCGATGCGCAGGTGCAGCGCATACCCGGCGCGCACCGGAGCCGGATACGTCTCGATCTGCGGCGAGCGGACGAAGTCGCCCAGCAGATTCCCCAGGCGCGACTCCGGCGTATCGTCCGAGAGGAACAGGTGCGCCAGGAAATTCATAGCAGTCGCAGCACCGTGATGAGAACCAGAATCGCGCCGGTCAGCAGCCCGACCAGGGGCAGCACCAGGCTCCCCCGGAACGAGAATCCGGCGCCGGGTTCGAGCACCGCCGCGTGCGGATCGAGCGGATCGTGATAGACCTTGACCCGTTTCCCGACCGGGTAGCGCGCCACGATGGCCCGCGCCTGCTCCTCCGGGATCGGGTCCCAGTCCGCGAAATCGGTGGAGACGTAGGGGACGTCCTCGACGGTGTACTCGTAGCGCACCACCGCGAGATAGGCGTGCGAATAGTCGGGATCGTCGTAGGGCGCGTCGTACTTCACCCGCGACTCGGTGATGGTCCCGGTTACGGTCGGCCACACCCGCAGCGCGTGCGCGTCAGACCACAAGCCGCGGATGCGCGCCAACTGCCGGATCGCGGCCAATAGCAGGCTGATGCCAATCAACAGGGGAGCGACGGTTGCCATTTTGCCTCCATTCCCCTAGATCGTATCCAAAAGCGCCCGGACTGTCACCGCCGGGCGCTTGGTTTTTGTCTTTAGCTGAAAACTGTCAACTGATAGCTGACCGCTAGATCGTCACACTGGGCCGGTACTCGCCGAACACGCGGCGCAGCACCCCGCAGATCTCGCCGAGCGTGACGTCATGCTCAACGCAGGTCACGAACA
>CAYRWY010000457.1:0-4644 GCA_964427955.1 uncultured Anaerolineaceae bacterium
CGTCTTTTGGAGAGGGGCCGGGGGTGAGGTAAATAGCGAAGTGCGTAACGTCAGTGACTGATCTGGAGTTTACAGGTATTTCGCCGAGATCATGCAGCCCATCGCCACGACGATCAGCAGCGCGCTGATGCGGCCATGCAGCAGGCTTTCGCGCTGGAGCTTGCGCATCCGGCCCAGCAGTTCGTCGGACGGCGGACCCTGGAGCTGATCCAGTTCGTCCATCAGGCGGGACATCCGGCTGGTGTTCGGGCCGATCATGGTCGCGCCGTGCAGGAAGGCCAGCAGGCCCGCCGTCGCGCCGATGCTCAGCACGATCCCTGCCGTGGACCCCATCCAATCGGCGTTGAAGTGATCCGAGACGCGGTAGAACAGCGCGACCCCGGCAATGGTCGTCAAAATGGCCGAGACAGGCATGGCGACGCCGAATTTCGTTGTCTTGATGAAAGCGCGCATGAAGGGCTGCCCGCTCGCGCCCGTGCTCTTGAGCGTCGGCTCGATGAAGGCGATCATGAATACCCCCGCGCCGAACCAGAACGCCCCGGCGAAGATGTGGATCAGGCGGAAGATGAGCATATACGTATCCACGGATTTGTCTCCTCCGCCCGACACTGCGCCGGTGCTCGCTGCGCCGCTGCCGCCCAGGCTGGTGAGGTAAGCGATGAGGTCCGCGGTATCCTGCTTCGACAACGCCTCTTCATAGTTGGTCGGCATGACGTTCGAGAAGCCCGACACGAGGTACTTGGACGGGCGGAGGATGCTGTAGAAGGCATACTCCTGGGCGGACTGGCCCTTCACGCGGCTCGCGGCGGTGCTGGCGAAACCCTCCAACGTCGGACCGGCCCCGTCCGCGCCGGTCACGGTGTGGCAGTTCGAGCAGGCCACCGATCCATTCACCGACTCTGCGAACAGGGCTTCGCCGTGCGTGGCATCGCCCGCCGGGAGATCGCTGTAGGTAAAGCCGGTGTCCTTCGAGCTGCACGCTGCCAGGAGGGCGGCGGTGAATAGTGTAAGAACTAGAACCTTGCGCATCGACATCCCCGATTTTCGATTATGATAAACATTATGTCGATTATAAAAAAGGGGGACGCGAAACGGCAACCGCCGCCGAGACTATCACCGCTCCAGCAGCCGGGCGAGTTCCGCTTGCAGCATATCCTTCAACTGGTAGATCCGGTCGTAGATCAGCACGCGGTGGCCGCACGTCGAACGGCAGCGGCTCCTCTTTGTGCGCCAGCAGGACCGTGCTGGTGCGCACGCCCCAGGCGTAGCCCAACTCCAGGTAGACGTTCGGATTCCCGCCGTCCAGCAGCGCGATCACCAGCCGCGCCGCCGCGATGCGCTGGAACATGCGATCCGTGATGTCCCCGGTGAAGACGTCCAGGTCCATCCGCTCGCACAACAGCCCCACCTCTTTGACACAGGGCTGGATCGCCAGGTAGAACTGGTCGTCGTAGTCTTCTCTGAACGGCATGGCGACGAACACGAACGGCGTGCTGTCGTCAGCCGCAGGCTTGCGGAACTCCGGCTCGAACGATTCGGGGCCAGCGATGCGGGCTGCTTCTTCTCTCTGCACGGCTTCGCGGGTTCGCATGACGCCGCGGGGCGCAGGCGGCGGAGGCGTCACCAGGAATTCGGCGAGCGCCTCGCGGAAGAGGGCCGCGCGCTTGGGGCTGAATTCGACGAAGGTCACGCGCTTGAGGGTGGCGGGAGTGTGACCGGCCTGGTAGGCATCGGCCATGCCCAGCAGCAGCGAACGGAACGCTTCCACTTCGTCCAGCCCCAGCGCCGTCTGGATGCCGTGCGCGGTCATGGCGAGGTGTTCCACGCCGGTGTCGGAATTCCACAGCGCTTCGAGGAAATCCCGTCCCAACTGCCGGATCTGGGCGTAGTGCAGATCGTAGACCGAGGGCGCTCCGACCATCAAAATCAGGCTGGACGGCACGATCTTGTCGCCGGGCCAGAGATGATAATCGCCCACCTTGAGATCGGTTTCAGAGGTGGTCAACGTGCCCAGGCTGCGCAGCCGTGACCAGATCCGGGTATCCAATCCCCCCGAATTGGGCGACGACTTGACCGCCAGCACGTCGGCGCGAAACTCGAACACATCTCCCTGGACGACTTCCACCACGAAGCCCAGGCTGACACTCTCCGATTGGCCCATGTTATGCTATCCCCTATTCGTTCAACAGCCGGTTCAATTCCACTTTGAGCATCTGCTTCAGGCGGTAGATGCGGTCGTAGAGCAGCACGCGCTCGCCGCGCACGTCGAACGGCAGCGGCTCGCCGTCGTGCGCGATCAGGATGGTGGGCGTCGCCACGCCCCAGGCGTAGCCCACTTCCAGGTACACGTTCGGATTCCCGCTGTCCAGCAGCGCCACCATCAGCCGGGCGGTGCGGATGCGTTCGAGCATCCGGGCTTTGATGTCGCCGGTGAAGGCTTGCAGGTCCAGCCGCTCGGACAGCAGGCCCAGCTCGTGAATGCACGGCTGGATCGCCAGGTAATACTGGTCGTCGTAGTCTTCCTTGAACGGCATGGCGACGAAAATGTGCGGCGTGGTGGCATCGGCTTCGGGGCCGCGAAACTCCGGCTCGAACGATTCTGATCCGGCCATGACGGCCTGCGTCCCGGTGGTGGTCTTTTTCTTCTGCGTCTCGCGCGCGAGGTCCGGCGCAGGCTCGGCGGGCATCTCCGTCGCGGGCAGGAAGCGATTCAGCGCCTCCTGGATCACGCGCACGCGATTTTCGTCTTTTTCGATGAAGGTGATGCGTTGGAGGGTGGGGGGATAATGTCCGGCCTCGTAGGCATCCGCCAGCCCCAGCAGCAGCGAACGGAACGCCTCGACCTCGTCCAGTCCCGCCCCGGTGCGGACGCCGTGCAGCGTCGTGACCATGTGCGCGGCGGGCAGCTTGGCTTCCCACAGCGCCTCTAAAAACTGGCGGCTGAGGATGCGCAGTTCGGGATAGTTCAGGTTGAAGACGGGCGGCGCTCCGACGATCAGCACGTAAGTCGCGCGCGCCACCCCGCGCCCGGAAAAGATGCGGTATTGGTTCGCGTCGGGAAGCTGCCCGTCCTCCTGGACCAACTGTTTTCGGATCTGCGATCCCAGCCCGCCGGAAAATGGGGCGTGTTTGACGGCCAGCACGTCCGCCGGAAAATCCAGGGCATCCCCCTGGACGGCTTCGACCATGAAGCCCAGGTGTACGCTGTCGCTCATCGCGTGATCATGTCCTTCGGTGAAAAAAAAACGGCTTTTGTAGGGGCGTATGGCGATACGCCCCATGTGTGTCAATTTCGGGCTTTATGAGGCTATCAGGGTCTTGTCCTGGCCTCACCCCCCGCCCCCCTCTCCATTCAAAAAGCACAATGGAGAGGGGGAGATTGCCACGCCGGGCAAGTCCCCTCGCCAACTCTGTTGGAGAGGGGATTTAGGGGTGAGGCCGTTTTTTTCCCTATGACACCCGATCAGATGCTTAACTTGCCGCCTATGGAGCGTATCACAATACGCCCCTACCGGCGGCGCTCCTATTGGTTTGCCTCACGGACGCGGATCGTCCCACGTCCGCGTGTAATTCACGTCGAGCTTGTCCAGGATCGCGCGCTCCAGGTCGATCCCGCTGACGCTGGCCAGTTGGAGCAGGTAGAGCGCCACGTCGGCCAGCTCGCCCGCCAGCGCGTCCGGATCGCGGGCCTCGCCGCTCCACTGGAAGTGCTCCAGAATTTCCGCCGCCTCGATGCTGAGCGAGATCGCGATGTTGCGCGGCGTCTGCGGGCGCGGCGTCTCCGGTTCATACCAGCCTTTGGCCCGTACAAAAGCGTGCATTCGCTGCGTCAGTTCGGTGAGGTCCATCACGGTTCCTTGAGAATGTCCCGGCACGCGCCTAATTATAGTCCCGGCAAAACGCCCGTCACAAATGGCGGGATCGGTCCATATTAAAGCCGGGGGATGCTGGAGGGCGTGAGCCTTACTGAACCCTAAAAAGTCGTCATTGACTTTTGGCGATCCCTGCCTGTAGAATGGGGCCGGAAACTTGACGAGCTAAAACGAATTCACGATGCCAACCAAACTCTTGTCGGATTACGAAGACCCGATCCACGCGCCCGCGCTCAAGATCGAAGCGATCAGCCAGTGGATCGCCCAGAACTGGACGGTCCGGCGTCCCAACCAGACGTGGCGCGTCCTGTTCGAGAACGAAAAATGCACCCACCAGACGGTGTTGGCCCGTTTCGACCGGGCGTTGGTCCTGCCGGGCAGCTATACCTTCGGCGGCTTTGACGTGCTCGACAGTGCGCCTTTTGCTTCGGTGACGGAATATTCCGACACCGGGAAATTCCTGGATCAGACCGGGGCATTCGTCTATCACTTCACCGCCGCCGACACGGGCGAGATCGTCGATGCGCTGGCGGTGTCGGCTTATTTCACGGATCAGGGGCACAAGGTCTGCCTGGCGTGCGTGCCGGAATCCTTCATGCCCGCCTGGACCGACTTCGCGACCGAGTGCAAGAAACAGGCCCGGGCGCTGGACCCGCTGCCTAAGGTGCGGATCATCGGCGGGCGGTCCAACTCGTTCGAGCCGACTACCATCTGGGATGACATCGTGCTGCCGTCCGATCTCAAGGAGACGCTGCTGCGCGACGTGGAGTCG
>CAYRWY010000458.1:0-4607 GCA_964427955.1 uncultured Anaerolineaceae bacterium
TGAAAAAATGAGAATTGTCTCTCAAAAATCCCGGTTCTCAATGCCTGTCCGCCCCTGAAGGTAGTGAGGGACAGGGTCAAACACGAGATCGAAATCTCCGTAGGGGCGACCCGGCGGGTCGCCTCAACCGGCAAGGCATGAGGATGCAGTGAGGTTTCACCCGCCTGGTCGGGTATCGTAAGCGTACGGCGCGCGTGTGGGGGGAACGTTCAAGAGTTGAGGCAGCAAGAGTCATGCGACTGATCTGGACGCTGGAAACGTTCCGGTGGAGTGATGTTCCTGATGTATTGATTGTGGCGCTGATCCTGTTCGCGGCGAGCCTGGTCGTGCGCGGCACCCAGGCGGTCCCACTGCTGCGCGGCACCATTGCGGTCGTCTTGACGTTAGCGTTTCTGACCATCATGTTCGATTGGGTGGCCTTCCGCTGGCTGCTCAACGGCCTGATCACGGCGTTCATCGTCGCTATTCCGGTCATCTTCCAGCCCGAACTGCGCCGCGCCCTGGAACGCGTGGGGCGCACCGGGCTAAGTACCCTCTTCAGCCGCGCCCCCACCTATACCGAAGACGAACAGATCATCGAGGCGATCTGCGCCGCCGCCGCCCGCCTGTCCGAACGGCGGCACGGGGCGCTGATCGTGCTGGAGCGCAACGACGCGCTGGACGAGTTCATCGACACCGGCGTCCCCCTCGATTCCGCGATCAGCCCGCAGCTCTTGCTGACGGTCTTCTGGCCCAAAACGGAGCTGCACGACGGTGCGGTTATCATCCGCCAGGGCCGAGTCGCCAGCGCGGCCTCGGTGCTGCCGCTGTCGTCCGGGCGCAACCTGACGGATCGCAAGCTGGGCACGCGGCACCGCGCCGGGTTGGGCATGAGCGAAGTCTCCGACGCGCTGTGCGTGATCGTCTCGGAAGAAACCGGGCGCATTTCGGTCGCGAACCGGGGGCGGATGATCCGCCGCCTGGACGCCGCCCGGCTGCGCACGATCCTGAGCGCCTTCTATACCAGCTCCCGCTCGCAGTCCCAGTCCAGTTGGCCCTGGGCGGCGTTGATCGCCCGGCTGTTCAACCGGAATGGCTCCGGGCGGCGAGCAGCCTGAGACTGATAGCAACTATGCGTAACAGTTCATTCTTTCAACTGATCGTGCGCAACCTGGGCTGGCTGCTGGTCTCGCTGCTGCTGGCGCTGGCGATCTGGGTGGCCGCCAATATGGCGAACAACCCGGTGGAGCAGCACGAAATCCGCGCGATCCCCGTGCGCGTCGAAGTCCCCGATGGCTACGTCATCACCGGTCAGCCGGACAGCAGCACCGTGACCGCCATCGTGCGGGCCGCGCGCTCGGACTGGGATCTGCTGCTGCCGGAGGACATCCTGGTCACGGCAGATCTCGGCCATATTCGCAAGCCGGGCGAATACCGGATCGAACTCACCGCCGCCATCGCCGATCCGCTGCACGGCAAGGTCGTCGCGCTGCGCCCCAGCACCTGGATGATCAGCCTCGACACTCAGGTCGAGCAGCGGCTGGCGATCCAGGTGGTCGTGACCAACGATCCGCCGCTGGGCTACACCTACCCGGCTGACCTGGCCTGCGCCGAAACCGAAGTGCTGGTGCGCGGCAGCGCCGAGAGCGTGGCCGATGTGGCACGCGTCGAAGCGCGGCTGAACCTCAGCAACGATCGCAATCCGGTCACCCGCACGATCAACCTGGTCGCCGTCAAGGCCAACGGGCAGACGGCTCGCAGCGCCGACGTCCAGCTCCTGCCGTCCAGCGTAGACTGCAACGTAGACATCCAGACGCGCGAGGATGTGACGCCGGTCGAAGTCCTGCCCAACCGGGGCGGGACCAATCCGCCGCCCGGGTATACGTTCGAAGGCTACACCGACATCCAGCCATCCACCGTCGGCGTCACCGGCGACACAGACGCCATCGCGGCGATGAACCAGGTCATCAAAACCACGCCTATCGACCTCACCGACAAGACCGCGACCTTCACCATCGAAGTACCGCTGGCGCTGCCGTCGGGCGTGACCCTGGTCAGCAACCAACAGTTGATCAGCGTCACCGTGATCATCTCGCCGGTGCTGAGCAACCGCGAATTCCAGGAAGTGCCGGTCCAGGTCAACGGGCTGGACGAGACGCGCTTCCGGGCGTCCGGCTTTGCCAACACGGTGACCGTCAACGTAGCCGGGCCGCAGATCCGGCTGTCCGAACTCAAGCCGGATGATCTGAGCGTGGTGCTCGATCTGAGCGGGCTGGGGCCGGGCAACCACCAGGTCAAGCCGACGGCGACCATCGTCGGCCAGGGCGCGGACAATCCGTTCACGATCAGTGGCATCCTGCCCGAACAGTTCAGCGTCACCATCGAGGCCATCGAGCCGACGCCGACTGCTCCCGCCACGGCGAGTCCGTAGGCGTGGGGAAAACCTGAACCAGGAGACAACATGCCTGACACGGAACAACTCTTGACCTGGATCTTCGTGGGCGCGATGGCCGGATTCGCCGCCGGATCGCTGGTGCGCCGCAAGCTGTATTTTTACGAGCAGGTGCTCGCCGGGCTGTTGGGCGCCGTCATCGGCGGGATTCTGATCAAGGCCATCGGCGTCACTCTACCGGAGGATACCATCACCTTCACGGTGGGGGACCTCATCCGGGCCTTCATCGGCGCCGCCACTCGTCCTGAAACCTGCCGCTGCCCGCGGCAGTTTTTTTGTTGAGGAGATTCTCTATATCTCTAGAACCCTAACACTTTATCAACTTTTTTTATGCGATCTTAATTTCGAGGTGCTATCTTAATATTCAGACAGGCAAGCAACACGCCTGCGAAAAAAGGGGTACTCTCAGGACAGCGCATATAACCCGTATGCTCCCCACCCCCACCTGACCCACCTTCGTGGGCTGCCCTGGGATACCCCTCCTAAAGGGAAGGAGTCCCCGCCCCTTCCCTTTTGTTTTTTTATCTCACTAACTGCACAACACCGCGCTGAATACACTTCATTGATGCTTCACGCTTCCGAACTACTAGCAGCGCTATGTCTGCCAGCGCCACCCTCCGAAAATCACAGTCAGCCTTCTCACCCCGCCGATGATTTGTTAGAATCCACCCGTCAATTCATCAAGAATGGGTGTCTTTCATGAAAAAACCCCTCGTCGCCCTGGTCGGGCGGCCCAATGTTGGTAAATCGGCGCTGTTCAACCGCTTCGTCGGGCAGCGCAAAGCCGTCGTGTCGGAGGTGCCCGGCACGACCCGTGACCGTCTCTTCGGCGAAACAGACTGGAACGGCGTCGTCTTCGACGTGGTCGATACCGGCGGGCTGGAAGTCTTCAACCCCAAAGGTGGTCCCGCCGCCGACAGCCTGCTCCAAGAAGGCAGCCGCGACTTCATCACCGAAATCCGCGCGCAAGCCATGATCGCCATCGAAGCGGCGGACGTGATCGTGATGGTGGTGGACGCGATCCAGGGCTTGACCGCCGCCGATCAGGAGATCGCGGACATCCTGCGCCGCGCCAACAAGCCGGTGATGATCGCCGCCAACAAAGCGGACAACGCACCGCGCCGCGAAGATGCCTACGATTTTTACGCGCTGGGCATGGACCAGGTCTTTTCCGTCTCGGCGCTGCACGGCACCGGCACCGGCGATCTGCTGGACGCGATTGTCGAGGCGCTGCCGAGCCAGCCCGCCGTCGATCACGAAGCCGAGGACGAGACGATCAAGATCGCGCTGGTCGGACGGCCCAACGTCGGCAAAAGCTCGCTGCTGAACAAGCTGCTGGGCGAAGAACGCGCCATCGTCAGCCCGGTCGCGGGCACCACGCGCGACGCCATCGACACGCGCCTGACCTGGAACGGGATGCCGATCACGCTGATCGATACGGCAGGCATCCGGCGGCGCGGCAAGATCGAGCCTGGCCTGGAAAAATACAGCGTGCTGCGCGCCCACAAGACCATCGAGCGGGCCGACGTGGTGCTGCTGTTGATCGACGCGGTCGAGGGCATCACCCAGCAAGATCTGCACATCGCGGGGATGATCCAGGAGTCCTACAAAAGCGCGGTGGTCATCGTCAACAAGTGGGATGCCATCGAAAAAGACTCGCTGACGATGGTCGAAAAAACGAAAGAGGTCCGCGAGAAGCTGGATTTCATGGACTACGTGCCGGTGCTGTTCATCAGCGCCCTGACCGGCCAGCGCGTGCATACCGTGCTCGAAACCGCCGTGCAGGTGCAGGAGGAACGCATGGTCCGCATCCGCACCAGCGAGCTGAACCAGATCATCCGCGAGGCGCTGCTCAGCCATGCGCCGCAGACCAAGCAGCCGCGCCCGTTCAAGATCTTCATGGCGCAGCAGGTGCGCGTCGATCCACCCACCTTCCTGTTCCACATCAACAGCCGGGATCTGCTGCACTTCACCTACGAGCGATACCTGGAGAACCAGATCCGGAAGGTCTATCCGTTCACGGGGACGCCGATCCGGCTGAGCTTCCGCGAGCGCGAGCGCACCAAGCGCGAGAAGTAGCGCAGGGCACACGCGTCATGCGCCAGCCCGTAGGGTCCGTCAACTTACTGATCCTTGCATAAATAGCTAAACTTTTTGCCAGGGAGATTTACCTCAC
>CAYRWY010000459.1:0-4591 GCA_964427955.1 uncultured Anaerolineaceae bacterium
CGCTTTGATGCGCGATCCCGTTCAGGATGTTCAGGCGGCGCTGGTCGATCTGCCCCCCCAGGGCGGGATGGTCCACCAGCATCGCGCCGACGAGATGGCCGCGCGCGATCAGCGGCAGGCCGAGCAGCGTCGGCGTCTCGAAAAGCTGGTTGAGCACGGGCGGCAGGGCGTAATCCGTGCCCACTCCGCACGCAATCGGATCGTTGCACTCGATCAGGTCTTTCAAGAACGGTTTGTCGTCGTCGGTGAAGGTCAGGTGCGCGAATGCGTCTTTGTTTTCGGGCGCCAGCCCCCACGACGGCCCCCCGGTGAAATGATACGCGCCCGCGTCCCACTTCATGATCCCGCAGCGTTCGACGCCGACCAGCAGCGGGGTCAGGCGCACGATGGTATCCAGGCTTTGATCGGGATCGATCTGCGTGTTGACCGCTTCGGCCACCTGGAGCAGGGCGGTCGTCACCCAGGCTTCTTCCTGCTGGGCGGCGACGAGCTGCGCGCTTTCGATGGCGAGTGCGGCCTGGTTGGCGATGCCGTTGACCAGCTCGATCTTGCGCGCGGTCAGCGATTCCGCGTCGCCCCGCTGGCCGATCACCAGCAGCCCCATGATCTCGCCCTTGGCGTACAGCGGCAGGATCACCCCCTGGCCGATCTTGAGGTCGATGGGCATGTGGGTGGGCTGGACCGTCGCGCTGTCGATCAGGATCGGCTGCCCGTCCTGGCGCACGCGGGCCAGCGGCGGCCAGGTGAGCGGTGTGATCACGAAGTCTTTCATCGCCGCGCTGACCTGGGGATCGGTTCCGGCCATCTGCACGACGCGGTAGTTATCCGGCGCATCGGCCAGCAGCACCGCGCTCCATTCCACGCCGACCAGCAGCGGGGTGATGCGCGCCACGGTGCTCAGCACTTCGTCCAGGTCGGTGGCGCGGGCGGTGGCTTCGGCTACTTGCAGCAGCGCCGTCGAGACCCAGGCTTCTTCGCGCTGGGCCATGTAAAGCTGTGCGTTGGTGATGGCGACCGCGGCCTGGTTGGCAAAGGTCGTGATGATCTCTTTGTCTTCCGGCATGAAGCGGTCCGCCTCGATCCGTTCTAGCACCAGGTAACCGATGGGGTCCCCGGCGATGGTCAACTGCACCAGGATTTCGTCGTGGGCCGCTTCTGCTGGATCGGGGGCGGCGTTCAGGCGGTGCAGCAGGTGGATCAGCCGTTCCTCGTTGATCTCATCCGCCGGGATCGTCTCGTTCCACTCGTCAGCGTCCATCTCGACGAAATCCCCGCGCGCCGTCTCGATCTGGTAGAGCTGATCGTCTTTGTCGTACAGCAGGATCAGCCCGGAGGTGTACGGCACGACCCGCTCCAGCCCGACCATGATCCCTTCCAGCACGCGGCTGAGGTCCAGCGACGATCCGAGCACGGTGCTCAATTCGCGCAAGGTTTCCGACAGCATCCGGCGGCGCGATTCGTTGGCGAACAGGGTGGCGTTGCGCAGCGCGATGGCGACGGTGTCGGCCAGCGCCTGCACCAGCACCAGGTCGTCCTGGTTGAAGGCGTTCAGCCGCGTGCTCTGGATGTCGAACACGCCCAGCACGCGCGCGCCAATGCGGATCGGGACGGTCATTTCGCTGCGGGTGTCTTCGACGCCGGGGCCGATCCGGTAATCGGGATCGGCGGATACATCGCCGCTCAGGGCGGGCTGGCCGGTGCGCGCCACACGGGGGATGATCCCGGTGGTAGCGTTCACGTCGTAGGCCAGCTTTTCCAGCGCCCAGCGCCCGCTGTACACGCCGCTTCCGCTGCGAAAGACCAGCCGGTCCCCCACGCGCAGGAACAGGTGCACGCGGTCGTAGCCCAGGTATTCGTTCACCAGGTCGATCACTTCGTCCAGCAGATCGTCAATGTCCAGGATCGACACCAGGGCGCGGGCGACTTCCGTCATGGCGTTGATGCGCTCGGTCTGGCGGCGTTCGGCGTGGTAGGTTTCGGCTTCCTGAATGGCGAGGGCCAATTGCCCGGCCAGCGGTTCGAGCGTGCGCTGATCGTCGTCGCCAAAGGCTTCGGGGCGGTCACTCTGCACGTCCAGCGCGCCCATCACCCGGTCCTGCACGACCAGCGGTACGACGATCTCGGAGCGGGTGGCTTCCAGCAAGGCCGAGGGCAGGTAGCGGTCGTCTTCGCTCACGTTGGGCGAGACCGCCGTCTGGCAGTGATCGACCGCCCAGCCGACCAGACCCTGGCTGGTGGTGATGATCAGCTCCGCGCGTTCGAACTGGGCGTGGCTGCTGGCTTTCAACTGGATCGCCTGCGTGGCCTCGTCCAGCACGAAGATGTTGACGGCGTAGTAGCCGAAGGCATCGTGAATCAGGGTGACGATCTGGCGGAACAGGTCAGGCAGCGGTTGGATGGCCGTCACCTGCCGCGTCACATCGTTGATCAGCCGGAGCTGCCGGGCGCGCTCCTGGGTGGCTTCCAGCGTTTGGGCATTGCGGATCGCGCCGGAGGCTTGATTCGCCAGCAGCGTCAGCAGGCGCATGTCTTCGTCGGTGAAGGCATTGGATCGCTCGCTCTGCACGGCGATCACGCCCAGCGCCATCCCGCCGGAGATCAGCGGGGCGAAGACGGCTGCCCGCGAGGGTCGCCCGGTGTGGTTCGAGGGCCGCGCCGGAAGGGTTTCCCACTCGCGCTCGAAATCGTGCACCAACAGCCCGCTCCCGGCGCTGCGCACCCAGCCGATGATGCCTTCATTCGCCTTGCCCTCGAAGCGCTGCGGCGGGAGCCGCTCGGCGTCCTTGAGCCAGACTTTGATCAGGTAGTCTTTGCCGTCGAACAGGCCGATCTGGAAATTCGAGGTATCGACGATGCGCGTGGCCTGCTGGTAGATGACCTCGCACAGCGCATCGACTTTGAGCTGCGCGCTCAGAATGGCATTCCCGACCCCGGCCAGGATGTCCAGTTCGGGGCTGATGTGCTCGGTCGCCGTCAGGCTGATGCCGCGCGCCCGCCCCCGCCAATAGCCGACGACCAACCCCAGCCCGACTCCTCCTACCGCCAGGGTCGCACCGACTACCATGACGACGATCAGTGTTGTGTTCACGGCTGGGGCCTACCTCGCGTGAGACAGGATCAGGTTTTTTGAGGCCGGGCCGACAGGGCGCTGTCCAGGTCCGGGAAGATCTGGAACAGCATGTCGAAGCCTACCATCTCGAAAATCTCGATGATGCGCGGCTGGAGGCCGCTCAGCACGACGTCGCCCTGGTTGTCCCGCGCGCGCCGCCAGGCCGAGACCAGCACTTTCAGGCCGCTGCTGGCGATGTATTCCGCGCCGGACATGTCCACGAACAACCAGATCACACCCCGATCGAGCTGGTTGATCAGGGTCTTTTCGAGCGTGGTGCTGGTGTTGCTGTCGAGCCGCCCGAAAGGAGAGATCACCGACGCCTGGCGGTCGAGGAGGCGGATCGGGAAGAGTCCCTCGGTCTCCGCTGCCGGAGCGACCGCCGCCCGCAGGATCGGGATGTTCTTGGTCAGCGTCAGGCGGTTGTAGCTGCCGGCCCGCTGGTAGGTCACGTCGTCCATCAACCGGCGGATGAAGTAGATGCCCCAGCCGCCCGGCTCGCGGGTATCCAGCGGGGAATCGGGATCGGGGGCTTCGTGTTCCAGGGGATTGAAGGCCGGGCTGTCATCCGTGATGATGATGACGAACCGCTCATGATCGACGTCGCAGGTGATCTCGATCTCGCTGTCTTCTCCCGCGAATGCGTACCCGTGTTCGATCACGTTGGTGAGCGCTTCATCCACCGCCATCTGGCAGTGGTACACCCCACGCTCGTCCAGACCGGCTCCTTCTGCCGCCTCCACCACAAAATCGCAGGCATGACGGATTTCTTCAAGACGTGCCACAATGACGAGGCGGCTCACTTCGGACATAACAATTCCTCGGTCGGACTGGGTTTATCGATAGTTGGAGGCGCAGAGTTAGAAGCTGCCAACGGCCTCGACCTGAGTTGGATAGATTTCGAAAATGGTATCCAGCCCCGCCAGTTCCAGCACTTCCTTCACCCGGTCCGACGGATTCGCGATCCGCAGGTCGCCGCCGGTGCGCTTGACTCGCTTGAGCACCCGCACCATCTCGCGCAGGCCCGCGCTGCTCATGTAATCCACACCACCCAGGTCCAGCACGAGGTTGGCTTTGCCGTCGTCTACGACCTTGTCCAACGCACTGCCCAATTCCGCCGCGTTGCTGCTGTCCACGCGACCGATCACCTCAAACAGTTGAACTCGTTTCATTTCTGAAGCGTTGATTTCCATCACCATGACTCGTTGGCTCCTTTCCTTGAGTGAGTCGCATTATACCATTAATCTGCGGATGCGGCAGGCCGATTTGAGTGACCAGTAGACAGTTATCAGCTATCAGTTGACAGGCCCCTATCCCCAACCCTTCCCCCGCGAGCGGAGGAATCGGCTTTTTATCAGTTCTCAGTAGCCAGTTGATAAAAACCGTATAGGAGTCGCTGCAAGAAGCTACTGATCCTTGCCTTACTATCTAAACTTCCATGAAGTTCACCCCCTCCTGCGCCTCCCCCGTGCACGGGGGAGG
>CAYRWY010000460.1:0-4559 GCA_964427955.1 uncultured Anaerolineaceae bacterium
TACGAATGGAAGGTTGGAGGGTTGGAATGGGACTGACGTCGAAACTCGGCGATATGGGGACCGTAACCCTGAGACTGGAAGACGCCGTGAACTGGGCGCGCGTCCGTGCCATGTGGCCGATGTTGTTCGGTCTGGCGTGTTGCGCCATTGAAATGATGAGCACCCAGGCGTCCGAGTATGACCTGTCACGTTTTGGTATGGAACTGATGCGTCCCAGCCCGCGCCAGAGCGATCTGATGATCGTGGCGGGGCGGGTGACTCGCAAGATGGCCCCGGTCCTGCGCCAGCTTTACGATCAAATGCCCGATCCCAAGTGGGTGATCAGCATGGGCGACTGCGCCTCGTGTGGGGGGGTGTTTAACAACTACGCCATCGTCCAGGGGGTGGACGAGATTGTGCCGGTGGACGTCTATGTCGCCGGTTGTCCGCCCCGACCGGAACAGTTGATTCACGGCATCATGACCTTGCACGAGCGGATCAAGCAAGAGCGGCTGAAAGACTGGGCCTAGAGGATACTATGACCGACTTGAACCCGGTGGAGGCACTGCGCGCAGCATTTCCGGATGCTGTGCAGGATGTTCAGGAATTTCGCGGCGAGACGACGGTGGTCGTCGCGGGCGAGCAGATCGTCGAGGTCTGCCGGTACTGCCGCGACACTAAAGAGCTGGCGTACGATTTCCTGTCAGATGTGGTGGGCGTGGATTACTATCCCCAAGAGCCGCGTTTCGCCGTGTGTTATCACCTGTACTCGATGATGCACAACCGTTCCCTGCGCCTGAAGGTCTACCTGCCCGGCGAGGACCCGGTTGTGCCCAGCGTGTTCCCGGTCTATCCGGCGGCGAACTGGTCCGAGCGCGAGATCATCGATCTGATGGGCATCACCTTCACGGACCATCCCGACCCGCGCCGGTTGCTCATGCCCGAAAACTGGGATGGCCATCCGCTGCGCAAGGACTATCCGCTCGGCTACGAGACGGTGCAGTTCTCGTTCAACTTCGACGAAGTCGACAAGTACAAGCCTTACGCCCAGGAATAGCGCCGAGGAACATCATGACCGGAATCAGTGAAAACGCCTGGCAAGGCGACGTGGAAAAACTCAAGGGACTGGTCTCGGAACGGGCGCTGACCGGCGAAACGATGGTCCTGAACATGGGGCCCCAGCATCCCAGCACGCACGGGGTACTGCGCCTGCTGCTCGAGTTGGATGGCGAGACTGTCGTAACCTGCATCCCCGATATCGGTTTCTTGCACACCGGTATTGAGAAGAACATGGAGTCCAAGCGGTACGAGCAGGCCATCGTCATGACCGACCGCATGGACTATCTGAATCCGCTCGGTAACAACCTGGCCTACTGCCTCGCGATGGAAAAACTCATCGATCTGGACGTTCCCCCGCGCGCCCAGGTCATCCGCGTGCTGCTGGCCGAGCTGACGCGCATCAACAGCCACCTGGTGTGGCTGGGGACGCACGCCCTGGACATCGGCGCGATGAGCGTTTTTCTCTACTGCTTCCGCGAGCGCGAGAAAATCCTGGACATCTTCGAGATGGTGTCCGGCCAGCGTATGATGAGCACCTATTTCCGCCCCGGCGGGTTGTGGCGCGATGTGCCGGAAGAATTCGTGCCTGCCGTGCGCGATTTTGTGGGCTACTTCCCGCCGCGCCTGGACGATTACGAAAAGCTGCTGACCGAGAATCCGCTCTGGCTGGATCGCACCCAGGGCATCGGCTTTATCTCGGCAGAAGACGCGATCAAGTTGGGCTGCTCAGGGCCGACGCTGCGCGGTTCGGGCGTGAACTGGGATATTCGCAAAGCGATCCCCTACAGCGGCTACGAGAACTTCGAGTTCGACGTCCCGCTGGGCCAGCATGGCGACGTCTATGATCGCTATCTGGTCCGCATGGAAGAATTACGCCAGAGCTTGCGGATCGTGCAGCAGGCCGTCGAGCAACTGCCGGATGGCCCGGTCCGCTCGAATAACCGCAAATACGTGCCGCCGCCGCGCTCGGAACTGGGTCACAGCATGGAAGCGGTGATCCATCACTTCAAGCTGTGGACGGAAGGCTTCACGCCGCCCGCCGGTGAGGTCTACCAGCGTGTCGAAAGCCCGCGCGGTGAATTAGGCTGCTATCTGGTGAGTGACGGCACGCCCAAGCCCTGGCGGGTGCATTTCCGCACGCCGAGTTTCGTGCACCTGAGCGTCCTGCCTCACATGGCGAAGGATCACCTGATCGCCGATCTGGTCGGGATCATCGGCAGCATTGATATTGTGTTGGGAGACTGTGATCGCTGATCCCCGGCGAGTCGCAGCGGCACGTCTCATGGAGAACCGCCGTGCTGGCAGATAAATATTCTGATCGAATTGCCAAGATTTTCGCCAAGTACCCGGACAAGCGGTCCGGCGTAATGGACTTGCTCTACCTCGCGCAGGAAGAGTACGGCTGGGTGTCGGACGAAGCCCTGCACGAAGTCGCCGCCCTGTGCGAGATCGACCCCACGCAGGTTCACTCGATTGCCGGGTTCTACACCATGTTTTCCGAAAAGGAAAAGGGCAAGTATTGGCTTCAGGTCTGCACCGATCTGCCCTGCGCCCTGCGCGGCGCGGACAAATTCTATGCCGCCCTGTGCGATTACCTGGGCGTAGAAGATGGCGGAACGACCGAAGATGGGTTGTTCACCGTCGAGCAGGTGATGTGCCTGGCCGCGTGTGACCGCGCGCCTATGTTGCAGTGCAATTTTCACTATCACGAACATCTCGATCTCGACAAAGCGAAGGCGCTGATCGAGCAGTTGCGCGCCGAAGCGGCAAAAGGTAACGGATCGGGCGCATGACTGCCGATTGGACCATCGCCATGCTCGGCGCGGACGATTACGACGCGGTGCGCGTGCTGTGGGAACAGGCCGGGCTGGCGATCAAGCCGGTCGGGCGCGACAGCCGGGAGCAGTTCGCCGCCCAGTTGGCCAGCGGGCTTCAGACGGTCATCGGCGCCAGGGCAGGGGATCGATTGGTCGGGGTCGTGCTCACGACTCACGATGGGCGCAAGGGCTGGATCAACCGGCTCGCCGTCCATCCCGACTGCCGCCGCCAGGGATTGGGACAGCGGCTGGTCCACGAAGCGGAACGCGTGCTGCACGATCAGGGCCTGACCGTCATCGCCGCGCTGATCGAAAATTGGAATATCGCCAGCCTGACTCTGTTCCAACAGGCGGGCTACGCGGATTTTACCGAGATTCATTACGTCACCAAGCGCGAAAATCATGATGTCTAAGGCGCTGCCAGGACAGGCGTTACGCCGGGGATCGGTGATCGGAAGTTTGCCCATTGTGACCTTAGGGCTACTGCTCGTGACCTTCGCGCTCATGCGGGCACCCTGGCCCCCCGATCCACAGTCGGTATATGGCACGACCGAATCCTATTTCGACCGGCTGCGAGGGCGCGACGTCCCGCCGCCCTATGTGAATGGGGAGTCGGCGGACAAATCGACCGCCTGGTATGCGCGGCGCGTGGCCGATGGGTTGGCGCTGGCGCTGTTGGTCGCCGGATACGTGAGCACCGGCTTCGCGCTCTGGCTGGACAACCGGCGGATGCTGACGGTTTTGATCGTGATCGGTGCGTGCGGCACGTGTTATGGCGGTATGGTCGGGTTGTTTGCCGGCCCAATTTTGACGATCGGTGGTTTCGCACTGGTACTTTTTGGTGCAGGACTGCACTGGCTGAGCCAGACTCAAATCCAGAACGGGGCTTGAAACTTATGGCACACATTCTACTGCGCGACCTGGATGTGCCCACTATCTGGCAGTTTGATACCTATGTTGCCCAGGGCGGGTATGCCGGTCTGAAAAAAGCCGTTCAACTCTCGCCCGACGAGGTGATCAAGATCGTGCTCGACTCGAATCTGCGCGGGCGTGGTGGGGCAGGGTTCCCGACCGGGCGCAAGTGGAGTTTTATTCCGAAGAACGCCGAGCAAAAATACGTCACGGTCAACGCGGATGAGAGCGAGCCGGGCACCTTCAAAGATCGCCAGCTTCTCGAAAAGAATCCGCACCAGCTTATCGAAGGTGCGATGATCGCGGCCTATGCCATCCAGGCGACCGCCGTCTACATCTACTGCCGCGGGGAATTCTGGGACCTGGCGCACGCGCTCGAAGAACGCATTGAAGAAGCCCGACGGGCCAACTTCGTGGGCGATAACGTGCTCGGCACCGGGTGGAGCTGCGATATGCACGTCCACCTGGGGGCAGGGGCCTACATCTGCGGCGAAGAGAGCGCGCTGCTCAACAGCCTGCAAGGTTTTCTGGGCCAACCCCGCGTGCGGCCTCCTTTCCCGGCGCAGATGGGCGGTGGCCTGTATTACTGGCCGACGGTGGTCAACAACGTCGAGACGCTCTCGAACGTGCCCTGGATTATGGTCAACGGCGCCGACGCCTACAAGGCGATTGGCACGCCCGAAAGCCCTGGACCCAAGATTTTCTGCCTGAGCGGTCATGTGAACAAGCCCGGCAATTACGAACTGCCGCTGGGCATCACCTTCCGCGACCTGATCTACGAACATGCGGGCG
>CAYRWY010000461.1:0-4521 GCA_964427955.1 uncultured Anaerolineaceae bacterium
GACCGTAACCGGTTTTGGCGTAGATCGCGAGAAGCTGCTGTAAAACGTGCTCCTGAGCGGCGGGGACGTCGCTCAGGGCGGTGTGCCAGGGCTGGACAAAGGCCCGCAAGATCGGGGCTATCGGATTTTCTTCACTCATTGATCCTCAGAATGGCCGTTGCGACTGCGAGGGACCGACTGCGTAGACCGGCGGTAGTGATCCATGTCGGAACGCGCCGCGCGATCATCGCCCGGCCCACCGCGCTGCAAGTACGTCAAATGTCTACTGTAATAGGCTTCAGCGTAGCCGGGATTCAGGTGAAGCGCCTGGGTGAAATCCGCCAGGGCTTCGTCGTACATGCCCAACTGGTGGTAGGTCAGGCCGCGATTGTGGAACGCGCAGGCGTCGTCAACACTGATGGCCGTGGCCCGGTCATAGTCGGCCAGGGCGGCGTTGTAATGGCCCATCTCGTAGTGGGCGTTCCCACGGTTGTAGAAGGCCGAGCCGAAGTTGGGCGACAACTGGATCGCCCGGTTGTAATCCGCCGTGGCCTCTTGAAGCTGGTTGAGGGCATGGTAGGTGACGCCGCGATTCAGATAAGCCTTGGGCGATTCCGGCATCAGGCGGATCGCCTCGGCATAATCGACCAGCGCGCGCGTATAGCTCGCCATCGCCGAATGGACGTCGCCCCGCGCCAGGTAGGCCTGGCCGTCGGATCGATCCAGCCGGATCGCCTGGTTGAGATCGTCCAGCGAGGCGCCGTAGTTGCCCAGCGACCCGTAAATAATCCCCCGGCCCCGGTAGGCTTCGGCGAGATTGGCGTCGATCTTGAGCGCCTGAATGTAATCCTTGAGCGCTTCCTGGTCGCGCCCCAGGGTCTGGTACGTCTTGCCGCGCATCAGGTAACACCCGGCATCCGCGGGGTTGAGCAGAATCGCGTGATCCAGGTCGGCCAGCGCGGCGGGAAATTCCGACCGGGCGTAATAGATCGAGGCGCGCATCGCGTACGCCTGGCTGCCTTCCGGGTCCAGGCTGATCGCCTTGTTATAATCTTCGAGCGCCTCGTCCGGGTGACCGAGCAGTTCTTGAGTGAGTCCCCGGTAATAATAGGCGGGGGCATGAGCCGGATCGCAGCGCAGCGTCTCGCTGAAGCTGGTCAGGGCGCGGGCGTGCCGTCCCTGCACGCGCAGCAGCAGCCCCTGGTGATAGTGCGCCTCGGCCAGCGACGAATCGAGCCGGATCGCCTCGGCATAATCGTCCAGCGCGCGCTCCTGGTGCCCCAAGCGGTTGTAACACATCCCCCTACTATGAAAGGCGACCGCATTACCCGGATCGAGGGCGATGGCCCGCGTGTAAGCCTTGATCGCGTTGGCATAATCGTAAGCACGGAACGCCGCGTTCCCCTGTTCCAGGGCCACGCGCGCCGCCTGGGGGTCCCGCTGGGGGGCGCTCAGGTTCGGCATCAACTGGCGCAGCGCCGTGTCGTAATCGCGCGTGAAATCGACGCACTGAGTATTTTCGAGACTATAATGGAGCGGCTGACGGTCGCGCAGGATGACGAGGATCGGCTTGTTCAATTTTTTGAAATGCGCCCACTCGCTTTCGACCTCGCGCGATTCCTCGGCGTCCTTAGACCACACCAACAGCATGTGCGTGCAGGTGTTCAAGGCCTTGTTCACGGCCTGGTGCCAGTGCTCGTTGCGCCCAATATCGCGTTGATCGATCCAGACGTTCAGCCCTAAATTGTGCAGATCATCATAAAGCCGCAGCGCGAAGCCCTCGTCGGCGTTGGCGTAATTAATGTAAACATAACTCGTCGAAGCTGGTTGAGAATATGACACCGGTGCTGACATGGTTCCCCCTACCCCACCAAATCCCCGCTCACGCCTGCGAAAAAAGGGTACATTTAGAATAATATCTTAGCGACCAGTTCGGCAACTTCTGACAGCCGCCCCGTCGCGATCACAATGCCAAAGCCCATCGCGAACACCACGATACGGCGCGCGCGGCGGCTCAGATAGCAGCGGAAATGCAGCCCGCCAAACACATCTTCGAAAATCCCGACGTTGATGTGCCGGTACATCGGACTGTCGGACAGCGGGCGAGGATCGTCCACTGCCTCTTCGTCCGACGGATCCTGTTCCGGAGGTAGATCGCCGCCCCCAGCGATCACCCGGTAACGACGGATCGGCGCAGAACCCGACTGCGCCCGGCTCTTGTCGTCGATGAACACCGCATCCGGGTGATAAACCACCCGCGCCCGTCCAAAGTCAGGCGGCGGTTCTGAGCAGGCCTCAACTGGGTCCGCCTCGAACACGTCCTCGTCATCCGGACTGGCCGATGGACGCGCGACGTAAATCTCGGGCGGCGAGTTGAGCTTGGGTTGGTGGGGACTGCCACCAACGGGATCATGATAGACCGCGAGTGCCATATCAAGACTCCTCAGAAGACAAATTGTATGAAGAAAACGGTTGCGTTACAAGATCGAGAGCAGACCACCCACCAACAACGCGGTGCCGATGGCGAACATCGACACCCGGACCATGACTCCGTGTCGCGCCGAGACGTGCCCGCAGCGCGCAACCATGACGTTGCCCGCGGCGTCCACACGTATCTCGTGCGCCACCTCCTGTTGGACTGCCCGGCGACGGACCGGCTGTAGAAGCGCGGTGACCACCCCATCGTCGTCGCCATAATGCAGTGCAGCCAAATAATGACGGTCAAAAGTCCTGGCAATTTGAATTGCCTGACGTTGTTGTTCAGTGAGTGATAATTTGCGTGGGAATGAGGCTTGAGGTCGAATTGTGTCTGACGAGGGAGTTAGCCGACCCCGAAGGGCGTGGTGGCATCGCATCTGACGATCATCCAGCAGGCGGTGGCGCGCCGTCCATGCGGATGATTGCGACGAATCGACCTCGGTAAACCGACGTAGACCAGCCATCATATGCCTTCGAGGAGTTGCTAACCCAGAAACAAGCAGGATTCCAACTAAACCCAAACCCTAATTCATTATGGCCTAAAACCACAGTTCCTGTCAATCGGGAATAATAGAGATTAATACGCGTTTTTTAGAGATTAGATCCAGCACGTTTATTCTTTCTCCAATAATCAGGGGGTATCATGCTTCAAATTACCGTCTCGACCGCGCGCAGCACCGATCTGGTCGATATTACTGCCTTCATACAAACCGCTGTGGTCGAAATGGGGGCGACGGATGGAGTCCTCTTTCTATTCTGTCCTCACACAACCGCCGGGCTGACGCTGAACGAAAACTGGGACCCGGACGTCAAACGCGACCTGCTGCTGACGGTCGACGATCACCTGGTGCCGCCCGACAGCCGCCACCAACATTCGGAGGGAAATTCCCCGGCGCACATCAAAGCCTCGCTGTTTGGGGCCAGCGCCATCGTCTTCGTGGAAGAAGGCAAGCTCCAACTGGGCCGCTGGCAAGGCGTCTACCTGGCGGAATTCGACGGCCCACGCCAGCGGAACATCTGGCTGCGCTACCTGGGGCGCTGATCCGGGAACCAAATGCCGGTTTCAACCGTCCTGATCACAACTGATATTTCAGGAGGGATATTCCGTGATGGTGAAAAAACTGGCATGGTTGATCGTGATCCTGGTGGTGGTTACGGGAGGCGTGGGCAGCACGGCGAACGCGGGACGGCAGCAGAGCGGCGGTGGGATCGCCTACGCCAGCCTGCCCGACGAAGCCGCGCTCTACCTGAGCGACATCGCTTTCGTGCGCGATACCGTGATCCTGCCCGCGGGCGAGGTGCGCGTGCTGCTGCCGCCGGGAACCTACCCAAGCACGCTGCTGCTGACCGAAGACGGCGAACGCGTCCATAACTATCGCATCTCGGCCCAGGGAGCCGAGGCGTACTACAGCCAGGCAGCCTTCCGGCAGGACATTTCGTCGTACAGCACCGGCGGGACGACCTACGTCGTCACCTGGGAGTCTGCGAACACGGCGGACACCCGCGAAGTCAAGCTGGAATACCTGATGTCCGGCGCCCACTGGACGCCCACTTACGATGCGCAGATCATCGACGATGAGCACGTCAGGCTGGCTTTCTTCGCCGAGATCGCGGATTCCGCGCTGGTGCTGGACAACGCCACCGTCTACCTCCTGGCAGCACGGGTGGACCTGAGCCAGCAAATCGACGCGGTGTCGCAGGTGACGATGAACCAATATGCGGTCGGGTACACGGAAGCCAGCGTCGCCCTGCCCTCGTTGGGGGTCGGTACGGTGGATTTGCAATACATTTACCCGGCAGGCGAGGTCACCGCCGGACCGGGCGACATGGTGTACGTCAGCCTCGCGGATGCCCCGCTGAAGGCGCGGCGCCTGCACGTCTGGAACGCCGGGCAGGACAACCAGGTCAGCGTCATCTACAAGGTCATGAACGATACCGCCTCGCCGTTTGCGGAGGGGATCGTGCGCTGCTACCAGAACGGGCTGTTCGTGGGCAGCGACTTCATCGAAACCACGCCGGTCAACAGCGAGGGCAGTATCACCGTCGGTCACCTGCCGGACATCC
>CAYRWY010000462.1:0-4508 GCA_964427955.1 uncultured Anaerolineaceae bacterium
AGACGGCGTCCCCCAGCCGGATCAGGGTGTAGGCGATCCCCCAGCGGAACCCGATGGCCTTGAACAGGGTGAGCGCCTCCTGGTTGAGCTGCCACGCTTCCCCGTACAGCCCGTTCAGCCCGGCAATCGATCCCAGGTTGGCGAGCGTGCCCGCCATGCCCAGCCGGTCGCCGCTGGACTGGAACAGCACCAGCGCCCGCTGGTAGCAGTCAATCGCCTCGGCCATGTCGCCCAGGTTTTCGGCGATCAGGCCCAGGCTGCGCAGCGCGCTGGCAACGCCCTGCTGATCCCCGGTCGATTCGGACACCATCAGGCTTTCGCGCATCAGGCGGCGCGCCTCCTGATAATCGCCGAGCACCTGGATCACGCTGCCCAGCAAGCGCGTCGCGGTGGCGATGCTGACCTGGGCGCCGTGCTGGCGCGCCGTCGGCAGCAGGATTTCCAACGTCTGGCGGGCCGCGTCGTAATCGCCCACGCTGTAGAGCGTCTCGCCCAACTGGATTTCGAGATCGAGCACTTCGGCCTGGATCTCGGCGGCACGGTCCGGCTCGCACTCCTGCGCCATCTGGATGGCGTGGCGCAGAAAGGCCAGCGCATCCGGGTAACTGCTGGCGGCGAGTAACTGCTGCCCGGCGCGGCGCGCGTAATGCAGCTCTTTCACCAGGTCGCCCGCCGCCCGCCAATGCGACAGCAGCGCGACGGCGTAGGTTTCGTCGTCGGGATAGACCGCTTCGAGGGCCTCCGCCACCAGCCGGTGCAGCTTGGGCGGCTGATCCTCGGCCAGCCCGTACAGGATGCCATCGCGCAGCTTGTTGTGGGCGAAGATCCACTGGCCTTCCTCGAACTTGAGGACGCCCGCGTCGGCGCACACCAGCAGCCACAGGTCCAGGTTCACCGCCCGGTCGATGTGGTGCAGAATCTTCGGATCGATCTGGCGCCCGGCCACTGCCGCCGTGCGCAGCAGGGGGTGATAATCCAGCGGCAGGCGTTCCAACCGCTGCTGGGCAATCGCCAGCACGCCCTTGGGAAACATATGCTCCGGCAGCGGCATCTCGGCCACGTCGTCCAACTGGGGGAGTTGTTCCGCCAGCGCGCGCACCGTCTCGACCATGAAAAAGGCGTTGCCTTCGGTTTCGCGCTCCAACAAATCGACGATGCGCGGCTGGGCACCGCCAGGGCCGAGCATGGCCGTGCTCAAGGCGGCGATCTCGTCCCGCGTGAAACGCTGGAGCGGGAGCACCTGCACGCCGGGCAGTTCGGCGGGGATGTCGGGGCGCTCGTCGTCGCGATAGTTGCCCACGATCAGCAGCGGCAGCCCCTCCACCCGGTGGATGACCTCGCGCAGCGGCAGCAGGCTTTCGCGCGCCCACTGGAGATCGTCCAGCAGCAGCACGACCGGCTGCATTTGAGTCTGGAAGAGCTTGACCAGCGTGAGTGAGAGGCGCTGCTGCGCGGAGCGGCTGTCCAGGCGCGGCGCCTCGTCCACGGGGTGATCCAGCAGGCGCTCGATGTCCGGCACGATCTCTTTGAGCACGCCGGCGTCTAACTCGGTCAACGGGGTGGAGATCACCAGCCGCCGCAGCGGCGCGCGCCACAGGTGATAGGGCGGTCCACCGCTCTCGACGGCCTGGCCGTACAGCACCAGCGCGCCTTTGACCAGGGCCGGGGCGCGCAGCTCGTCCAGCATCCGCGACTTGCCCAGCCCACTCTCGCCGCCGATCAGCCACGCGCTGCCATCGCCGGTCATGGCGGCGTCGAGCGCCGTGCGAAGCTGCGCCATTTCCGCCACCCGGCCCACGAAGGGGGCCGCTTGCAGATAGCTTTCGCGGATGGCGAAGGTGTCCTGCGCCAGGGTGGGCTGATCCAGCGCGGCGCTGAACTCGTCGATCACCTGCTGGGCGTGCTGGTAGCGGGCCGCGGGATCTTTGTGCAGCAGCCGTTGGAGGATCGGCAGCAGCCGCCGGTCGCGTTCCTCCTCGATGTGGAGCGCGCGCAGATCTGGCTCGGCGGTCAGGATGCTGCGAATCAGGTCCTGGTTGTTGTGATCGGCGGCGAAGGGATGCACCCCGGCGAACAGCTCGTAGGCGATCACGCCCAAGGCGTACAGATCCGCCGCTTCGCCCACCGGGCGGCCTTCCAGCACTTCGGGCGCCATGTAGGCCAGCGTGCCCGCCACGCCCTGGGCCTGCTCGCGCGCCACGGACAGCCCGAAATCCAGCAGCTTCACCTGGCCGTCGAAGACCAGGATGTTGGCGGGCTTCAGGTCGCGGTGCAGGATGTTGTGGCGGTGCAGATAGGCCAGCGCCTGAAGGGCCTGGACCAGCAGCCGGACGCGCTCGACCGTGGGGAGCCGCTGCCCGGCTTGCAGGATCGTCTGCGCGTTAGGCAGAAATTCCATCGTGAAATATGGGTGTTCGTGGTTGAACCCATAATCGAGCACGGTGATGATGTGAGGATGGTGCAGCGCGGCCAGCGTTTGAAATTCCTGCGCCAACGCCAGGTTCAGACTCGTGCCGTAGGACTGGGTCGAACGCTGGGCGGCGAATTCCAGGTGGTGCAGCGCCGCCGTCACCTGCTTGAGAGCGACGGCGCGTTGGGTCAGACGATCGGTGGCGCGGTACACGATCCCCATGCTGCCCGATCCCAACGGCTCATGCAGGGTATAGCGTTGGTCGATCACGTTCGGTCCAGACATGGTATAAGTCCTTGTGCGGTGGTAGCCTGTCTGGATTGTAACACACGCAGGCCAGACGGGGAAAAACCCAACCACATCCCTCCGGCGAATGGGGTACAATGGCACGATCAGTGATTAGTTTTTAGCGTAGGCTTGCTGCTCTGAAAGGATGCTGCGTAATGCCCCTCGATCCGAACGCCGTCCCCGGCCTGCTGGCCGCGCTCGACAGCGAAGACGTCTACGTACGCATCACCGCCGCCGAAGCCCTGGGTAAGATCGGCAATCCCATCGCTATCGGGCGGCTGTTCGACACCTTCAGCGATCCCCGCCCGGACGTGCGGCGGCGCGTGGTCAAGGCGCTGGAACGGATCGCCGTCGAGCCGAAGGCGCGCGCGGCCTCGCAAACTGTGCCGGGCCTGGCCGGGGCGCTGCGTGACGAGGAAGTGTCGGTGCGCTGGGCGGCGGAAATGGCGCTGCGCCGGATCGATACGACCGCCGCGCGCCAGGCGCTCGCCGAGTGGGAAGCCAGCCGGGGTTGAAAAGCCTCCCCCCCACCGTTGAGGGCTTTATCAAACGGCCCAGTTAAGCGTATAATGACCTTATGCGCCTGAATCTGGCCGTTTTTTGCAGCGCGCACATTTACGTTTTTCAGTTTTGACCGGGGTGAAGGAGCCAACGTCATGGGGCAGCATGTCTACCTATCCTATCGGGGCGAAGAGGCGGAATTTGTCGCCGACCTGGCGGGCCAACTCGAGGGGGCGTCGTTCAAGGTCTGGATCGAGAATGAGCGGCTGCGCGCCGAGGGCGAGTGGCGCGAGCCGAACGATCAGGCGCTGCGCGAGGCGTTCGCGCTGATCGTGATCATGACGCCCGCCGCCAAAGCCTCCGACCAGATCACGTATGAATGGACGTTCGCGCTGGGGGTGGGCGCGCGGGTGTTCGTGGTGCTGTACCAGCCGACGGACGTGCCCCCCCGGCTCGCTGCGCTGCCGGTGCTGGACTTCACCGATCCGGCGGTGCGGCCCTGGGGACGGCTGATCCGCCTGGTGAGCGATGCGTACGACAGCTACCGGCGTTCCACGTTCCTGGGGCGATCCGGCACCGAACGCCCATCGTCGGCGTTGGGCGCGCCGCGTCCGGGCCTGCCGGACCGCCGCCGCCGCGATCTGCTGGAGAGCAGCGCGACCGACGAGAGCACCCTCGAACAGGCTCCGGACCTGATCAAAAAGCTGGAAGATGAAGATGCCAACGCCGAGGAGCGCGCCCTGGCCGCACGGCGCCTGGGCGAGATCGCGGATAAGGCGGCGATCCCGGCGCTGACACGGGTGCTGCGCGACGACGATTGGAACGTGCGCGAAGCGGCGGCGAGTGCGCTCGGCAAACTCAAAGCGGCGGGGGCCGTGGTCGGCCTGCTGGAGGCGCTGCGCTGGGGACGCCCCGGTCCATTTGGCAACGGCGGCGGGGCGGTTTTCGTCAACGCCATCCGCGAGATCGGACCGATGGCCGTGCCCGTCTTGATCGACGCGCTCAGCGACGAAGAGGTGCGCATCCGGCTGCACATCGTGGACCTGCTGCGCGATTTTGGCGATCCGGATGCCGTAGTCGCCCTGGCCGGGGCGCTGCGCGATCCGGAATGGCGTGTGCGCTGGAAAGCGGCGGATGCGCTGGGCCGGGTGGGCAGCGCGGCGGCGGTGCCGGACCTGGTGGAGATGCTGACCGACAGCGCCAAGGACGTCCAGATCGCGGCGGCGTGGGCGCTCGGCAAGATCAGCCACGAGTCCGCGATCCCGGCGCTGGTCAAGCTGCTGCGCGACCGGGAATGGCGCGTGCGTTG
>CAYRWY010000463.1:0-4488 GCA_964427955.1 uncultured Anaerolineaceae bacterium
TCGGGCTGGTGGAGAGCGTGGTCATGCGCCGCCGCCTGCGCGAGTTCGTGTAAAGGGGCAGGCCCTCAGTCTCTCCCCAGGATCGTGCCGATCCCGCCGCACTTGTCCCAGGTGAGCGGTTCGTTGCTGGGCACCGGTCCCAACCTCCGCAGGTCCGACCCATCGGCCCGGGCGGCGAACACGACCATCGACTGATCCTGGCTGAGCCAGCGTGTGAACGCGACCCAGCGGCTGTCGGGCGACCAGGTGAGCTGGGTGGGGGTGCTGGGCAGATCCAGGGCAAAGGACGACCATGTCCCCTGCGCGGGCTGGAAGCGGTAGATATTGTCCTCGACAAAAGAGTCCGGCTGCACCAGCCAGCTTTGTCCATCCGGCGAGGGCACGATCACAATATCCCAGCTCGCGTTGTCAAGGTACTGGGGGGGATAATGATGCATCGTCCCTGGAAACTCGTAGAACGTTTCTGATACGAGGTCGCCCACTTCAAGCCACAACTGTTCCCCCTGGCGCAGCATCCGCGACGTATAGGGGCAGCGAACGAAGAACCATGAGGAATCGTCGATGATCTCCGCCCCCGGCTGGACGTCGAGGTTCCAGCCTACCACGCCCCGCTCGTCGATCACCAGCCGGTCCAGCCTGCGCCCTGGAAAATCACATTTGAACAGGTGGTAGGAAAGATCCTGCGCGATCTGGAACCAGTCCAGGTCGGAGTCGGCCCACTTCACGTCGAAGGTTTTGACCACGACCGGGTAGGCGCCGTCGGCGTCACGCAGTTCCAGAATCGTCTGATCCGGGAGTTCGCGCACCAGGATGTAGGTCTGGTGCTCGAACCAGAACTGGTGGATGCCATCCACCAGCACGCTGGACTGGCGAATATCCGGGTCGAACTGCCAGAGCCGGGCCCGCGAGAAAACCCCCATGAATTGAGGATCGGCGCTCTTGAGATAGATAAGCCGGTGGCCGGTCTGCGACCAGTGGTAGACCGGTTTGCTCCCGAAGAAGGCTTCATTCGACGTCATGGGCAGCGTCTCGACGGAGTGTAGGGTCACTCCGTCCACAGCAAAAAGATCGAGAAAATAGAGATTTTCCCTGTTGTCCCAATACCTGAACGCCACGTAGCGGGCATCGGCGGACCAGCACAGCGGCTCCATCGACAGTTTGAAATACTTCGGACGGCTCGGTATCAGGGCCGGATACGTGACCTGGTCGAACACCCCGCCCTCAGGATCGACCGCCACCAGTTGCAGGCTGCGCAGCACCGCGAGGCGGTGTCCGGACGGAGACCAGGCGCCCTGGGTATGGTGGAGATCGGTGGCCGTGGTGAAGGTCACCGGCGTTGTGAGGATCGCGTCGCGCGTGGAGATGATCGCCAGCGTTTGCGGCGCGGACAACTCGCCATAAACCAGCGCGACGTAGTCGTCGTCCGCCGAAAACCCGAACGCGTACCTCACCGGCTGCGGCAGTGTCACGGCGGCGACGCGTTGGGCGTCCTGAGACGACACCGCCGCCATCAGGTGGTGCTGGGAGTTTTGCCAATCGTAGAACACGTACTGGCTGTCGTCCGACCATTTCCACGTGGCGGTTCGCGCCACCGGATCGGCGACCGGCTCCGCCGCGACCTGCTGCAAGAGGGTGGTGTGGCCGGTCTGGCGATCTTGCAGCCGGATCACCTGGTGCCGTGAATTGCCCCATAACTGAAGCGCATGAGCGCCGTCTGGCGAGATGCTGGCGGCGATGACATGTGGCACGTCCCGTTCCAGGTGCGCATTAGGCCCGACCCTGACATCGACCACGGTGACACAGTCATAGGGGAGCCGGGCGTAGAGGGCGGCACCCACGCGCCGCGCGGCATAGATGCTGGCGGAGAGCGTCAGCAGCAGGAGCGCGATCAGGATCATCCCCCGGCGTAGCATCGATCAGTCTCCTCTCAACGCGGCCTCAACCCCGCCGCACTTCTCCCACGCCATCCGCTCAACCCGGTCGCGGGGAAAATAGCCCAGCGCCCACTGTTGGGATAGGTCGGCAGTGGTCACGAACAGGGTCGGAGCCGGTCGGCCTGCGATCCAGCGGGTGTAGGCCATGCGCTGGCTGTCCGGCGACCAGGTAACCTTGTCGATGCTGGGGTCAAAATAATCGGTGTCCTGATAAAACAGGGTCCACTGTTGGTCGTCGGGCCGGAAGAAATAGACGACGCCCTGGTAATCGGACACCTGGAAATAGACCATCCAGGTCTGATCGTCGGGGGAGGGGATCACCCAGAACGCCCACCAGCGATAGGGCGAGGGATAATCGAAGAAATTGGGCGGCAGGGTGCTGGTCAGCGTCTCCGGCAGCGGGTAGAACGTGCCCGTGAACAGATCGCCGATCTCGACCCAGCGGCGGCTGCCCTGCTGGAGGATGCGCGCGGTAAAACGGCATTGAGCCGCATAGAGCGTGTTGACGGAGAATCTCCACACCGGCTCGCTGGCCACGCTGGCTCCGGGCGGAACCTGAAAATTCCAGATGATCCGTCCATCCTGGCGGATTTCGTACTGCTCCGGCGCGAAGCCCCGAATCGGGCAGTCGGGCAGCGTGTCATTCAGCCGGTAGATCTCGCTCAGCCAGCAGTGTTCTGGCACGGAGCAGCTATTTTGCTGCCTGATCTGCTGGTTGGACCGGTCGAAGGTCTGGCCGATGCGCTGTGTTCTGCCGTCCCAGTCGCGCAGCTCGACGACGCCCCCACCAGCGGTCAGCCGCGCCAGGATCACGCCATATCGGCTGGCGGCAGCGCCCAGCACATCCCAGGCCACGCGGGTTTCCAGGCCCGTGACCGGGTCATACCACCACAGGTCGCCGGTCTGCCATCCCGGCAGATCCTCCTGCGGATTCGGCAGCCGCAGCCGGAAATAGATCAAGGCGTGGCCGGTGGGCGACCAGTGAAAGACCTCGTCGCGCAGTTCGATGCTGGTGAAGACCTTGCGGGCGACTGGCGTCGGGATCACGCCCCTGACCCGGATCACGGTCATCACGTCGGCCCGCGCGTGAAACTTGCCGTATTTGTAGAGGATGTACTGCCCGTCGGCGGACCATTCCAGCCGGTCGGAGAACAGCTCGTCTCCGTCTGGGGCGGGCACCCGGTAGGTAAGCTGGCCCAGCCTCCCGGACTCCGGATCGGCGACGAAGAGTTGGATGTTGTCGTAGTAGACCAGGCGGTGGCCGGTGGGTGACCAGCGATAGCCGTCGTGATCGGTCAGCAGCCGGGAGGCGAGCGGCAGCCGGGTGAGGCGAAAATCATCGACCGAGATGAAGATCAGGTTCTTATAGGCCGGGCGGCTGGAGTATTGGAGCAGGGCCACGTAGCTGGAATCCGCCGAAAAGTCGAGGGTGTCGGTCCAGCCCTCGCCGATCGGGAAGGTCGCCGCGCGCGTCCCGTCGCTGGACGAGATCGCCGCCCACCGGCGGTCGTCATCCCACCAACTGTAAAAGACATACCGGCGATCCGGCGACCATCTCCAGGCGTAGGCATTGAGGTAGCCGCCGCCCCTCATGCGCTGCAAGGGGGTGATCGCGCCGGTGGGGAGGTGGACCAGCCGGAGCTGCTGGACGTCGCCGACGCTCCACGCCTGGAGCGAGGTCTGACCGTCCAGCGCGTCGAGCCGGGCCAGCAGCATAGGGGTTTTCCGTTCCAGGTGCGTATTCAACTGGACGCTGACGTCGCCCAGCACGAGGCAGTCGTAGGGACGATGAGCGTAGATCCAGGCGCCGATCCGCCGCGCGGCGTACACGCTGGCGGACAGCGTCAGCAGCAGGAGCGCGATCAGGATCAGCGGGCGGCGCGACATAGGGGAAGGTCTCCACAACACGAGTCCTTCTCATTGTAGGCGCGGCGTCGGCAGGCTGCTCGACGCTCAGCCTCCCCGTGCCTGACAATCAGTAATTCAGAATCACGCACTCCGTGATCTGCCCGCGCGACCCCTTGGCCGAGTTGATGGCGCGGCGGGCCAACACCGTCTCGATGCGGTATTTCGAATAGAGTTCGCGCACCAGCGGCGTGTCCGAGTTGCTGAGCATCACCCGGCAGCCCTTGCGGTGGAGTTCGCCAAAGACCAGCGCCAGCTTGCGGTGCTGGTATTCGCCGAAGGCATCCGGCGAATAGCTGGTGAAGTTCGAAGTGGGACTGATCGGCACGTAGGGCGGATCGAGGTAGACGAAATCCTTGCGCCCGGCCCGGCGGATCACGACCTCGAAGTCCGCTATCGCCAGCGCCACGCCTTGCAGGGCCTTCGACGCAGCGCGCAGCTTGTCCTCGTTCAGAATGTCCGGATGCTTGTAGCGCCCCAGCGGGACGTTGAAGAAGCCGCTGCTGTTCACGCGCCACAGCCCGTTATAGCAGGTCTTGTTCAGGTAAATCATGCGCGCGGCGCGCTCGACGGCGGGCGTGTCCAGCCAGTGCCCGGTGCGATCCTGGTCGCGCACGGCGTAGTAGTGCTCCGAACTGTGCTGATCGCG
>CAYRWY010000464.1:0-4474 GCA_964427955.1 uncultured Anaerolineaceae bacterium
TGGGCGATGAAGCGCCTGACGACGATGTTAATCGGCGTGGTCGTGCTGCTGGTGGCCGGTCAGGCACCCCCCGCCGTCATCAGCCTGCGCGCGCCGCCGGTCATCCGGGCCGGGGAAGCATGGGCGTTGCAGGTGAGCGTCACCGGGGCTGCCGGAAAGACCGTTCAAACCGAGCTGTTCAATGGTCTTCAGCGCTTCGACAGCGCGCTGGCCCTGGACGGCGACGGCGCGGCAACGTGGCAGATCCCCGCCGGGACGATCACGCAGGCGGGCGAAAGCCTCGTCCGGGTGCGCTATGCCGGGCTTGAGGTGCGGCGTCGGCTGACCGTGCTGCCGGACGCGCTGGCCGAGGCGGACCTGTTCGCCACCGCGAACCAGATACCCGCCTATGGGGACGGGCAGACCACCTTGATCCTGTTGTCCCGCGACCAATGGGGGAACCCGGTTCATCCCCCGAAGGCAGCGGCTCGCGTCATTTTTCCGGATGGCACCCGCGAGACTCTAGCATTCACGGCCCAGGGAGGACTGGAAACGGCGCTGCTGCACAGTGTGGGCGGACCGGGCCGGGTGCGTATCTCTTTTTCCCTGGATCAGGTCCAGAAAACGCTGGAAGTGTTTCAGGTTCCCGGCGATCCCTCCCAGATCACGCTGACCATTACTCCGACCTGCGTGCTGGACGATGGGCGCGATACGCTGTCCTTCAGCGCGCGGGTGACCGATGCCCAGGGCAGCGCCGTCGCCGATGGCACGCTGGTGCAGTTCGTATGGGAGGGCGGGCAGGGCTATGGCAGCACCACCGGCGGGACGGCGACGCTGAAGCTGCCCGCGCCGACGGCACCCGGCCTCCACCTGTACCAGGCCCTCAGCGGTTCAGCGCGTTCGATCCCCTACGCCGTGCAGGTGAAGAGGCAGGGCTGCGCCGATGAGCCGTAAAGCCCAACTCAAATTTGGCGTGTTCGTGGCGGCGGTGATCGTGGCGATCCCGGCGGCGGCCCTGGCGGTGGCGCTGTTGACGCAGTTCGTCGCGGCTTTTCAGCAGGGCGCCAATCCGGCGTCGATTTTTCACGGCCATACGCTCCACCTGCCCGCGGCGGCAGAGGCGCGCTGGCTGTCGGTGGACGGCGCGGCTCTTTCCCCGGCGGAACAAGAGGAGATCCTGGCGGCCTACTGGGCGGCCTGGGAGGCGTTCGCCCGGGCGCAGACTACCGGCGACACGTCCGACCTGCTGACGTACTGGGCCGGACCGGCTTACCAGCAGGCCCTGGCGGGCATGGCTTCGCCGCGCGCGATCACGCACCACGGCCATCACCTGCGCCTGACCTTTTTGAGCGACGACGGCAGCGTCGTGGCCTTCGACGATGCGCCGTTCAGCCTGACGGAAGATTCTTCCACCGCTCTGACGGCATCCGCGTCGGTGGTCATGACGCTCGACCAGGGATTTTGGCGGGTGCGCGTGATGACTCTGCGGTACGACCACGACGATTTATTGCATTAATGTATAAATTATTCATTAATTCTAGTTGATTTCGAATAAAATACAGCCTACAATAAGGTTACTTTAGGAGAAAAATATCATAACGATGCAACAATTATCCTTCCGTTCCACCTGGCTTCCACTTGGACTGGCGGTTGTTGCGCTCATTATCCTGAACCTGGGCCTGTACGGCTGGCTCTCTGCCGCTCCCCAGTCCCAGAACATGCCCCTGGCTTTCCCCTACCGGGAAGATTTCGCCACCCAGCACGACGTCCAGTACCTGGCGTTTGGAGGCGATTGGACCATCCGCGATGCCCGGCTGGTTCAGATCAGCACCAGCGGCTACGACCTGGGCACGCTCATCCCGCTCCAGATCCCCGACGACCAGCCCTACTATTTCGAGACCACGCTACAACTGCTGGACGGCACGATGGGCGGCGGCGTCATGTTTGGCGCGCAGCAGACCACCAGCCGCCAGCAGAGCCATATGGCGCGTTTCAATGTGGACGCCGGAAAGCTGTGGCTGATCTACGGCTATTTTGGGGACGACAGCAACTTCGTCGGGCAGGGCAGCGCCGAGCTGGCTCTCGCGCCGGACAACCACGATCCGCACCGCCTGCGGGTCGAAGTCGGCACGGCGACGTATGCGCTGCTGCTCGATGGGACGGTCGTCGCGTCCGAGATTCCCCTGCTGTATCGGGGCGGCACGGTCGGCTTCATCACGTCCACGTCGCAGGTCGCCTTCGACGACATCGTCGTCGATGCGCTGACGACTCCGACCCCGGCAGCGGTCCCGACCGCGATCCCCGCGACTGTGCCCACCGTCCCACCCGCAGGGGAGATGCAGTCCGTATTCTCCGATTCGTTCGAGAACCCGGCGGGCGGCCCGTCGCTCTGGCTGCCGATCAGCGGCGACTGGACGGTGGCCGACGGGAGCCTCGTTCAGCAGCAAAAAGACGGTTACGACTTCGCCGATATTTACCAGCAGCCGGTCAGCCAGCCGTACAGCTTGCGGGTGACGTTCCACCACCTGGACGGCAGCGGGGGCGGCCTCCTGTTCAACCTGCCCACGCCCAACCGCAAAAATGGCGGCAGCATGGTCCGCTACTTCGACCCCGGCGATTCCCTCGTGTGGGGCTATTTCGACGACGCGGGCAACTTCAACGGCCAGGGTAACGCGACCGTCAGCCTGGCCGGGCAGGGGGTGCATACGCTCGAAATCCTGGCGGCCAACCAGTCCTATACCGTGCGGCTGGACGGTGTTGACGTCGCCAGCGGGATACCGCTCACCGCTGCTCAACCCAGCGGCTATTTTGGTCTGACCACTTCGCAAAGTGCCGTCGCGTTCGACGACGTCAGCGTCTATGCCAGCGGCGGGACGACCATCTCGGACGTGGCGATGAGCGACATCCCGACCAACGCCGCGACCGGGACCTGGAGTGTGTCCCAAAATGTCATCACCCAGTCCGATACCCCGCTGGCCGATTACGTCGCCGGGACCGGCATCGCCGGGGAAGTCTTCACGATCAGTGTGGACATCCTGCTGCCTGCCGATCTCGCCGATGCGGGAGGCGGCATCATCTTCCACATGGACGGGCGCGACGATCCGCGGCAGGGCTATATGGTGCGGTTTGCCAACGGCGGCAGCCAGGTGTTTTGGGGGCATTACGACGAGCAGGGGGTTTTTCAGGGTGAGGGGAATGTCCCGCTCACCCTCGCGCCGGGCGTGGTCCATACGCTGCTGCTGCACGTCCACCGCGACGATTACGACATTCTCGTGGATGGAACGCTGTCCGTGCAAGCCGTCCCGATCACCCGTCACAGCGGGTGGATCGGCCTGATCAGCTTTGGCGGACCGGTCGCCTTTTCGAACGTCCAACTCCAGTTGGGAGAGTAAGCCACGATGACGGCGCAGGTCCAGCGGATCAAGCAGTCCAGGCATTACTGGTTGATGTGGCCCTTGATGGCGTTCCTGATCACGCGCTTCATCGTTTTCGTGGGGGCGTACCTGGCCGAGATCGCCATCCCCAGCATGACCGGAGAGGGCCTCTATCATGTCGATCCCGGCAATGTCTGGCTGGACGTGTGGGCGCGCTGGGACAGCGGCTTTTACCTTCGGATCGTGGATCAGGGCTACTGGTTCATCCCCGGCCAGCAAAGCGCGGTCGCCTTTTTCCCCCTGTATCCGCTGCTGATCAGCCTGTTCAAGCCGCTGGCAGGCAGCACGGTGGCGGCGGGGGTGTTGGTCAGCAACCTATGCCTGCTCATCGCGCTGGCGTTTCTCTATAAGCTGACCGAGCTGGAGTTCGACGACGCGGCCACCGCGTCCCGCACCATCTTCTACATTGCCGCGTTTCCTACCGCGTTCTTTTTCACAGCGGTTTACACCGAAAGCACGTTTCTGTTGTTTTCGGTCGCCACGATGTATTTTGCCCGCAAGAGGCTGTGGTTTTGGGCCGCGCTGTTCGGCCTGTTGTGTTCCGCCTCACGCATCGTAGGGGTAGTCGTGTGGGGCGCGGTGGGATTGGAATGGCTGCGCGCGCACGGCTGGCAGTTGGACCGCCTGCGCCACCGCCAGACCTGGCTCGACCTGGCGCAGGGCGTGCGGCAGGATTGGTTCTCGCTGGCCGCCCTCATGATCATCCCGCTGGGGCTGATCAGTTATATGCTGTTCCTCAACCATGAATTCGACGACCCGGTCGCGTTTTCGACCACCCAGAGCGCCTGGGGACGGCATACGGCTGGTCCCTGGGTGATCGTCTGGCACGACCTGAAACTGCTGTTCAGCGGGAACTTCAAGACCGGGCAAATCTGGTATCACCTGCTGCTCGACCTGGGAGCCTTTTTCGCCGTGCTCGGCATCGCGGGGGCGGTGTGGCGGCGGCTGGGGGCCAGCTATGGGCTGTACTGCATTATCTCGATTCTGATCCCTGCGGCCAGCGGCAGCGGCAGCCTGTCGCGCTATGCCCTGGTGGTATTTCCGGTGTTCATGCTGCTCGG
>CAYRWY010000465.1:0-4441 GCA_964427955.1 uncultured Anaerolineaceae bacterium
AGGGCCGCCGCGCGCGGCCCTTTTCGCTTTTTGCCCCATTGGACTATACTTCCCTCAATGGTGGGACAACAGGACTCCTGGCCGGTGATGGACACGCTTTCACCTCACGACTATACGATTCTGAACGGGCGCGACGTGCTGCGCGATCCGGGCGTGGCCCAACTCCGGCGCTATCTGCCGGTGCTGGCCGTGATCGCGGCCCCGTATGCCGGGATGGACGGCGAACAGGACCCGCTCAACCCGCTCGATCCGGTGGCCGAGTGGGAGGCGCTGGCCCGGCTGCTGCCCGACGTCGCCGCGCTGCACCGCGAATCCGATGTCCGGCTGGCCCTGGTGCGCCTGTCTCCGCCGACGGCGGCCCGCTTGGGCGAGGTGCTGGCGGCAGGCGGACCGGACGCCTTTGCGGTCGTGCACCTGGTCTGCCACGGCGAGCGCGATCTGCTCTACCTGGAAGACGAAGACGGCAAAGAATCCTATGCCGTGATGGAGCACGTGGCGAACCTGTTCAAGGCCAGCAGCGCCCGGCTGGTGGTCATGGACGGCTGCTTCAGCCGCGCGATGGCCGATCTGCTGATCCGCGATACCCCGGTCGAGGCCGTGATCGGGACGCGGCGGCGGATCTCGCTGGACAATGCGCTGATGTTCAACACTCGCTTCTATGCCGGGTTGTGCGGCGGCCAGGACGTGCGGAGCGCGTACCGGGCGGCGATTCGCGAACTCAAGGAAAAGCCGGGCGGCCAGCCCGACCGGTACGAGATGGTGCTCGACGACGACCTGGACGCCGTGACGCTGCCCCTGCCGCCGGTCGATGAGCGCGCCGTGCGCCCGCTGGTGGCCGAACAGCCGGTGCGGGTGATCGGCCTGCCCAGGCTGGCGGGCTTCGTCGGGCGGCGTGAACTGCTGGCCAAGCTGGCGGCGGATCTGCCCGCCGCGGGCGCGGGGGTGTACGTCCTGCGCGGCCCGGCGGGAATCGGCAAAACCTGGCTGGCGGCAGCCTTTGCCACCCGCTACGCCTGGCGCTTCCCGGACGGCGTGGCGTGGCTGCGCTGCACGGCCATGACCACCCTGCAAGACGTAGTGGCGGCCCTGGCGCAGGCGCTCGAAGTCTCGCCGTATCTGCCGGAACAACTGGACGGCGCGCGCGTTCTGCTCGTGCTGGATCAGGTCGATGCGGTAGGACTGTCCGCCGAACAAAACCGGCTGGGCGCGCTGATCCGGGCGCTGATCCCGGCGAGCTGTGTGCTGCTGACGGCGCGGCAGGTGGCGGATGATCTGGTCGGCTTTGGCGCGGGCCGGACCTATACCGTCGAAAAATTCACCCCGAAAGATGCCCGGACCCTGGCGATGCGGCTGGCAGTAGGGCGGGGGATCGAGGCGCTGGACGTCGATACCATCGACGATTTTCTGGACCGGACGCTGAATTTCCCCTGGCTGATCAGTGAAGGGGTCGAACTGATCGAGGCGCACGGGATCGATCCGGCGCTGGAGCAGTTGCGCGCCTTCGACGAGTCCGCGCCCGAACCCGTGGCGCTGTATCTGCGCCGCAAGCTGGAATGGTTGATCGCGCAGGACGAGCGGGCCGTGCGGCTGCTGGTCCGCGTCCAGGGCTTGCCCGACGGCTTCGAACCGGCCCTGGCGCGCGGCCTGGCCGGGAGCGGGTCCGATCCCTACGTGGTGGCGCTGCTCGACAGCGGCCTGCTGCGGCGGGAGGGTGGGTTGTACGATCTGCCCGCCGGGGTGCGCGAACTGGTCGCCGAACGCTTCCGGCTGGATCGCGCGACTGCCGATCAGATCGACCGCGCCATCATGACCTATCTCGTCCAATCCTGGCCCGCGGGTGATCCCGATCCTCTGGACCCCGCCATGCAGGCACGTGCCAACAATACTCGCGCGCTGCTGCGCCGCCAGCTTCACCCGGAGGTGGCGATTGGCCCGGCGGTGATGGCGCGCCTGCTGGGCGCGGCTGGACCGCTGTTCCGGCGCGCCGGGCTGGCAGAGGAATACCTGGCCTATGCCCAGGGCTTCCGCGAACTGCTGCCGGAGGGCGAAGACCTCGGACGTTTGCAGTTGGCGATGGGCGAAGTCGCGGCGGCGCTGCCCGATCAGCGGGTCGAAAGCGGTTGGCTGTTCCTGGTCACCCTGCGGCTGGACGATCTGCCCCGCCCGGTCTGGACGGAGACGCAGCGCGCCTTTGGCCGTCACATGGTCGCCGTCGATCAACTGGAAGCGGGCGCCGATGCGCTGTCCGACGCGCTGCGCGAGCTGCTCCAGGATCGCCCGGCGGATATGCGGCTGGCGGCGCTGGTCGCGCAAGATTGGGGCAAGACTCTGTCGCTGCTGGGCCAACACCGCGACGCCGCGAAACGCCTGGGCGCTGCCCTCACCACCTTCAGCGACCTTCAGGATCACGCCCTGGTGGCCGCGGCCCAGGTCGATCTGGCCGGGGTGCTGCTCGCGCTGGGGGAGGTGACCAGCGCCGACGAGCTGCTGCGGCTGGCGCTGACCACCGCCGACGCCCTGTCGCTGCGCGATCTCGGTGTCCAGATCCGGCTGCGGCTGGCCGACCTGATCTGTGATCAGTCTGATCCCGCGTCCGCGGACGGGCGGACGGCGCTGGCCGGAGCGGCCCGGCTGTTGCAGGAGGCGGTGACCGAACTGCTGCCCGGCTCGGATCGGGCGGCGTTGGCCGGGGCTTACCTGCGGCTGGGGCAGGTCCAGGCGCGGCAGGGTGAGATCGCCGACGGGGCCGCGAATGCCGCGCGCAGCCGGGATCTGCTGGCGCGCGTCGGATCGCCGCCGGAGCGGGCCGAAGTCCTGGTAACGCTGGGCCAACTGCTGCTCGCCGCGGGGGACTCGGTCGCCGCCGAGGAGACGCTGCTGGCGGTGCTCGATCTTATGCCGGACGATTCGCCGCTGGTCCAGCGGGCCGCGGGCCTGCTGGTGCGGCTGCACCAACTGCGTGCCCGTCGTATTCCGTATGGTGACGCCCGGTTCGCGCAAGAGACGGCGCTGCGGGCGCGGGCCTCGCGTGAGCGGCTGGCGGCGCGGGCGCTGGGCGAACACCTCGCCGCGCTGGATCAGGTGCTCAAACAACTGCGTGGCTAAGTTCACGGTGAAGATTCTTCAGGTAGGGGCGTATTGATGCGGTTTAACCATTGAATACGGAGATCCGGCCTCACCTCTAAATCCCCTCTCCGGCCAAGCCAGAGAGGGGACTTACACGCCCCTGACTCCCCCTCGCCAACTTTGTTGGAGAGGGGGTCGGGGGGGGAGGCCAAGTACCAGCGATCTCCGTCCTATTTTCTTAAAGCGCATCAATACGCCCCTACAGAAAAATGACCACGACTGTAATATTCTTGCTGCCTGTCCACCCCTAAACCACGCGGTGGCACTGCATCCAGGAGTCGGATCGATGAGCGGGTGGGAATCCCTACACTGTATCAATCACCCGGAGCGGGTCGCGCTAGAACGCTGTGAGGTCTGCCATAAGCCGCTGTGCGCCTACTGCCTGTACTATACCGGCGACGGCCAGCGGCTCTGCCAGGAACACGCCGAAGAGGCGCGGCTGCGCGGCGCCCAGGTCGAAGAACCCGGCGCGTATGCCGAGCAGTTGATCGGCGCGCAGGTCGGCGCGTCCGGCAAGGTCAAGCGCGGCCAGCAGGCCACTGACGACAACCTCTATCGCGGCAACTCGCACGACGTGACCAGCTTTATCGGGATGCTGCTGGCGCTGATCACGGCGGCATCGTGCTGCGGCGCGGGCTACTGCCTGCCGATAGTCGCCTTCGTGCTGTCGCTGGTTGGGCTGCTCAACGCGGGCAAAGCCTTCGATCCGCGCCGCACGCGCAAATACAGCCTGATTGGCCTGCTGGTCTCCGGCGGCTTCGTGCTGGTGATCGTCGGCTGCATCGCGCTGTACAGTATGTCATTCACCACGCTGATCCGCTCCGCGAGCAATTCCAGTTGGTGGCCGACCGTGGTCCCGCTCGTCACCGACACACCCACGCCCACCAGTACGCCGGTCATCACCCCCTCGCCGACACCCGACCCGGCAGTGGGTGGAAGCCCGGCCAGTTCAGCGGTACACTAGGCCCCAGTTTTTATCCCTTTTTCTTGTTCAGGAGACTACTTATTCATGGAACCTGTACGTATTGCGGTGATCGGCGGATCGGGCCTCTACAACATGCCGGGGCTGTCCGGCGTGGAAGAACGCCAGATCGATACCCCTTTCGGCCCGACCAGTGATGCCATCCGCATCGGGACGCTGGCCGGACAGCGGGTCGCCTTCCTGGCGCGGCATGGGCGCGGCCACGTGCTGATGCCAACCGAAGTCCCCTATCGGGCTAACATCTACGCGCTCAAGACCCTCGGCGTGGAACGGGTGATCAGCGTCAGCGCGTGCGGCTCGCTGAAGGAAGAACTCGCGCCCGGCCACATCGTC
>CAYRWY010000466.1:0-4441 GCA_964427955.1 uncultured Anaerolineaceae bacterium
GAGGGGGATAGGGGCCAATCTACCAACCTCTCTCAAAATTCGGGATGACTCATGCAGGGCGCAGCAAGCTGACGCCCCTACGAAAAACCCTGGATCAACTTCGGCCCGATTGTACTAGACGGATCAGCCCAGCGTCGCGCCCAGGAACCCTCCCGCGCCATTGAGGAAGATCTCCGCGTCCAGGGCGCCCCGTCCTTCGATTTGCAGCCGGGTGGGGACGTAGACGCCCTGGCCGGTGCCGATCACGAAAGGCGCGGCCTTGCCCAGCGACGCGCTGCGTGTATCGTGCACGACGCCCGGCGCGATCCCCAGATCGTGTTGCAGCGGGTACCCCGCCAGAATTTTGAGCCGTTTGTCGTCCCAGCAGGTGTAGGTACCCGGCCAGGGGGTGAAGGCGCGCACGTGCCGGTCGATCTCGATGGCAGCGCTTTCCCAGTCGAGCAGCCCTTCTTCTTTTTTGAGCATGGGCGCCAGCGTGACCAGGTCGGGGTTATCGGGCTGGGGACGGGGTTGGATGCTGCCCGTCTCCATCCATTCCAGGGTGTGGATCAGCAGGATCGCGCCCAGCGCGGCGAGCTTGTCGTGCAGGCTTTGGCCGGTTTCGTCCAGCGCGATCGGGATCATGTCTTGCAGCAGGATGCTGCCGGTATCCGTCCCCTTGTCCATGACCATCGTGGTCACGCCGGTGTACGGATCTCCCGCGCGGATGGCCGCCTGGATCGGGGCCGCGCCGCGCCAGCGAGGCAGCAGCGAGGCGTGCACGTTCACCGGGGCGATGCGGGGCACGTCCAGCACTTTCTGGCGCAAAATTTGCCCGAAGGCGATCACCACCAGGAAATCCGGCTGCCAGGCCGCGATCTGGTCGAAGTCGGGCGACTGGTGAACGCGATCCGGCTGGATCACCGGGATGCCTGCCGCCAGGGCCGTCTCTTTGACGGGGGACATTTGCAGCCGCTGCCCGCGCCCGGCGGGGCGATCCGGTTGGGTGACGACGCCCACAATGTCGAAGTTGGGAGCCTGGATCAAGGTTTGCAGGGTCGGGACGGCAAAGTCCGGCGTGCCCATGAATACGATCCGGGTTGGTGTAGTCATAGTTAGTCCACCTGCTCCTCATAACGTAGCGCTCCGGCGGCAGCAAGAGGAAAAATTCCCTCTGGCGTGCCCGTCCCAGTTATGCTACAATCCGCTTCAATATGGTGACTGTGGTGCAGTGGTTAGCACGTCTGACTGTGGATCAGAAGGTCGTGGGTTCAAATCCCACCAGTCACCCCACCAACGACGCTCTCAGCGTCGTTTTTGTTTGGTCGCTGCCGTGCGTCAGGTCCGTCGCAGCCGGACCCGCGCCCGCCGCAGCGCGAGTTTGAGCCGCAGCCCTAAAACCCCTGGAATCTGGCGTACCGGCACCTGGCGCAGCGTCCGCTTGGGACGAATCGCGTCCATTTCTGCCGTTTGTTTCTTGCGCACCGTCCGGATCAAGTCGTCCAGCACCGCCGTATCCTGATCGCTGGGCCGCTGGAGGCCGAACACTTCCCAGATGCTCACTTCACCCGTATCGTGCCGGGGCGTGGGCGCGGGCAGCCCGCCGCGGGTCGCGTCGGCGCGCGCCGCTTCGCCTGCGGGGGGTTCGGCGGCAGCGGGCGGCGTGGGCCGGATCGAGGGAATCCCTCGTGCCGGGGTAGGCCGCTGATATTCGGGTTCTGGCACGCGCACCGGGACGGGAGCCGGGGGCGGAACCAGACGCGTCGGCTCCGGGACCATCGGTCGCGCAAAGGGATCGGCGCTCTCCGGCGGAGTCGGCAGCGGCCTGGAAGGTGCGACGAACGGCTGGGGCGCCGCGATCTCGCTGTCCGGTTCGGCGGGTGGGGCGATGACGGGCGGCATGGCCAGGCCGGTGAAGCCCGGCAGCGGTTGAGGCAGGGGGGCCGACGTGGTGCTGGCGGCTCCGGCAATGGCCTCGCGCAGTCCGGCGGGGGGCTTGGGTTCGGTATCAGCCGTATGGCTGTAATCGGATTGGTTGATTTCGGCGGCCAGTTCGGTCACGAAAGACGGCATGGCGGGGACCGGGGTGGGGGCGGGCACGTCGGGTGCTGCCGGGGCGGGAGCCTCTGCCGCGGACGGGGCCGGGTGGCGGCGCTGGTAGTGCGCGCGCTCGTCGGCGTTCAACCGGCCCTGCATGGCTACTTTGGCCCGGTTTTCGGCGTCCATGCGCTGGCCCAATTCGTCGATCCGGCGGCGAAGCTGGCGCAGGCTGGCGGCCATCATCTCGGCCACCTGCCGTCTGCCGCTCACGCGATCCTTGAGCGTGCCGAGCAGTCCCTTGGGCTTGTAGAAAATCGTCCATTGGACGCTGGTGCCATCCGGGCTGGTTTGCAGGCGGAAGCGGCCTTGCAGCGAGCGGAAAGGGCCGCCGTCGGTGATCTCGTATTCATAACCCAGGCCATCGACCCAGGTGGTGACGCGTTCGATCACGTGCTTCCCGCCGCCCGTGGGCGAGCAGCGCCGCCGGGTGTCGGGGCCGGTCTGGCGCGTCGTCAGCACCGATACGGTGCGGTAACCGGCGTGCCAGGATGGCATTTTCGCGGGGTCAGAGAGATAGTCCCAGACGACCTGGGGCGGAGCATCTATCAAGATACGCTGGTCGATCAGCGTCACGGCGCAAATCCTCTGTGCGAGCGAACCCAAAATAAGACCGTCTCTAATTCTACCCGAATTTCGGCAGGACTCAAACGGATATTGGGGCTTAGTCTGTTATGACGGTCTGTGTTAAACTAGTCCTCATTGTACCATCGGCCTCCGGACCTGCACACGCCTTTCGGTCTGCTGAAAGGCTCATGAGGTAACGACGTGCCCAGCCCGTCCTTCGTCTTTAGCTTCATCCTGGCCACCTTGTACGGCGCGGCGTTTCACCTGGTCAGCGGGGGAGATGCGCGGCGGTTGGCCCTGTTCCTGTTGGCCGCCTGGCTGGGATTCGCCCTGGGCCACGAGTTCGGCGAGGCGTTCGGCGTCACCCTGCTGGACATTGGCCCGCTGCACATGCTGTCGGCGACGGTGGGTGCGTGGTTGGCGTTGGTCGTGGCGCGCATTCTCACGCGGCAGCCCGCGCGTGCGAGGTAAGGACCTGAAGAGAGGATCGGCATTATGGCGGAGCAACCACAGCAAGATCAGAACAAGACGGCGGGTCAGGATACGGCCCCAGCCGATACCTCAACGGAGCCTTCCGGGCCGCTGGGGGGGATCAAAAAGCGGCTGGGCAAGTCCTACGGGCTGGTCCTGGGCCTCGGCGCGTTGGTCGCGGTCTTCCTGTGCGTGCTGCTGTTCGCCCTGGGCGTCGCCATCGCCGGGGGCGGATCGGGTCGCGCGGCACACTGGGTGTCGATCATTCGCGATCTGTTCATCATATTGCTGGCCATCGAGGGGATGTTCACCGGGATCGCCTTGATCCTGCTGGTGCTGCAACTCGCGGCGCTGGTCAACTTGCTCCAAAATGAGATCAAGCCGATTGTCGATAACGCCAACGCGACCGTCCAGACCGTGCGCGGTACCGCCGAATTCATGAGCCAGAACGCCGTCGAGCCGGTGATGAAATTCGGGATGCTGGTCGCCGGGATCGGCGGGGTGATGCGCGAAGTGCTGGGCATCCGCCGCAATCTGCGCCCCACCGGGCGAGACCAGAACAGCACGGAGTCCAAATAGGGGGGAAGCCATGTCGCAGCGCCGCAGTGGATCGGAAGGCGAAGCCCTGGGGTTTATCACGGGCTTGCTGGTCGGGTTTGCCATGAGTGTGCCGGTCGCGGCCTGGCTGTCGCCGCGCAGCGGTTCCGAACTGCGCCACGCGCTGGTCCAACGCGGCGTGATCGTGCGCCGTCAGGTCGGGCAGTCGGTGCGTAAGCCGCTCGACCGCGTGCAGGAGCAGTTGGATCAACTGCGCAGCGACTCGGTCGAGACCGCGCTGGACGAAGGCAAATCGATTGCCGCGCAGCAGCAGGCCCAGTCTGTCAGTTAACGGTACGTGCACACGGGAGAGAACGCATGGGGAGCGAACTGTATATTGCCAATTTTGATCAGTCTACGTCCGAAGAGCAGTTGCGCGAGCTTTTCGCCCAGTTTGGCGAAGTGACGACGGTGACCCTGGCGCTGGACGAGAAAATCGGCCAGCCGTACGCCGTGATTGAAATGCCGTCGGAAAAGATCGCCACCAAAGCCTATCATGGGCTGAACGGCGCCCTGCTGGGCGACTATCACCTGGCGGTCAGCTATCCGGAGGTCGTGCTCAGCCGCGAACTCACCGCCAAGAACCGCAAGGTGGTGGAGGAGATCATCGCCGCGCTGGGCGAGGCGGATGAAGTCCCGCTGCGGCAGATCGAGGCGATTGTGCGCCTGTGTGGCGCGGGTTTTGCCCAGGCTATCCTGGCCGAGGCGGTGGAAGTGGACGCCGCCGAGG
>CAYRWY010000467.1:0-4435 GCA_964427955.1 uncultured Anaerolineaceae bacterium
TGGATAGGTCCTCCTATCCTACGCTATCGCCGCAATTTTACAAGGGTGGTTGGGGAAAAATGAGGACGTGATTCCGCTCAGATCAGGTGCTCGCCGCCATCCACCGGGATCAGCACGCCGGTGATGTAGTCGTTCTGCGCCAAAAAGACCACCGTCTGCCCGATGAAGTCGGGATGGCCGGGGCGTTGGAGCGGGGCGCGTGACGCGATGGCCTGCCAGGCGTCGCTGGCGGGGTCCATGCCCTGGGGAGCGAGCACCGCCCCCGGCGCGATAGCGTTGACGCGAATGTCCGGCGCGAGTTCGAGCGCGGCGGCTTTGGTCAGGTGGATCAATCCGGCCTTGCTGACGCCGTGTTGGGTGAAGTTGCGGCGCGGCTGGACGCCGATCAGGTCGGTGATGTTGACGATCAGGGCGGGTTCGTCCGCCGGGCGCGGCGTGGCACGCATCAGGCGGGCAGCGTGCTGCGTGCACTGGAACGGCGCGCGCAGGTTGGTTTTCAGCACGTCCGTCCACGAGTCGAGCGTGATCGCGTCGAACGGCTGCTTGACGAAATTCGACGCGCTGTTGACCAGCACGTCCAGCCGTCCGAAGCTCTGCTGCACCGTCTCGAACAGCCGCGCGATCTCGTCTGGGTGGCGCAGATCGGCCTGGACCGGGATCGCCTGCCCGCCCAGCGCGCGGATCGCCTCCACCGTCTCCTGCGCAGCCTGCGCCGATGTGCCGTAATGTACGACCATCTGCGCGCCCTCCCGCGCCAGCGCCAGCGTGATCGCCTGGCCGACGCGATGCGCGCCCCCGGTGACGAGTGCCACTTTGCCGTGCAGGTCCATGACGGTGTCCTTTCAGCCGGTGCCGGAGACCCCAAGCAGCGACTTGTAAGGGTTGCCCTATGTGCGTCAATTTAGGGCTTTCTGAGGCAGTCACGGTCTTGTCCCGGCCTCACCCCCCGGCCCCCTCTCCATTCAAAAAGCGCAATGGAGAGGGGGAGAAACCGAGGCGCTGATGCCCCTCTCCATCGTTTTCTGATGGAGAGGGGTGAGGGGTGAGGCCGGTTTTTCCCTATCACAGGAGATCAGACGCTTAAGTTGACGCCTATTGGGCAATTCATGAATTGCCCCTACAGAATTCCTGTTGCCGCGCCCCTTCGTCCCTCGCAAGCGCTTACCGCCCCAACAGCCGGTAGAACTCGTCGCGCAGGGCGGGATTGGTGCGGAATTCGCCGCGCTTGGCGGTCGTCACCATGTTGATCCCGTGCTTCTCCACGCCGCGCAGGGCCGCGCAGCTATGCTGGCCTTCCACCACCACCATCACGCCGACCGGATCGAGCGCCGTGTCCAGCGCGTCCGCGATCTCGTTCGTCATGCGCTCCTGGACCTGCAAGCGCCGCGCGTACATATCGACGATGCGCGGAATTTTGCTGAGGCCCACGACCTTTTTACGCGGCAGGTAGGCGACGTGCACCTGCCCGGTGAAGGGCAGCATGTGATGTTCGCACAGGGAATTGTAATCGATGTGGGCCACCATGACCATCTCGCCGTCGCCGTAGTCCACGTCGAACAGCGCCCCGTTGAGGATCGTCTCGACGTCCTGGTGATACCCGGCCAGCAGTTCGTCGTACATCTTGGCGACGCGGTAAGGCGTCCGCAGCAGGCCGTCGCGCGTCGGGTCTTCGCCCACCTGCTGAAGAATCGTGCGCACGGCGTCTTGAATGGCGCTGTGGCGGTCCAGCGACTCCAGCGCGTGGACGTCCACCGTGGCGATCTCGTCGGGATCAAGCGCCCCGAACTCGTGGGTGGCGATCCGCTCGGCGATCTCGAAGAGGTGATCGTCGTGACCGGCGCTGCGCTGGCCGTGGCCGTTTTTGGGCGGGTGCGTGTTATTGGACATCATGCTTCACTCCTTGGTCAGAGTTGGCCTCCGGGCGAAGTGGCGCTCTGCCGCCGGGAGGGGTCTTTAACCAGTCTATAATCATTAGATGCGATAATGAAGTGTCGTGTTGCAGGAACAGATTAGAAAAAGATGATAAAGATTAAAGATATTATACTAAATTGACGGCCTGTCGTCCAAATGCCTGTGTGATGGGCGGCACAAGGCCGCGTGCTGCTATAATCTCTGCCAGGCGCAGCGCCCATCTATAAAAAATCTGGATAGTGGCTCATGCACGACAAGAAACTGCTCTTTCTTCCGCTGGCCTTCACCCTGGTGCTGGTCCCCGTCTTCGTCGCCGCCCTGATCAGCTACCAGCCCAACCCAAACCGCCAGGACTGCTCGACTGCCGGATCGGCGGACGGTGAAGTCCACCTCCATGAAGCGGGCACGGACCTCGTGGCCGAGGTGAAGGACGATCTCCAACTCCTGCTGAATATCGGCCCGGCGGAGCAGCTTTACCAGGTGGTCGATGGCAGCTTGCAGGTGTGCGGCCTGCCGCCCGGCGACCGCGATCTCAAGCACATCGCCCTCAGCGTCAACGATGCCCGGATCGCGCTGGGCGAGCGGCTGCCCGTCAGTGTCGAACTGACGCTGCGCCAGCACGACACCGGCGACCTGGTGGTCGAGGCCGGGGCACCCGCCATGATCGCCTACGACTATGGCTATCACTACGGCGACAACTTCCGCGTGCCGTCGGGCGCTTCCTACGACTGGACGGTGAAAGTCAGCCCGGTCGCGGCGCTCCGCCAGGAAGGGACACAGGACGTCTGGCTGACGCCGGTGGAATGGTCCGGCAGCTTCACGCTGGACGCCGACGGCAACGTGACGTCCCCCCAGGCCGCGCTCCGGCCCATCGGCGAGATCACGCAGAGCGGCGTTACCGTCAAGCTGAGCTATCAGGACCCGCTGCCGCTCTACGACGTGTCCGGCGGCGAGACCACGCGGCAGGACTATCTGCCCGGCAGCCGCTATTTCGTCGTGACCGTGACCGACCAGGCGATCTGGATTGGGGAAAAACTGCCGGGGGCGGCGGTGCAGCTCACCTTCCGGCAGGGGACGACCGTGCAGGAGGTCACGCTGCCGCCGGTGATCTCGCCCATCTACGGGTTCCATTACGGCGCGAACGTCGTGCTCGCGCCCGGCAAGTGGCAGATCACGCTGCTGATCGAGCACCTGGATTTTCTGCGCCACGCGTCGGCGGCGATCCGCCTGCCGCAAAAGCCGGTCAGCACGACTTTTGAATTCACGTTTTGATCGTGGGGGTGCGGCAGCGCCCCTGAGCTAAGGAGCAAGGGATCATGTCGAAAGTGTTGCGAGCGGGGAGTCTCGTCCTGTTGGTGCTGGCCGTGTTCGGACTGGCGGCCTGTTCGAGCGATAAAAAGAAGGACAGCGGAGCCTTGACCGTCAAGGACGCCTGGGTGCGGGCGACCGCCTCCGAGCCGATGGCGGGGATGGAGAGCGCGGGCCAGACGACCGGCGCCTTCATGGTCATCGACAATACGACCGGCACCGCCGAGCGGCTGATCCGGGTCGAAGTATCGCCCGATCTGGTCACCACGGTTGAAATCCACGAGACGACCATCGACAGCAACCAGGTCATGCAGATGCGCCCGGTGGATGGGATCGACATCCCCGCGCACGGCTCGGTCGAACTCAAGGCGGGCAGCTACCACGTCATGCTGATCGGCGTGAAACAGGCTCTCAACGCCGGGGACAAAGTGCCGCTGACGCTGGTGTTCGAGTCGGGCAAGCAGATCAGCGTCGAGGCGGAAGTCCGCCCGTTGGGGTAGGGGAGCGGCCATGAACCGACTGTTGATGTTACGCCTGGGGTTGATCGGGGCGGCGCTGATCGTCGTCGCGGTCCTGGTGGCGATCAGCGTGGGCGCGCGCGATGACTCCCCGGCGCCGAGCGCGACTCCGCTGCCCGGCACGGTCTACGATCCGCCACAGGCCGTCAGCGACTTCACCCTGACCAGCCAGACCGGCCAGCCCGTGCATTTGAGCGATCTGCGCGGCAAAGTGGCGGTGATCTTCTTCGGCTATACCAACTGTCCCGACGTCTGCCCGACCACGCTGGCCGACTTCAAGCGGGTCAAGGCGGATCTCTCTGACGATGCGAGCCGGGTGGTCTTTGTGTTCATCAGCGTGGACGGCGCACGCGATACGCCCGACCGGCTGGCGGCCTATGTGGGCGCGTTCGATCCCGACTTCATCGGCCTGACGGGCGACGACGCCACGATCCGCACCATCGCCAAAGATTATGGCGTGTTTTTCCAGCGGGTCACGACCGCGGCGGACGATCCCAACTATCTGGTCGATCACACCGCGTCGTCCTTCGTGGTCGATCCGGAGGGGCGGCTGGCGCTGGTGATGCCTTACCAGGCCGACGCCCAGGGGATGGCGCAGCGCATCCGCGATCTGCTGCGCGCGAGCTAGTACAAGTGGATCAGGGTTTTTCGTAGGGGCGTCAGCTTGCTGCGCCCTGGGCAGAGCTTGCTCTGCCCCT
>CAYRWY010000468.1:0-4427 GCA_964427955.1 uncultured Anaerolineaceae bacterium
ACGAAGGGAAAGTAGCGGTCAATGCGGGGGCTGCCATCTAGAACAGGTTTTGTAGGGGCGCTGCTTGCCGCGCCCTGGTCTTAGCACCATAGAGAAAGGATCACAACATGAAAATCAGTGCACGCAATATGATCAAAGGGAAAGTGAAGAAGATCACGCCCGGCGCGGTCAACACCGAAGTCGTGATCGAGCTGCCCGGCGGAGTCGAGATCGTGTCGGTCATCACCAAAGCCTCGGCGGAGGGTCTTGGCCTGGCTGTGGGCAAAGACGCGTATGCCATCGTCAAGGCGTCGAACGTGATGATCGGCGTGGACGAGTAATGGCGAAACCGAAGCGCCTGATCGTCGCCATTTCCGGCGCGAGCGGCGTGATTTACGGAATTCGCCTGTTGGAAGTGCTGCACCAGGATGAGTCCATCGAGACTCACCTGGTGCTGACCGAGTCGGCCAAGATCACCATCGCCCAGGAAACCGCCTGGAAGGTGAGTGACGTCGAGCACCTGGCGGACGTGGTGCACAAGCCGCACGACGTCGGCGCGAGCATCGCCAGCGGCTCGTTCGTGACGATGGGCATGGTGGTAGCGCCGTGCAGCATCAAGAGCCTGTCGAACATTGCCCACAGCAATGCCTGCGATCTGCTGGCCCGCGCTGCCGACGTCCAGTTGAAGGAGGGCCGCCCCCTGATCCTGGCCGTACGCGAGACGCCGCTGCACCTCGGCCACCTGCGGCTGATGGTCCAGGCGGCGGAGATCGGCGCGATCCTCATGCCGCCCGTCCCGGCGTTTTATAGCCAACCCCAGACGGTTGATGATATAGTTAACGCCACCGTAGGCCGTCTCCTGCTGCGGCTGGGGATCGACAACGATCTCACCTTCGAATGGCTTGGCTTGAAAGGAAAACCGTGATGTCGCCCGATTTTCCCCCGCTCCCGGAGGAAATGCGCCCTATCCTGGGCAGTTTTTTGGCGAGCCAGTCCACGTTGGCCCTGTCTACCGCGGGCGATCAGGATGGCCGTCCCCAGGTGGCCCCGCTCTTTTTTGCCAGCGACGAGTCCTTCAATCTGTACTGGATTTCGGACCCGGACAGCCGCCACAGCGCCAACCTCGCCGACTGGAGCGACGTGGCGGTGGCGATCTACGCCCAAACCTGGGAATGGACGGGGATCAAGGGCTTGCAGATCGAGGGCGAAGCGGTCCCGGTGACCGGCGAAGAGGAGCGCGCCCGCGCGCTGTCCGTCTACAAAGCCAAGTTCCCCTTCGTGACCGACAAGTTTGCGACGCTGATCGAGCAGAGTACCATCTACGTGCTGCGCCCGCGCTGGCTGCGCTGGCTGGACAATTCGCGGCACTTTGGCTATAAGCAGGAATTCATGCTTGAGCCGGACGATCTCGGCTCAGACCGGCGCTGATCCTTCTTCCCGGCGAAAAGTTTTAAAGGAGCAGAGCGTGGAGAGCACGCTGGTTATTCAATTGTTTCTTGCCCTTGGCCTGATCATCGGCGTGGCGCAGTTGGCCGGGGCCGCGGCGCGTGCCGTGGGCCAGCCGCGCGTTTTTGGAGAACTGTTAGCCGGGGTGGTGATGGGGCCGACCGTGTTCGACCTGCTGTCGTGGGGCACCTTTCACGATCCGGAACTGCTCAAGGCCACGCTGCACGAATTCGCCGAGCTGGGTGTGCTGTTTCTGATGTTCACCGTCGGCCTGGAAGTGCACCTGCGCGAGCTGCTGTCGGTGGGCAAGGTCGCGCTGTGGAGCGGCACCGCGGGCGCGCTGCTGCCGGTGGCGCTGACGATCCCGATCGTGGCGCTGTTCGATCATTCTATCGAGTCGTCGGTGTTCGCGGGCGTGGTCCTGGCCGCGACGTCGGTCAGCATCTCGGCGCAGACGCTGCTCGAAATCGGCGTGCTGCGCACCAAAGAGGGCCTCGGCCTGCTGGCGACGGCGGTGGTCGATGATGTCCTGGCGATCCTGCTGTTGTCGGTCGTGTTGGCGACGATGGGGCCGGATACCCATGCGTCGGTAGGCCATCTGCTCTGGATTTTCGTGCGGATGGCGCTCTATCTCGGCAGTGCGCTGGCGCTGGCCTGGTTCGTGCTGCCTCGCCTGTTCAACCGCATCTACCGCACCCCACAGATCGCCTCCGGCACAGCCTCGTTTGCGCTGATCGCAGCGCTGATCTTCGGCTGGTCGGCGGATGTGCTGGGCGGCGTCGCGGCCATCACCGGGGCGTTTATCGCGGGGATCGGGCTGGCGCAGTCCAACGACCGTGTCCGGGCCGAAATCGAAAGCACCGTGCACCATATTTCGTATGCCTTTCTGGTCCCGATCTTTTTCGTGAACGTCGGTCTGCAATCGGACCTGACGCAGATCGGCCTGGCGGCCCTGCCGCTGGCGCTGCTGCTCGCCGTGGCCGCGGGGGTTTCAAAAGTCGTGGGCTGCGGGGTCGGCGCGCGCCTGGGCGGCTTCGAGCGGGGCGAATCACTCCGGTTGGGCATCTGCATGATCTCGCGCGGCGAAGTCGGGCTGATCATCGCGTCGCTGGGATTGGCCGAGGGTCTGCTGGATAACGCGCTGTTTCAGCCGCTGTTTCTCGTCATCCTGCTCACAACGGTGATCACACCGCCTCTGGTGCGCTGGGCGTTCCAACGGCAGGGCGGGACAGCCTTATCGTCGGATCGAGTCTGAGGAAAAAGCCATGTCCAACAAACTCGTCATGTTGATTACGACCCAGGTGGATAAGGGCCTGGCCGTGGCCGAAGCCTGGGAGACGGCGGGTGCGCCCGGCGTGACCCTGATCGAAAGTTACGGGCTGCACCACCTGCGCGAGCGCAGCAAGTCCCTGGAACTGCCGCTCTTTGTCTCGATGGCCCAGGTGATGCGCCAGATCGAGGAAACCAACCAGACCATTATTTCGGTGGTGGACGAGACGCTGGTGGATAAACTGGTCGCCGAGACGGAGCGCATTTTGGGGCGCGACCTGAACCAGCCCAACACCGGCATCGTGTTCGTGCTCGACGTCGAGCGTGTGATCGGGCTGCGGCCCAACCGGAAGGATTGAACGCCATGAGCGGCGAACCGCATATCCTGGCCCTGATTCCAGCCTACAACGAGGCGGAGCACGTCGCGGAGGTCGTGCGCGGCACGCTGCCGGTGCTGCCGGTGCTGGTCGTGGACGACGGCTCGCGCGACGATTCCGCAGCGCGGGCCGAAGCCGCCGGGGCGACGGTACTCCGCCAGGTGCCCAACCAGGGCAAGGGGGCGGCGCTGCGGGCGGGCTTCCGCTGGGCACTGGACCAGGGCTACGACGCCGTGATCACGCTCGACGCCGACGGCCAGCACGATCCCGCCGAGCTTCCGGCGTTTTTGCAGGCGTACGGCGCGCGCCAGCCGGACCTGATCATCGGCGAGCGCACCTTCACCCAGATGCCGTTCCCGCGCAACCTCTCGAACACCATCGGGCGCGTCCTGTTTTCGTGGGCGCTGGGCCAGACAGTGCGCGATAACCAGTCCGGCTACCGGCTGATCAGCCGCCGCCTGATGGACGCGACGCTGGAAAGCCGCGAGCAGGGCTTCGAGTTCGAAGTCGAGATGATCGTCACCTGCGTGCGGCGCGGCTATGCGCTGGCCGGGGTGCCGATCCGCACCATCTACGGCGACCAGGGCAGCCATATCAAGCCGATCCCGCAGACGGTACACTTTTTCCGCGTGGTCTGGCAGACGCGGCGCGCGATGCGACGCCGTTCAACGCACTAGCAGGCTAACATGGCACTCTCATCCAGTTTGGAAGCCATCGGCTTCGGGATACTGGCCTCCCTGTCGTGGGGCACCAGCGATTTCAGCGGCGGGGTCGCGGCCAAGCGATCCCATATTTTTGGCGTGATGATCTTTTCCTACGCGGTCGGGCTGACGCTGCTGATCGGGCTGGCGCTGGGCAGCGGGGAGTCGTTCCCGTCCTGGGCGGACCTGGTCTGGGCCGCGGCGGGCGGTATCTCCGGTGCCCTGGGCCTGGCCGCCTACTACCGCGCGCTGGCGGTGGGCCAGATGGGGATCACCGCCCCGGTGTCCGCCGTGTTGGGCGCGATGATCCCGGTGCTGTTCAGCGCCTTTTCGGAAGGACTGCCCGGCGCCGCGCAGGTGATCGGGTTCGGGCTGGCCGTGATCGGCGTGTGGTTCCTCTCGCGTCCCACCGGTTCCGGCACGCCGCACCAGGGGCTGGGATTGGCGGTCGCTGCCGGGCTGGGCTTCGGGCTGTTTTTCATCCTGATCAACCAGGTCAGCGAAGACGCGGTGTTCTGGCCGCTGGTGTCGGCGCGCGGCATGTCGCTAATCGTGTGGCTGGGCGTCGCCTTCGCCAGCCACCAGGATTGGCACCCGGTCCGCGCGGCGCTGCCGGTGATCCTGGTGGCGGGCCTGCTGGACGTGGGCGGCAATA
>CAYRWY010000469.1:0-4421 GCA_964427955.1 uncultured Anaerolineaceae bacterium
CCCTGGCGATCTGAAGCTCCCGGCTGTGCTTTCCGGTATCGTGCTTTCGGTGATCTGGGTTGTGCGTGGCCGGATGAAGGGTCACATGGTGGAAGGCTTCTTCCTGGCCCTGTGGACGATGGTTTTCGCCATGTTCCTGATCAGTATGCACCAGGTGCCCGAAATCCACCGCTTCAGCTACATCCTGTTCGGTGTGACCCTGATCGGCGTCGGTATGCTCTCGCACACCGGCAACAATGTCAGTATGGATACCTTTGGCCCGATTTCGGATAACGCCAACGGTATCGGCGAGCTGTCGGGCATGGGTCCCGAAGCGCGCCAGATCATGGCTGACCTGGATGCCGCGGGCAACACCACCAAAGCCATCACCAAGGGTGTCGCCATCGGTTCCGCTGTGATCGCGGCGGTGTCGCTGTTCGGCAGCTTCTTCTCGGACATTCAGCGTGTCAAACCTGACTTCGAGAAAATCGTCAACCTGGCCGATCCGGTGGTGTTCGTCGGGCTGCTCATCGGTGGGGCGCTGCCCATGCTGTTCAGCGGCCTGCTGATCAAAGCCGTCAACCGTGCCGCTGGTTTGATCATGACGGAAGTTCGTCGCCAGCTCCACATCCCCGAAATTGCCAACGGTTCCCGTGTTCCGGACTATGCCCAGGCCGTTACGATTTCCACCAAGTCAGCGCAGATGGAACTGGTCCCGGTCGGTATCGTCGCCGTCTTGTCGCCCATCGTCGTCGGCTTCCTGCTCAAGGAACAGGCGCTCGGCGGCTTCCTGGCGGGTGTCATCCTGTCCGGTCAACTCCTGGCCGTCTTCATGGCCAACGCCGGTGGCGCATGGGACAATGCCAAGAAGTATGTTGAAGATGGCAACTTTGGTGGCAAGCGCAGCGAGAACCACAAGGCCAGCGTCGTGGGTGACACCGTCGGCGATCCGCTCAAGGACACCGCTGGTCCCGCGCTGAACCCGATGATCAAAGTGATGAATATGGTTGCGTTGATCATTGCCCCCATCGTCGTGGAATACGAAGGTTACAGCGCCGCCCTGCTCATCGGTGTGGCCGTCGCCCTGGTTTTGATCGTCTGGGCCGTCCGCCGCAGCGACCGCGAAAGCATGGACATGAACGAAGTGACCGACCGCGTGACCGCCGAAATGGTCAAGTAGTCGTCACCTGTTTTCCGCTCTAGTCTGACCAGGCGACTCATCACTGCTCCCTGCGGTGGTGAGTCGCCTTTTTGTTCCAATTCCTTGTAGAATTGAGGTAACGATCTAATCAACTTCGCGGACAGGGGAACGATGGTGACGACCGCGTATGTGACCGACGAACGCTACGCCGTGCATACCCTGGCAGGCCATCCCGAACATGCCGAACGGCTGGCCTCGATCCAGCACCGCTTTCGTGAGGAACGCCTGACCCGCAAGCTGCTCAATCTCGATCCCCGACCGGCGGCCCAGGCAGACCTGCTGGCCGTGCACCAGCCTGATTACCTCGAACAACTGGCCCAGACCGCGCATTTGACCGGCCCCGCGATGTGGGACGCCGACACGTATGTTGTGCCCCGCTCCTACGACACCGCGCTGTTGGCGGCGGGCGGCGTGCTGCGCGTCGTGGACGCTGTGCTGGCGGGCGAGGCCGCCAACGGCCTGGCCGCGATTCGTCCTCCTGGTCACCACGCCACGCCGGGCGACGCGATGGGCTTCTGCCTGCTGAACAACGTGGCCATCGCGGCGCGCTATGCTCAGCGAGTCTATGGAACGCCGCGGGTGCTGATTGTGGATTACGATGTGCATCATGGCAACGGCACCCAGGACGCGTTCTACGCCGATCCCACGGTTTTTTACGTATCAACCCACCAGTCTCCATTGTATCCGGGTACCGGGAAGCTTGAGGAAGCTGGCCAGGGCGAGGGCCTGGGCTGTACGCTCAATATTCCACTGCCGCCCGGCACCGGCGATGCGGGGTATGCGCGCGTGTTCAACGAGTTGATTCTCCCGGCGGCGCGCCGTTTTGCGCCGGACCTGATCCTGGTGTCGGTCGGGTTTGACGTGCACTGGCAGGACCCGCTCGCCAGCATGAGACTCTCCCTCCCGGGCTGCGACCGGCTGGCGCGCTTCCTGATTGACGAGGCGGCCTCCCTGTGCGGCGGGCGGATCGTATTTGTGCTCGAAGGAGGGTATAATTTGCACGCATTGAGCTACGGGTGGGCTAACATCGCCCGCGCCTTGTTAGGGGAGACGGAGATCGGTGATCCGTTCGGACTGGCGCGCGGGGCAGAGCCAGCTATTGATCAACTTGTAGATCGGGTTAAACACATCCATAAGCTGTTCTAATACAGACTTCGGTAACCTTGCGCTTTTATTTCAGCCATTGCATAATGAAATAAAGGCTGGGTCAGGGTAAATTATCACGCAAAGCGAGGCGGCAATGGCCGAGACGATTACTCTTCGGGAGTATTTGAGTGAAATAGAGACGCTGCTAGAACGTGATTCTCTGGCGGAAGTGATGAGCCATTGCCGCTACATTTTGCAGCACTATCCCCAAAACGTGGAGACCTATCGCCTCTATGCGAAAGCGTTGTTGCAGCGTGCCCATGATGAGAACGTCCCCGATCTCTTCAACGAGTCGGCGGAGGTGTTTCAGCGGGTGCTGAGCGTGCTCCCTAACGATTACGTTTCCCACCTGGGCATGAGCGAGATTCGCGAGCACGACGGGGCGCTGGACGAAGCGATCTGGCACATGGAACGTGCCTACGAGCAGCTTCCTGGCAACCAGATGCTTCAGCAAGCCCTGCGCGAGCTGTATGTCAAGCGGGATGGGGCAGGGCGGGCGGCAGAGAAAATCCAGCTTACCCGCGCCGCGCTGGCGCGTCAATATATCAATGGCCAGCTTTACGATCAGGCGCTGATCGAGCTGCGCACGGCCTTACAGCAAAACTCTGAACGCCTCGATTTGCAGGTCCTACTCGCGGAAACGCTGTGGGAAAGCCAGCATCCGATTGAGGCCGCCGAGGTCTCCGTTCAGATCTTGAAGCGGCTGCCGAACTGCCTGCCCGCGAACCGGATTCTGGCCCGGCTGTGGCTGGACAACGAACGCCCGACCGATGCTCAGGTTTTTCTCGACCGGCTGGAGGCCGTCGATCCCTACACCGCCGCCAGCGTGGTCCGGCCCGATTCCGAGGCCGCCGATCATGTGACGCTGACCCGCCTGGATTATCAGACTCAGGCTCAGGTGCTCAGCGCCTCCGAGACCCCGGAATGGGTGCAGGAACTGGACGATCTGGGTGGTGAGTTCGACATGGCGAGTGTGTTCCAGGCCCCCCTGGGTGGGGCGCAGCCGCCCGCTGCTCCTGCCGCGCCTGAAGAGGTTCCCGACTGGTTCGCAGATCTGGGTGGGGGGACGGCGGCTCCTCAGCCTGCTGCCCCTGAACCGGTCGCGCCGGATTGGTTCAACGATCCCACGGCCCTGGCCGCCGAGGTGCCCGATTGGTTCGCGGACGTGGTGGAAGAGCAGCCTCCTGCTGCTCAGCCTGCGCCGTCGGCTCAGTCCGCCGTAGAGGCCGATTGGCTCACGGGGGAAGATGGGTCGCTGTCATCGCTGGAGTCGCTGCTCGAGTCGGCGCCTGCTATGGATGCCGATTGGCTGTTGGACGAAGAACCCGCTGCGCTGGACTCTGCGCCAGAACCAGGGGCCGCTGCGTCGCCGGAATGGCTTTTCTCCGATGATGAGACGGTGGGCGAATGGCAGGAGCCGGATCAAGCCCCGGCTGCCGAGACCGCTCCTCCGCAGGCACAACCTGGGGAGCAGCCGTCCAGCGGCTTCACCGGACTGCTCGAGGAAATCGAGAGCAGCCGCGCGTCGGCGGGCCTGTTTGACGAGATGACTGAAGTCGAACCGGAGGCCCCGGCCTGGTTGTCACGGTTTGACGAGGCCGGATCGCCTCAATCTCCCGCCGGTTCTGAAGCGGAGGCGGCCTTCCTGGCGTCGTTTGATGAGCCGCTGCCCGCTCTCGACAATTTTGTTCCGTCCGGCGAGGCGACTGAATTGGTATCTCCTCCCGACGAAGACTGGCTGGCGAATCTGCCCGGCGTGGCTGATGCCTGGGAGAATGCCCCAGAGGATATCGAGATCGCCCTACCACCCGCCGGGCTGGAACCGGCGGAGATGCCCGACTGGCTGGCCGGTGCGGCGCCGGTGGGCGAACAGGCGGAACTAGAGACGACTGAATCTGCGGCAGCGCTTCTGGACTGGGGGCAAGAAACCGTGCTGGAGTCTGCTCCGGCAGAAGCCGAAATGTCTGCCGGGTTGGAACCGGCGGAGATGCCCGACTGGCTGGCCGGTGCGGCGCCGGTGGGCGAATTGGCGGAACTAGAGACGGCTGAGCCTGCTCCGGCAGAAGCCGAAATGTCTGCCGGGTTGGAACCGGCG
>CAYRWY010000470.1:0-4359 GCA_964427955.1 uncultured Anaerolineaceae bacterium
GCCGAAGGCCCGATGAAGGGCATCCTGGGTGTCAGCGAGGAACCGCTGGTGTCGATCGATTTCAAGGGCGATCCCCGTTCGAGCATCGTGGACATGGGCTCGACCATGGCCTTCCAGGGCACGATGGTCAAGGTCATGACCTGGTACGACAACGAGTGGGGTTATTCGGTCCGCACCGCTGACCTCGCCAAGTTGATCGCTTCCAAGATGTAATTGGATCGGCGCGTCCGACCTTGAGGGGCATGGGCCACAGCGCCCTGCCCCTTTATGTTGAATAATAAGGAGTTTGAACCGTGACTAAAAAGACTGTGCGTGACATTTCCCTGACCGGCAAGCGCGTCCTGATCCGCGTGGACTTCAACGTCCCCGTCAAAGACGGCGTGGTGACGGACGATACCCGCATCCGTGCGGCGGTGCCCACCCTCAAATACATCCTGGAACAGAAACCGCGTTACATCGCTTTGATGTCCCACTTTGGCCGCCCCAAGGCTGGCCCCGAAGCCAAATATTCGCTGAAGCCGTGCGTCGCGGTGCTGGCGCAGCACCTGGGCGTCAACGTCGCCTTCGCCGATGACTGCGTGGGCGAAGTGGCCGAAAAAGCCGCGGCGGCCCTCCCCCAGGGCGGCGTGCTCCTGCTGGAAAATACCCGCTTCCACCCGACCGAGGAAAAGAACGACCTCGACCTGGCTAAGCAACTCGCGGCGCTGGGCGACGTATATGTTAATGACGCTTTCGGTTCAGCCCACCGCGCGCACTCCTCGACCGAGGGTGTGGCGCGCTATCTGCCCGCCGTGGGCGGCTTCCTGATGGAAAAGGAACTCGCCTACCTCGTCAAAGCCATCGAAGACCCGAAGCGCCCGTTCGTGGCCATCCTGGGCGGCGCCAAAGTCTCGGACAAGATCGCCGTGATCGAGTCCCTGTTGGGGAAATGCGACAAGCTGCTGATCGGCGGCGGCATGGCCAACACCTTCTTCAAGGCGCAGGGGATCGCGATGGGCGATTCGCTGGTCGAGGAGGAAGCCCTGGAGACCGCGAAGCAACTGCTCAGCAAGAGCGGCGGCAAGCTCGTCCTGCCGGAAGAAGTCGTGATCGCCGACGCGTTCGACAATGGCGCGAACAGCAAGACCATCAAGATTTCCGAGGGCGTGCCCGCCGGATGGCGTGCGTTGGACATCGCACCGGGCGCGGTCGAAGCGTTCCGCAAAGTGCTCAAGGACGCCAAGACCATCGTCTGGAACGGCCCGATGGGCGTGTTCGAAATGCCGAACTTCGCCAAGGGCACCTTTGCGGTGGCCCAAATCCTGGCCGAATCCAACGCCACGACCATCGTCGGCGGCGGCGACTCGGTCGCGGCAGTCCAGCAAGCGGGCGTGGCCGACCGGATGTCGCACATCTCGACGGGCGGTGGTGCCAGCCTGGAACTGCTCGAAGGCAAGGTACTGCCCGGTGTAGCTGCTTTGCAGGACCTCTAACTGCCAACGCTTGACCCCGGTCCGGCGGGCGGTCAGGTCCGCCGGACTTTACACTTTGTTTACGGATCGATAGCTCAACACGAACAAAGTGCGTCTATAATCAAATCAAGGTTGCTTGCCAGGTACCGAGCGGCGATGAGGGAGTCATGACTTTAGCGGTTGGAGATGTAATCGGTCCTTACCGGATTGTCGATCAATTGGGCCAGGGCGGGATGGCGACGGTCTTCAAAGCCTACCACGCCAACCTGGACCGTTATGTGGCCATGAAGGTCCTGCACCCCGCCTTCACCGAAGACCCCGGCTTTCTCGAACGCTTCAAACGCGAAGCGCAGATCGTCGCCCGGCTGGAACACCCGAACATCGTCCCCATCTACGACTACGCCGACTTCCAGGGCCAGCCGTACCTGATCATGAAGCACATCGAGGGTGACACGCTCAAGGTCCGGCTGAAACAGAATCCCCTCACCCTGCCGGAAATGCTGCCGATGCTCGAAACCGTGGCCGCGGCGTTGACGTATGCCCACGGCCAGGGCATCCTGCATCGCGACATCAAGCCCTCGAACATCATCCTGGACCGGCACAACGTCCCGTATATCGCCGATTTCGGGCTGGCACGCATTGCCCAGGCGGGCGAATCCACGCTGAGCCAGGATGCCATGCTGGGCACGCCGCAGTACATCTCGCCCGAACAGGCGAAAGGCGTGCGCGACCTGGGTCCCAGCACGGACATCTACTCGCTGGGGGTGGTGATCTACGAGATCATGGTCGGGCGCGTGCCGTTCAATGCGGATACGCCGTATGCCATCATCCACGATCACATCTACAAACCGCTGCCCCTGCCCTGCCAGGTGAATCCCCAGGTTCCTGAGGAAGTCGAGCAGGTCTTGATCCAGGCCCTGGCCAAAGAGCCGGAAAAGCGTTATCCCACCGCCGTGGCGATGGTCGAGGCGCTGCGCGAGGCGGTGCAGGCTTCCCATCTGACCGAACTGAGTGTGGCCGACCTGCGCCCGGCATCCGTCTCGTCGAATGCCGCCACGCTGCCGCCGGAAGCCGTAGCGCCGACTCCCACGCCAACCCCGGCGTACGTGGTCGTGCCCTCGCCGATCCCGACCCCGACCGACTTGCGACGCCGCAAGGAAGCGGACCGGCGGCGGGCCAACCTGTGGATTCTGAGCGGAGTCGGGGGGCTGCTGCTGACCTGTCTCGCCAGCCTGTTCATCATCGTCAACGCGGTGTCCGATCCGGAGCTGCGGCCCTGGGAGATGAACCACAAGGCCAACGCCGAACAGGTCACCCCGCCGCCCGATCTGCCGCCCGACAATATGGCGATGATGGAGCCGCTGCTTTCGGGAGGTGGGCCGGCTGATATGAGCGTGCAAGAAGCGCAGACGATGGTCGAATCCGATCCGCAGAACCCGACCGGCTATCTCTATCTGGCTGCCGCGCAGGCGAATGCAGGCGATCAAAATGCCGCCCTGACCAGCCTGAGCGATGCCATTGCCGAGCTTGATCTGCCAAGCGACGTGCTGGTCACCACGGCGCAGCGGGTTCAGGAGAAAGGTCGCACGGAAATCGCGATCTGGCTGTACATGGAAGCCCTCTCCAAAGCAGATCTTTCAGCGGACGCGCGCAACACCGCCGGGAGCACGCTCTACACGCTGATCCAGACCGACCCGATCCTGACACGCGCCATCGTCGGCAAATTCATCGAGGATCGTCCGCAGAATGCGCTGGCTTACACGATGTACGCCCTGACGCTGCTGCACAGCGACCGTGACTTTCTGGTCCGGCTGGCCAACGTGGGACTGGAAAGCGCGCTCGAACTGGATGATGCGCTGGCCGAGACTTATCTCGCGCGTGGGTTATACTATGCGGATATGCACCTGACCACCCAGGCATTGAACGACTGGCGGTATGCCGCCAGCCTGCCGGATGCCCCCGAATGGGTGATCCGCGAGGCGCAGGCGTTGGAACAAAACGCGCAATCTCAAACATCTTAATCGGCTTTACCTTTAGGAGGAATAACGTTCATGCGTACCCCGATCATTGCGGGCAACTGGAAAATGTATAAGACGCCGCAGGAAGCTGTGGCGTTTGTGAATGCCATCAAGGACGAACTCGGCAAGCTGAAGGCCGCCGAGCGCGTGGTCTGCCCGCCCTACGTCGCCATTCCAGGCGTGCAGGCGGCGTTGGCCGGAACTGACATCGCCGTCGGCGCGCAAGACGTACACTGGGAAGAACAGGGCGCGTTCACCAGCCAGGTGGCGCCGGGAATGCTCGAAGGGCTGGTCAAGTACGTGATCGTCGGCCACTCGGAAACCCGCGAATACCTGGGCGTGACCAACGAAATGGTCAACAAGAAAGCCAAAGCGGCGCTCAAGCACGGCCTCCATCCGATCATCGCCGTCGGCGAAAGCCTGGCGATCAACGAAGCGGGCCAGACGGCGGAATTCGTCGGGACGCAGATCCGCGCCGCCTTCGACGGCATCCCGGCCAGCGACCTGGCGCGCATCGTCGTCGCCTATGAGCCGATCTGGGCGATTGGCACCGGCAAAAACGCCAGCAGCCAGCAGGCCAACGACATCATCGGCATGATCCGCGGCCTGCTGGCCGAGCTGTACGGGAATGCCCACGCCGACGCCATGCGCATCCAGTACGGCGGCAGCGTCAAACCCGAAAATATGGCAGAATACATGAAGCAGCCGCACATCGACGGGGCGTTGGTGGGCGGTGCGTCGCTGAAAGCGGATTCGTTCATCGCGCTGGTACGCCTCGCGATTGAGGCCAAAGGGTTGGCTTAAGACCCACCGGAGATTATGAATCTCGGCAACCTGCTCACACCGTGGATCGAACTGGCGGTGGTCCTGATTATCCTGATCTACGTGGA
>CAYRWY010000471.1:0-4352 GCA_964427955.1 uncultured Anaerolineaceae bacterium
CGGCTGTGGTAAACACTGCGCCCCTGCGGCCGCGCCCACACCCGTTTCCCTCAACTTTCGCATTTCTTCGGTCTCTTTTCCGGTTTGAACTGATTCCCCAACCCCCACGGGCTGGAACGGGAGCACCCCGTGGGCGCCAATCCCTCCGTCCCTTAGTAGTCCTCTGGTGGGTGTGCTGAGCACGATTTGCGGTTTCCCCTGTTGGGACTGTACCCGCCACATCATTAGCGGAATATGGCGCACGACCGCCGGATGAAGGGATAACTCAGGTTCCTCAAACAAAAGAGGACCTTGAGTATCAAGTAATGCCCATAGTAAACCGATGAGACGCAGGGTGCCGTCAGATAATTCCATTTCCAGGTTATCCCGAACGCCCAATATGTCCCCATGCCGATAAGTGCCCTTCAAATGGGGGATACCGCGTTTATCTTCCTCCAATTTGAGATCGGTCAAAGGAGGGACAACCACGCTTAAAGCCTGCACAATCCGTTTCAATCGATCCCGCTGGTTTTCAGGGTTAAGGCGTGCGATCTGCTCTACCAAATCGCTGCCATAGGGATCATTTTCCCGCCCCTTAATCAGTTCCGGGTTGCGTATGAATTGAGGGATAAAATGGAAGTAACCTATCGTTTCAAAAAACTCGGCAACCGGGCGGAAACTGAAGTTCGATGCACTCTGTTCTAAATAGGTCTGTCTCAACTGTTTGGGATCGTTGGCATCCTGCGTGTTAGGCCGCTTGAGAACTAACACGTCATTCTGCCAGACTTGTTCCGAAGTGAGAATAGGATTGCCTTGCGCATCCAGATTAAAGCTTAGGCGGTAACTCCAATGGCTATCCCGTTCCTGCCCAGGTTGAATTTCTACCTGGACTGCCATGTCCGGGAAAGGCTCTCCAATCCCTCTGGAAAGCCAGGAACGCATATTCAAGAGATGTATAAATCCCCCCCGGCTGTTGACCGCCTGCTCAAAGCCACCGCCAGGGATCACCAGATCGCGCAGGAAGCGGAATACGTCCAGAAAATTGGACTTTCCCGAGGCATTTGGCCCCACCAAGAAAGCGCGATTCTGCAACGCCACATCGACGTGACCAAAATTGCGCCAGTTTTCCAGGATGATCCGTGAAAAACGCACCGCAGGATTCCCCTATGAGTTACCCATCGCGTGGGTCAGATTACCACCACGATCACGAACACGAACAGCCCGATCATCAACAGCGACAGGATGCTCCCGTCGCCCCCCAGCATCCAGCTCAAGGGCAGCGCATTGACGAGTCCGGCGCTGGCCGATCCGGGAATAGCGGGCAGGACATACGGGCTGAGCGGATATTCCAGGTTGTCCATGTACCACCACAGCGATCCGAACAGCAGGTAGCCGTTCCATAGCCCCACCTGCGCGCCCAGGATGCCATCCTGAAAGCCTTCGCGGTTGGACTGTCCCCGGCGGCCCGTGCGGGACAGCGCCGAGGGGGGAGTCTGGTAGGCGAAAAAGCCCATCGAGATCAGGATCACCGCCTGAAGATAGAATTTCGAACGCTGCTCACCCTGGGTCAGCGGATCGATCAGGATGGTCTCGAACTGCTTGAGGGTAAACAGGGCCAGGACGATGCCGGCGGTGGCGATCAGTTCTTTGGTCCACCCACGCAAAAACCCAATCACGCCGAACATCCCGATCATGATTATCATAAAGGTGGATAGCTGTATCATAAGACTGTTCCCCTGCTGGATGCCCATTTTCACCGGCCCCGCCCCAGCCAGGGGAGAGGCCGATCTCATTGGTGTAGCATGGTAATCATACCGCCAAAGTGACAGGCGAGCCAACGCACCGGCAGCAGGAGAACGGGGATCGCCACCTACTCGCCCGGATGTCCCGCCGTCTGCGCCAGCAGCCGCGCGATGTTCTCCGCGCCGTCCGAGCGTTTAAGCGCAGCAGCGGCCCGGCGCATCGCCTCCAGGCGGGCAGGATCGTTGAGCAGGCCGCGGATCGTCGGCAGCAGTTCCTCGCCCAGCCGCTCATCGTCCAGCCGGATCGCCGCGCCGCGTTCGACCAGCCAATCGGCGTTCACTTTCTGGTAGCGCCAGGCGTAGGGGTACGGGACCAGGATCGAGGGCAGGCTCAATTCCGGGTATTCGGCCAGTGTCGCCGCGCCCGCCCGGCTGACCACCAGGTCCGCCGCCGCGAACGCCTGCCCGATGTCCGGCAGAAAGTCGAAGATTTGATAGCGCGCGCGCTGCTCGTCGGTCAGCGCGGCGTGCTGAGCCTGGACCTGCTCCCAGTCCAGCCGCCCCGAGATGTGCAGGATTTGCAGCCCGTCCGCCAGCAGATCGGGCGCGATGCGGCCCAGCGTGGTGTTGATGCTGCGCGATCCCTTGCTGCCGCCGAAGATGAGCAGCGTTCGCCGGGCCGGATCGAGCTTGAAAGCCGCCTGGGCGCGCTCGCGGTTGGCGCTGCGAATCTCCTGCCGCAGCGGGTAGCCGGTTTCGACCACGCGCTGGCCGGGGAAAAACTGGCTGGTCTCCGCCACCGTCGCCGCGATCACCCGCGCCAGATAATGGCCCATCGTCTTGAGCGCCAGCCCCGGCTCGATGTCCGGGACGTAGATCACCACCGGGCGGCGCAGCAGCCAGCACGCTACCGCCACCGGGAAGCCGACCCAACCGCCCGTCAGCAGCAGGGCTTCGGGCCGCAGCCGCAGCACCAGGATCAGCGCTTCCAGGACTCCGGCGGCGATCTTGACGGCGCTGACGGCCTGCGTCGCGCGCGAAACGCCGTGCAGCGGCCCCGACAGCACTTCGTAGTAGCCGTCGAACTTCACGTCCGCACGCCCGACCAGGTCGCGCGCCATATCGCCCCGCGCGCCGACGAACGTCAGGGTCAGATCAGGGTACAGCTTGCGCAGCGCCTCGGCTGCGGACAGCGCGGGATAGACCCCGCCGCCGGTTCCCCCGGCAGAGATCATGATACGCATCAGGTCCTCATTCACGAAAAATAGGGATCATACGTCCTGCCGCCGCTTGGGCGCCGCCTCGCGGCTGATCGCCCGTGAGACGTTGAGCATCACGCCGACTCCACCCAGCGCCGCCACCAGGCTCGATCCGCCGAAGCTGATGAACGGCAGCGGGACGCCCGTGGGCGGGATCATGGCGGTCATGACGGCGATGTTGAGCAGGGCGTCATACGCGATCCAGCAGGTGATCCCCGCCGCCAGCAGCCCGCCGAACATGTCCGGCGCGTGGCGCGAGATGGTGAAGCCCCGGTAGATCAGCGCCACGAACAGTGCGATCACCAGGAACGTCCCCAGCAGGCCCAGTTCCTCGCCGATCACGGCGAAGATGCTGTCGGTATGCGGGAACGGCAGGTTATTGGCGAATTTCTGCTTGCTCTCGCCCAACCCCACCCCGGTCAGGCCGCCGTTGATGAAGGCCGTCACGGCTTGCTGGACGTGATCGCTGGCCTTGGTCAGATCCTGGATCGCGTTCCAATGGGCTTCCAGGCGCTCGCGGGCATAGTCCAGCCGCAGCACCAACTGCCAGCCGACGACCCCCATCACGCCGCCGATCAGCACCAACTGGATCAGGTCGGCCCCGGCGATGAAAAACATGCTCAGCGCCGTCGCCAGGATGCTGGCCGCCGTGCTCAGGTCGGGTTGGAGGACGATCAGAAACGCGATGATCCCGACCAGCACGCTGAACGGGATCACGCCGTAGAACGGGTTGCGCAGCCGGGATCGCTTGGACGCCAGCCACGCCGCCATGTAGAGCACGACGGTAAATTTCGCCAACTCGCCCGGTTGGAGCGACCCCCGGATCAGGGCGCGCTGGGCCTCGAAACGCGTCTCGCCAAAACGCAGCACGGCCACCAGCAGCACGATCACGCCCAGCATCATCGGCACGGCCAAGCGCCGCCAGACGTGGTAATCCAGCCGCGAGAGGGTGATCAGCACGATCACGCCAACCACCATCGAGCGGAGCTGGCGCACGAAAAAATAGGTCGTGCTGGTCGGGTCGCCCGTGACCTGATAGCTGACGTCAATCGAGGCGCTGTAGACCATCATCAGGCCAACTGCCGACAGTGCGCCCACCACCAGCGCCAGGTACAGATCGACGCCCGCGTAATAGCCCCGGCGGCGATCCACCGGACGTCCCCCGCTGGGCGGCGGAGGCGGTGCAGGCGTCTCCCGGCGCGGCGCGAGCGCCTCCGCGTAGTTGAATTCGTCGTCTTCGATGAAGCGCGGTACATCGGCCATAGCAGCACTCAGTTTTCGGCGGTCAGCCCACTCCGGCAGATTGTAGGGGCAATTCATGAATTGCCCAATAGGCGTCAACTTAAGTGTCTGATCTCCTGTTGTAGGGAAA
>CAYRWY010000472.1:0-1523 GCA_964427955.1 uncultured Anaerolineaceae bacterium
GTTATAATAGGAAAGCGTCTTCTATCATTGAACCAGGATGGGCTGATGAGTACCGAGAACCAATCCCACAGCATGATTTTGCAGCGTATTGCCCGGCAGGCCATGCTCGACCGCGGGCTGCTGGCCGACATTTCCCCCGCCGCGCGCGTCGAGCTGGATCGCATCCAGGCCCCCGCCCCCGTCCCGGACGGATCGAGCCGCGATCTGCGGAAGCTGATCTGGTGCTCCATCGACAACGACGACTCCAAAGACCTGGATCAGCTCACCGTCGCGGAAGCCCTGCCCGGCGAGCGCGTGAAAGTGTACATTGCGGTGGCGGACGTAGACGCACTGGTCCGCCGGGGATCGGCGCTGGACGAGTGCGCCGCCTATAACACGACCTCGGTCTACACGGCGGCGCGCATCTTCCCCATGCTGCCCGAAAAGCTCTCGACCGGGTTCACCTCGCTGAATTTCGCCGAAGACCGGCTGGCACTGGTGATCGAGCTGGTGATCGGTCCGGACGGCGCGGTCCAATCCTCCGAGGTCTACCAGGCCGCCGTCCACAACTACGCCAAGCTGGCCTACCGCCGCGTGGCCGCGTGGCTGGACGGCGAGGCTGAGACGCCGGAAGCGGTCGCCGCGATCCCCGGCCTGGCGGAGAATCTGCGCCTGCAAAACGCGACCGCCCAGAAATTGCACGAATACCGCCACCAGCATGGCGCGCTCAGCCTGGAAACGCTGCAAGCCAGGCCGGTCTTCGACGGCGAGCAGTTGCGCGATCTGGAAGTCGATCAAGAGAACTGCGCGAAAGAGATCGTCGAGAATTTCATGATCGCGGCCAACGGCGCGGTGGCGCAGTTTCTCGTGGCGAAGCAGTTCCCTTCGATCCGGCGCGTGGTGCGCACGCCCAAACGCTGGGAGCGGATCGTCGAGATCGCCGCGCAGCACGGGACGACGCTGCCCGACACGCCCGATTCGAAGGCGCTGGAAGCCTTCCTGACCCAGGCGCGGCAGGCCGATCCGCTGCGCTTCCCCGATCTGTCGCTGTCCATCGTCAAGCTGTTGGGCGCGGGCGAATACACCGCCGATTTTCCGGGCGACGAGACGCCGGGCCATTTCGGGCTGGCGGTCAAAGATTACGCCCACTCCACCGCCCCCAACCGCCGCTTCACCGACCTGATCACGCACCGCCTGCTGAAAGCCGCCCTGGACGGCCAGCCGGTGCCTTACCCGCGGGACGAACTCGCCACGCTGGCGGAGCACTGCACCACCCAGGAAAATGCCGCTAACAAGGTCGAGCGACAGGTCAGCAAATCGGCGGCGGCGCTGCTGCTGGGCGAGAAGATCGGCGAGGAATTCGACGCGCTGGTGACGGGCGCCGCGGCCAAAGGCACCTGGGTGCGGCTGCTAAAATTCCCGGTCGAGGGCAAGCTGGTGCGCGGCTTCGACGGCGTGGACGTCGGGGATCAGGTGCGCGTCCGGCTGGACGCAGTGGACGTCGAGCAGGGTTTCATCGACTTCAGCCGCGTGAATGGGCGGCA
>CAYRWY010000472.1:1623-4351 GCA_964427955.1 uncultured Anaerolineaceae bacterium
GGTTCGCCAGAAAGAGGCGAAAATGATAGCCTCGCTTTTCTCCTCTTAAGATTCTCGGCGTGCTCGGCGCTCTCCGCGTTGAATCGTTTTTCTATTTTCGGAGGAGTATCGAACCCGTCAGCTCACCGCTTTCTTCACGAGGGCGATGATCTGGGCTTCGGCGGGGGGCGTCAGGTCCTTCAGCGCGAAGGCGACCGGCCACAGCGCCCCGTCGTCGAGGTGCGCCGCGTCGTTGAAGCCGAGCGTGGCGTACCGTGCTTTGAACTTCTGGGCGGCCTGGAAGAAGCAGACGACTTTGCCGTCCCGGGCATAGGCGGGCATCCCGTACCAGAGTTTCGGCGTGAGGGTGGGCGCGTTGGCCCTGATGATGGCATGGACCCGCTCGCCCAGGGTGCGATCCGGCGCGGCCATCTCGGCGAGCTTCGCGAGCACGGCGCTTTCGCCGTCCGCCTGGCCCGACTTCATCTCCTGGGCGTGCTCCTTCATCGCGGCCAGTTCGTCATCCGTGAAGACCTGGGATCGCGTGTCTTTTTTGGGGCTCATGGCAACCTCCTTGGGGCGTCTGATCGCTTAGACGCGCTCGATCAGGTTGGGATCGTCGGTGGTGGGGCTGTTGACACGGCGCGAGACCGGCCAGGCCGTCATCGCCTCGGCGGGATAGGGCGCCAGCAGCGGGGTGATCTGCTGGACATCCTTCTGATCCGGGTCCAGCCAGGGCGCATACGCGCTGGGCGGCAGGATGACCGGCATCCGGTTGTGAATGGTGGACATCAACTCGTTCGGCGTGGTGGTGATGATCGTGCAGGTGGTGAGCACTTCGCCGCTCTCTTTTTCGGTCCAGCGCTCGTACAGCCCGGCCAGCGCGAACGGCTGGCGATCCGCCAGCGTGATGAACAGCGGCTGTTTGGGACCGCTGCCCTGGGCCTGCCATTCGTAGAAGCCGTCGGCCAGGATCAGGCAGCGGCGGGCTTTCAACGCCGAGCGGAAGGCCGGTTTTTCGGCCACCGTCTCGCCGCGCGCGTTGATCATCTTGTTGCCAATGGAGGGATCGTTGGCCCACGCCGGGATCAAGCCCCAGCGCATCAGGCGCAGCTCGTTGCGCGCCTGGTCGGGCGCGCGTACGATGGTGGCGACGGACTGCGTCGGCGCAATGTTGTAGCGCGGCGCCAGGTCCGGCACGTGCTCCAGGTCGAAAACCTGAGCGATGAGGGTGGGGTCTACTTCGGTAAGCGCAAATCGTCCGCACATGTGTTCGATTATACTATAATCGGGATCAAACTGCAAAACTTTTCGCGGCGCGCGCCGTACTGAAAGGTAGTGGAGGTCGTAATGCAAATTCACTGCGAAAGCTGCGGAACACCGATTCCCCCGGCTAACATCAATATTCAGGAAAAACTGGCGGTCTGTCCCCAGTGCGGCTCGGTGTTTTCGTTTGCCGGGCATCTCCGGCATGGGGTGAATCCGCGCAAAACCAAGCAGCCCCGCCACTTCATCGTCAACGATACGGGCGACACCCTCGACATCGAATTTCGACTGCTGCGCGTCATCAAACCCGAAGAACACTGGTTTACCGTGCTGTGCGGGGTCGGGATGGTCGCGCTGGGCGCGCTGTCAGTGGCCATGTTTCGCGATACGGACACGATCTGGAAAGCTGCCCTGTCTACCGCCGTGCTGCTGGGCGCGCTGGCCTGCCTTTATATGGTCCTGATGATCTTCCTGGATCAGATTCATCTCACGGTTGATCGGGACGAGGTCCGCGCCCGGCACCGCCCGCTGATGTTAGGCAACTGCACGGTCCCGCGCGATGAGATCGTGCGGGTGGAGTGCGCGGTGGCCTTCTACAGCCGCGACAACCCCGACGACGAATTGGCCGATTACCACGTCCGGCTGGTGCGTCATGACGGCTCGGAAAAGACCCTGGTCACGCTGCGCCGCGACCTGGCGTTTTACGTGGCGCACGCCGTCGAAACTTACCTGCGTGACGACGATCTGCCGCCGGACGCTGGCGACGAGGACGAAGACCAGCAGCGCCTCATGCTCCTGGCCGAGGAGAACACCACCGAAGCGCGCTCGGCGCAATGATGGCCTAAGACCCCATTGCGCTATAATCGTGGATGTTCGGCACCCAAACAGAAGTAGAGGATTATGTTCCAGATTGGCGAGATCGAGATTCACGTCGTCAGCGACGGCGTCGTGCTGATGGACAGCGGCGGACCGTGGGGACTTGTCCCGCGCGCGCTGTGGAGCAAATACCTGGAGCCGGACGCGCTGCACCGCGTCCCGATGACGCTGCACTGCCTGCTGGTGCGCGCCGCCGGGAAAACCATCGTGGTCGATACCGGGCTGGGCGACAAACTCACGCCCAAGATGATCGAGCTGTGGGGCCTGACCCGTCCACAGGGCACGCTGATCGAGGGACTGGCGCGGCTGGGCGTGACGCCGGACACGGTAGACATCGTGATCAACACCCACCTGCACGGCGATCACTGCGCGGGCAACACCGTCCTCACGCCGGGCGGCGACGTGATCCCGACCTTCCCCCATGCCACCTACTACGTGCAGCGCCGCGAGTATGAAGACGCCCTGCATCCCAACGAGCGCACCCGCGCCACGTATTACCCGCTCAACTATGAGCCGCTGTATCGCTCCGGGCAGTTGACCCTGCTGGACGGTGACGCCGAGATCGTGCCCGGTGTGCGCGGCGTGGTGACGCCCGGCCACACCCCCG
>CAYRWY010000473.1:0-4349 GCA_964427955.1 uncultured Anaerolineaceae bacterium
TAGCGGCCCTGCTTCTTCATGAGCATCGTCTGCCCCATGCCCGGCTCCCATTCGTCGGCCAGCGCCCCGGTCGCGCGGGTCAGTTCCAGCCCGCCCAGGTTGCGCGCGATCACTTCCAGCAGGTGCGGATTGGTCCAGGTGACGGTATCGACCTGCACCGCCGCCGCGCCCGCTTCCAAAAAGTCGCGCGCATCGTCCGCCGAATGAACGCCGCCGCCGCCGATCACCGGCACGGTCGCGATCCGGGCCACCTGCCCGACTGCGCGCAGCGCCAGCGGCTTGAGCCAGGGACCGTACACCCGCCCACCGACCAACTGGCCGGTGTCGGGATCGCGAGCCGTGCCGCGCGGGGCCGCCGCCACGACCAGCCCGCCCGCCCCGGCGTCCTGGGCAGCGCGGGCCGATTCGACGGCGGAATAGAGCGGGACACACACCAGCAGCGGCAGTTGAGTGTTATCGAGCGCGGCCTGCACCAGCAGGGCGATCTCGTCCGGCGCGGCCAGGTCGTGCAGTCCCAGCTCGATCCCGGCGACGCCTTCGCAGCGTTCCAGCACCCCGGCGCAGCGTTCTACTTCGGACGGCGTGGTCGCGGCCACGTGGACGATCACCGGGGCGAGGCTGTGCGCCCAGCGCGTGCCGTACTGTTTGGCCAGGCGGCTGATGCCAGGATTGGGCAGCCCGGTATGCACCAGCACCCCCGACGGCAGTGGTACCACCCGCGGCCCGCGCGCGGCATGGCGCGGCTTCAGCGTCACCGGGTTGGTCACGATGGCGCCGAGCTTGGTCAGGTCGATCAGGTCGCGGTAGGCCGCGCCGTCAAACCCGAACGTGCCCGCCGCGGGCATGACCGGATTTTCGACCACCAGCGGCGCTTTGCCGGAGCGCGTGAGTTCGATCATCGACGTTAGCTCTGCTGCTCCGGCTGAAACGCGCCCAGCTTGAGCAGCAGCGCGGCGAACGAGTCGTCGGGCACCCGGCCCGCCGGCGCGGGAGGCCAGTGTCGGTGAAATGACTCGACGGTGCGCACCGCGTCGCGTACCGAGGTCAGCGCGCGGCGCCGCTTGAACAGCTCGTGCTGCGTGCGGTGGCACTGGATCGCGTCGTGTTTGGTTTCCAGCCACGGGGTGATGTCGAGCGCGAGGTCCGCCGGATCGTCCTGATTCCACAGCCGGTCCTCGATGGCGGGCACGCGGGCCGCGATGCCATAGACGACCACTTCCGGCACGAAATCGCGCACGGCGCGCAGGACGGCCTGGTGCACCTGGACGTGGGCCGGGTGGCCGTACTCGCCGTTGCTGCCGTGAGTCAACACCACTTCCGCGCCCTCGCGGCGGATCTGGTCGGCGATCTGCCGCGCCAATACGTCGTCGTCGGCATGGAAGCGGTAGAGTGTTTCGCCCGGGCCGATCACAGGGTCTTCATAGCCCAACAGCACCAAACTGGTCGTGCCGAGCGCCTTGACGGCGCAGCGCAGTTCGGCCTCGCGGATGCGCGCCAGGGTTTCCGGGGAATCGATCCCGGGCACGCCGCCCGCTTCGCCGCCGCGTCCATCCGTCGCGCAGACCACGTGCGTGGCGACGCCGTTCTGGTGCAGCAGGGCCAGGACGCCCCCCGCCATCACGGTTTCGTCGTCGGGATGCGCGCCAACAAACATCACATCGCACAGTTCGTGTAGATCGCTCATCAAAATAGCACCCTTTTGAGATCAATCGCCGGGCCATCCTCGCAGGCGAGCAGCGCCTCCTTGCGCGATGGCACTTCACACGACCGGCACGCTCCCGCCCCGCACGCGAGACGGGGATAGAACATGCCGCAGACGTAATGATCGGGAATGTCGTGTTGGCGCAGTTGGCCGATAACGTCATACAGGCGATGGTATGTGTCGAGCTGGGCATACCCCGGAGCCAGGACCAACACCTGATCAGCCCATTGCAGGGTCTCCACCTGATCGGGCCATTTCCAATCCGTATCGCTGCGGAGAATTTCGATCTCCGGGGAGAGCTGCTCAAGAGGATAGCTGGTTGCCCGTCCACCCAGCACCAGCACCACCGATCCGCCGCCGCTGAGCAGACCGCGTGAGAGCAGCACAAACGGCGTGGGCAGCGCGTCTTCGGCGATCAGCAGCAGATGCTGCAAGCCGGGCCGGGTGGGAATCGGACTCCCCACGGGACTGAGGACGCTGACCACCTGTCCGGGCGTATAGTCACGCCCCACCGCCACTTCGACCGTCACCCGCCCCGGGCGCAGCTCGACCGGAATCCACTGCTCGCGCAGGTACGGGTCCCAGCCCGAAGCATCCAGCGGCGCAGCCAACAACGATTGGCCGGGTCTGAGTTGAACGAGCGAACGGTCCACCGCCAGGTCGAGCTGTTGCAGCTCTGCCGACGCACGCCGAACGCGCTCGATAATCGCCTGTGTTTCTCGCATGGTGCCAAGCGTACAACGGGCAGCGGGGTTTTGCAAGTGTTATTCGCCGCCGGGCTTGAAGTGCGGTAGACTCAACAAGGTGATTAACGTTCGTGCGAGTCCAGTTATCAACATGCAAAATTCAGTCATGGAAACCATTCATGCCGCCCACGACCTGACCATCGAAATCAGCCCGACGACCTGGCGGCTGGTCAACGGCTCCCAACTTTTTGATCCCTCCAACGCGCCGGTCGCGTTGATCGAAGCCCATCCCTTGAGCCTGACCTGCGCCCCGGCCTTCGCCCGCGCGCGCCAACTTTTCGCCAGCCAGCTCACCCCAGCGGATGTGGCCCGCGTCGTCGTCGGGTGGGCGCCCGAAAACCGCAACTGGCACCTGGGCCTGCTGCTGGCGGCCCGCCCTGAAACCAACTATCAAAGCCGCTGGTGCGGTCTGGCGACCTGGCCGAGTGGCCCTGCCGCCGAGTCGGCGGATGCGGCGGCCCAGGCGGGCAGATCGCTCGCCCAGATCATCGACCGTCCGTTTTATCTGGTGCCCCCGCCGCTGGAACATCGCGCCCTGCTGATCAGCGATACGCAGCCGCTCCAGCCTACGGTGCGCCTCGACGTGCCGCCGGTCGAACCGGTCCGGCCCCAGATTGAGCCGAAGCTGCCGCCGTTCGAATTCGAGCAGATCGCGCTGCTGCCCGCGCCGCGCGGCTATGTCTGGCAAAAGCGCCGGACGACGCTGGCCGGCGCCATCGCGCGGATGGTCGGGCTGCTGGTGCTGGCCGGGTTCTTCCTGGTGCTGGGCATCGGATCGCAAACGGCAGGGCTGGCCCCGGTCACACCGGAATGGCTGCCCTGGTTGGGCATCGCCGTCGCCGTGCTGCTGGTCGTCATGTCGCTGGCGGCGTTCGGCGGACTGCTGAACACGTCCGACCTGCTGGTCGATACCACCATGCACGAACTGCGCAGCCAGCGGCGCTTCGACGGGCGCGTCCGGTGGCGCATCCCGTTCGAGTCCGCCCAGTATTTGCTGGTGTCACAGACGCCCGCCCGCACGTTGGGCGATGCGGCAAAGGATGGCACGCAGCGCATCGCGCTGGACGTCTGGCTGCACCTGTACGATGGTCAAAAATTCTGGCCGCTGGCCGAACTGCGCAACGTCGAAGGGGAATCCCACCAATGGGATGCCATGCGCAGCCACGCCAAACAGCGCCGCCGCCGCCCGGTGCTGCTGGCGGAATACGATACACCGGCCCATCACGCCGCGCGGCTGATGGCGACCCTGATCGAAACTGAGAGTTGGTTGGACATCCGGTAAAATGTTTGACTTCTTCTCACGGCCCATGAATAACCGCCAGTTTACCCGCCTGCTCCTGCTGGCGATTATTCTGCTGACGCTGCCCTGCTACTGCCTGGGCGCGGTCTTGCTGGCCTGGGCCCCCTCGGAAGCCAAATCCACCCGTATTCCACCCACCAACCCGACACTGGGGGGATCAACGCTGCTGCCGCGCGCCTCGGCGACGATCACGCCATTCTTCACCAGCACCCCGCTGGGAGGCCCGCTCGCGGCGACACCCGGACAGCTTTATCTGCCGACCAACACCCCGTTCGTATATGCCACCTGGACGCCGTATATCGTCCCGACGTCCATCCTGCTGCCGACCACGGCGCCGACGCTGACGCCGTTCCCGTCGGCCACGCTGGCCCCTTCCGCCACGCTGGCTCCGACGGTGCCGACCAGTACGCCCCAGCCGACGGCTACGCCACAGCCCACCGACGAGCCGCTGCCCACCGATGAACCGATCGTGGAAGCCACGCCCACGCAGGAAGTGCTCAACCCTTAGCGCCAGTTACTGATCCTCGCATAAATAGCTAAACTTTTTGCCAGGGAGATTTACCTCACCCCTGCCCCCTCTCCAGCTTGCCTGGGGAGGGGC
>CAYRWY010000474.1:0-4331 GCA_964427955.1 uncultured Anaerolineaceae bacterium
CTCCAGACTTGGAGAGGGGATTTAGGGGTGAGGTATGAATTCGCCAACAGTATCGTTAGCCGCGCGCCTTCTGATGCAGGTAACGCACATTCACCGCGAAACGTTCCTCGCTCGCCCAACTGCTGAACGCCGCGGGGATCGGGCGGGCCGCGGCATCGTCGATGGTGCCGCCCTGCTTGATCGCGTCGGCAGCGACCTGGCGCAGCGCGGGAACGTAGCGCCGCAGCGCCGCGAAGGCGTCCGGCGTGGCGACCGGGCCGTGTCCCGGCACGATCACCTCGACCGCCGGGCTGAGCGCCTCGATCCGGTCGTAGATGCGCAGCCATTCGTCGGGATCGCCCTCGCCCATGTAGGGATGGGCGTTGTGAAACACGAGATCGGCCACGAAGGCGATCTGATCGTCGGGCAGATAGAGGATCGCATCACCCGCGGTATGTCCGCCGCCGCAGGCGATCAGCTCCGCGCGGCGGGCCGGACCGTAAAAGGTCATCTGGTGATCAAACGTCTGGTCAGGCAGCCGGACCGTGACGGTCGGCAGGTCGATCATCGCCATCCGCAGAAAGTCGATGTCTGCGCCAATTTCCTCGCGCCGCGCCAGGTCGCGCTCCGTCTGGAGCTTGGCCTCCAGGTCGCGCAGGGTGTGCGGGACCTGCTCGCGCCGGTCGGCGATCAGCGGTGGGATGCGGTCGGCGATCAGATCGCGCGTGATCAGCGTGCTGGTCAGCGTCGCCTCCGGGGGGAGCGCCTGGTTGCCCGCCATGTGATCGAAGTGCCAGTGGCTGTTGACGGCGGCCCGCACCGGACGTCCGGTGAGCTGTTCCGCCGCCGCGATCAGATCGCGTGCCGCTTGAGGAGCGCCCAGCATATCGAACAACAGCACCCGGTCGCCCAGGTCCACGATGCCAGCGTTGGAGATCGCCAGCCCGCCCGGCTTGACGATGGCGGCATACACGCCATCCGTCAAGGGTTCGATCTGAAAATGCTTGGAAATCGGCTGCACACTCCCCACCTTTCGTTCAGGTCGTTCCGGTCGTGCCAATTCAAGTGTAGCACTATTCCCCGGTCAGCCAAGCGAACTCGCCGCCCGGACTCCTACGCCTGTACGCCGTTCGCCCGCCGCCATGACCACGCCGCCCCAACACAGGGTAAAATGGGCGCAGCGTGGTATGATCAAAAAGCCTTTTTCAACGCAAAGAAGCTGCGGGGACTCATTTCCCTGGGGAGATGAACCTCACCCCTGGCCCCTCTCCAAGCCAGTTGGAGAGGAGAACAAGCCCGTTTGCTCCCCTCCCCAGTCTCGCCTGGGGAGGGGTTGGGGGTGAGGTAAACCGCCGAACGCTGCGTTGGCTGTATTTTCATTCTGGAGGAAGTTTCATGCTCAGTCGTCATAATCGTTTCCTCTCGCTGGCGTGCGCCGTGATCCTGGTCCTGAGCGCGCTGCCGGTTGCCGCGTTCGCCCAGGACTCCAGCGCGCGCTACGACAACCCCTCGTTGGGCGTCTCGTTCGATCTGCCTGCCGGGTGGCAGGTGGCCGTCGAAAATGACGAGCTGTTCGCCGGACTGCCCGCCGATCTGACCGCCGTGCAGGCGGGCGATCCCCCGGCAGGGCTGGCCGTCAGCATGGCGTTCGGGACCTTCAACGAATTGGGCATCGTCGATGCGACCCAACTGCCCGCGCTGCTCACGCGCCTGGTCGCCAGCAACGTCGCCGCACCCACCCCGGAGCCAGTCCAGTGGGGCACGGCCAGCGGCTACCAGGCGGTGGTCGTGCTGGCCAACGAAGGGCTGACCACCCGAATCGCGCTGCTGGCGATTGCGGGCGGACGCGTCGCCGTGGTGCGCGCGCTGGCGCCCAGTGCCGTGTGGGATGGCGGCGGCAGCGCCCAGTTCGACGCGCTGGCCACGTCGGTGACCTTCGCCCTGCCCCAGCGGGACGCCAATTACATCGAAAACATCACCGCCAATGACGGCGGCGTCTTGTGGCAGTTCATTTCCGGCCAGCCCGACAGTGGACGCGTCGTCCAGGCGGGCGGCATCACCTTCGACGACTTCGACGTGATGTACATGGTGGTCGGGCCGGGCGGCATCCTCGTCCTGGAAATGAGCACCGGCAACCAGATCAGCTACATGGGTCCCTGGTACGACGGCAACTTCGTGGACATCGCCATCGGGCCGGATACCAAGCTCTACATGGCCAACACCGCCGCCGACACCGATCAGGCCATCATGGTCGTGGACCGCGCCGGGAACTGGCTGCGCGGCTGGGGCGAGCGCGGCGACGGCGACGGCCAGTTCGCGCCGCAGATGCCGCAGACGATAGTGGTCGTCCCCAACGGCAACGTCTGGACCGTCTCCGAAGGCCATACCAGCGGCATCCGCAACCGGCTGTACGAATTCGACGCTTTCGGCAACCTGCTCAAGACCGTCGATCTCGCGACGATCAACCCGGACCTGTCCGGCGTGCGGATCGACAATAACAGCAAGACCGGCGCGCTGTACCTCGTCGGCGCGACCGGCAACCTGAACGTGGTAGACGCCAACGGCGAAGCCCTGGTGGTCAACCTGGCCGCCGAAGTGCTCAACGGCCTGACGCCCATCGACATCGCCATCGCGCCGGACGATAACATCATCCTGGCGCTGCCCGCGCCCGGTCTGGATGGCTTCGGCTTCCTGGAACTGAGTGTGGCGGGCCGCCTGCTGGACGCCTTCGGCTTCCCCTACGACACGACGCGCGGCGGGGCCTTCCTGCCCGGCGAATACCAGCGCCCCGGCGGGCTGCTCATGAATCCCGATGGGACCGGCTACTGGACCGAAACCGATCCGGTCTCAGGCTACGTCCAGGTGCAGCACTTCACCTTTACCGGCGACGGCGTGCTGCCGCTCGGCAAAGAGATCGCGCAGGGGACGCAGACGGTGCCCAATTCCGACACGGCTTCCGATCCAGCCCACGGCGGCGGATCGCTGCTCTACGGCGATGTGGTGCGCGGCACGCTCAACAACCGCTACCCGGTCCATCACTGGACGTTCGAAGGTCGCGCCGGGGATCACATCGTGATCAAGATGATCGACGCCAGCCACTCCGGCCTGCTCGATCCGCAGTTATCGCTCAAGAACACCGAGGGCAACGAGATCGCGGGCAATGACGACGTGGGCGACGTCCGGCCCGACGACATGACCGCCCGCGACGCGCTGATCGACTTCGTGCTGCCGTCGGACGGCATCTACACGATTGACGCCGGGCGCTTCGGCGGACGTGGGGATTACACCCTCTCGCTGGAGCGGGTGCAGTAGGCAATCATTACCTCACACCGGGGGCGTGTTGTAGAACACGCCCCTTTTCAATATCACGCGCTACTCCAACAACTGGTGCAGCGCGCCCACAAATTCAACACAGGACCCATACCGTGCCTTTACATCCCGCGTTAATGCACCGGTCACCAGGGCCCGCTCCTGCTGGTCGGGGAACATCGCCAGGGACAGTGTCCCTGCTTCCTCATACGTGCGTATCGATTCCATCAGTCTCATGGTCCACGCGATCTTGGACATGACTATTTCCTGTGAGGGACGATCTTTGACGGAGGGAAATGGATCGGCGGGGTCCTCAAACACCAGAAATCCGGTGCGCAGGTAAACATACAGCGCTGCCAGAGCGAACTGCGCATCAGTGCGGCGCACTTTGGCGGAATACGGTGAGGGTGTGGCGTACCACAGGCTCCACGCGCCAGGATAACTCGCGCCCAAGGGCACACCCCGCTCGCCTTCAATCCGGCTCGGCAGTGGGGATCGCAGGTTGTAATCGAGGCTGTTCGTGATGGAGGATACAGCAAAGTCCGCCGCGACGGGAGTCGCATCGTCAAAGAAAAAATCACCCGGAGAGAGTGAGAAATCCAGATCAGGCAAATAGGTTTGCAGGGTATCAAAACCCACCGCGAGTCCGCGCAGGACATTGAGCAAGTTGGCCGAGGGCCGGTGAGCAACGTCCGGTGAAAATCGATCCATGAGCCGCACAGGATAATAACGACGCCGGATGACTAACAACACTTCCTGTTCGCTGCGCTCCACGAAATCGCAGCCTAGCCATGCGGCGATTCCAGGGATCGAGGGTAGCCCTCGGAGAGGATCGATATGCGTTGTTTGCAGTCGCTCCAAAGCCTGCAAGCCATAGGCTTTGGAACGATAGGGGACTAATTGTGCCAACCAGGAACCACCCTGCTCTCGCAATGGCACAATCCGCAGAACCACTTCTTGCCCATCAGCACCGCGTGCCTTCCAGGTGGGGACGATTTGCCCCAGCGGTAGATGCGCATTCAAGTGAATTTGCAGTTCATCAC
>CAYRWY010000475.1:0-4313 GCA_964427955.1 uncultured Anaerolineaceae bacterium
CTACGATGTCGAAGTCGAGACTCAGACCTACCAGTATACGACGTTCACCTCGGCGATTGTCCAGGCCGCCGACTACGTCGATGCCCGGATCATCTTCGCCGAACTCCCCCCCAGCGCTGTGCCCCTGTGGTACCGCTTTCGAGCCTGGTTGGTGCGGCAGGCCCTGGCCGAGCGCGGCAAAAGCCTGTATCTCCTGGAAAAAGGAGCTAGCCCTAACTTCGGGGCGCCTTCGGTGCTGGTCCCGGCGGCATCGACCCGGCGTGGGCGTGGCTAACAGGAATCAACGGCCCGTCGGAATGTGCGACGGGCCGTTTTGTAATCGGGCTTAATCGAAGTGGTGCGCCGGGTTATAGGGTCCGGCGGACAGCGGCGCGGGACCAACTTCCAGTTCTACCCCAACTCGCTCCAGGTAGTGACTGGCCTTGGTCCGCAGTTGGTAGCGGTACTCCTGCATCTTGAGCGACTGCCATTCGACAATCGACGCCATCGCGCCCTGTACCCGCGCCCGGTCGCGCACAATGTGGCGGATTTGTTCGGGCGAGCGGCTGCCGATATTGGAGATCAAAATCAGATGGGCACCGCTGAACAGGATGGTAAAGGTGACCAACCGCACCCAGCCGCCTTCGCCCCAGCGGGCAAAAAGCTGGGTCAGGAAGACCAGAGCCGCGATCACCGCAGAGCTACCCGCCACCGCCACCCCGGCACGCCGCAGGTGCGCGTTTTTCACTTCAGCCAGGATGTGTTTCCGGATCGCCAGGCCCATGATCATGATCGGCAGGAATACCCCGATCCCATAGAAGGGAATGGCGTGCGTCGTCTCGCCGCCGACCAGGAACATGATCGTCACCGCCAGCACAAAGGTGGCCGTGACCGAACGGGTGAAGGTCCCTTTCCGGTCGCGATAGCACACGAACAGGGGAACTTCGCCAATCGCCACATCGCGCCAGGCCGTCGCCTGGGTGTCCTGGAAGGCCGTCATCGACGCGGCAGCCAGCAGCAGCACACTCAGAATTTGATAGGCGGCGAACAGGATCGTCCCGTTGGGAAAGACGGAATAGCCGATATGCGCCAGGTTACCGATCAAGGTGCGTCCCAGCGTGCCATCGAAGACGTTGAAATGGACGGCAAAGATCGCGGCGAACGCCGTGGTAACGCCCCCATAGAACAGGAACGACGTCTGCACGAACCGCCCGATGCCAACCTTGCCGCTGTAGAACGCCCACAGGCGCTCGTACCGGGGGAAATGGCGCTTGCCCCAGCGCACGATCCCGGCATCTTCGTCCTTCACGAACTGGATGCCGTTCGACATGGCTTCCAGGCCGGTCAGCGCGACCAGACCCTTCATCGAAGAGACGATCAACGCAAACAGCGCGGTGCCCAGGCTGGCGGAGTGTTCCACGGGAACGTGTGCCACCGGTTTCACGCTGCCGGTGACTGCCGCATAAATCAAGCCACCCGCCAGGATCAAGGTGAGGATGATAAAGACACCCAGCAGGACGAACACCGTGCGCGCCGATTCGCCACGCCCGCGAATGGTCAGAACCCACATGGCGGTGGCAAACAAGGCCCCCAGCGCGAAGTGCCAGTACCAGTGCGTGCCGAACTCGCCGATAATGGAGAGGAACTGATCCGCTCCCGACAGCGTGGAGACGACGATGGTCATCACGTAGTCTTCCAACAGGGTCACGGCTACGATCAGGCTCAGCACGGGCGTGAGGTAGCGCATGGACGCCGTATAGCTACCGCCCCCTTCGTTGAACGGCCCCAACGAATAGATGTACAGGCCGCCAAAAACGAAGTTGACCAGGGCCACCACGACCACCGGAATCCAGGCGTAATGCTGCAAGCCCAACGGGTGCAGCGCGTGCATCATCTCGCCGGTGGCGTAAAAGAACGAGCTGAAGTAGTCCACGCCGAACAGGGCGACGGCGCTGGCGAGGCCGATCTGCCCGGCCACCTGAACGTGCTGCGACTGCGCCTCGGAATGGTGATCTTTCGGCGACATTTTCAGCGCCAGGGCGAACACCAGGATGATGACTGCGATAGCGAACATAGGAAACCTTGACCTGATTGATCGGATGGACAATTCGTAGAACATTCTGAATCATATCAGGCGGCTATCAAGCCAACGTAAAGACTGAGGGGGTAGCTATAAATAAATCATCAAAGCGGCGTTAGCTGGGGGCGATCTCGAAAGACTGGATCAGGCTGTCGAGCTGCGAAAGGAGCTGCCAGCGCGTCGCCTGGGAGAGCGCGGGGTCTTTGCGCACCTCACGTTGGGCCAGGCGGCACGCCCCGACCACAAACTCCGGGCGAAACAGGATGCGACCGGTGGGCACCACGACCACGCGATACGCTTCCATGTGATAGCGGCGGTCGTCGAAATAGGGGATCAACAGCGTCAGGCCGCGCGTTAGCTTCCCCGCCTGCCAGGCCTGGTGGATGTCGTCCACCATCTGCCGGGTGTAGTAAGCCGCCAAGGCCCGCCCCTGCTTGATCAAGTGGGTGGTCAGCGCCGCCGCCGCGTCGTTGTAGAGGGCATGAGCCGTCCACCCCGGATAGAGCTGTTCGGCCAGGGTCAGGTGCTCCAGGGACCGGGCCAGGTCGATCAGATAGGCGTCCGCCGCGGCGCGATCCACTTGCAGCACGCCCTGCGGGCCAAACGCCGTGTAACGGTCGCGCAGATCGTCCGGGCCAGGCAGCGCCAGCAGCAGGTTTTGCGCCGCCAGATAGCACACCAGCCGGGCGATCTCGGCGACCACAGGCTGAGGATGCCGCGCCAGGGCGGTCAGCCGGTCGATCACGGCGGTCTGGCAGGAGCGGTGCAGCAGGCGGTAGCGCGCGCCCCCCACCCGCAGCCGCAGCAGGCTGGTCTGCACAGTCTGCATCGTGTCATGTAGAATACGGTGGGGAAGTTGCAGGGTGATCGAATAAACGGTTTGGACCAACACGGCAGTGACGGCCTCACTCGCCTGCTGATACTCCAGGCGTAGATCGTCGGGCTGCCGCTTCAGCGTATTTTCGGCCCATTCCAATGACAGCACATAATCCGAAGCCATTGAGGCGTTCAAGAGGTTCTCTTGACAGAACAACTAACACCGCACCAAGACCGCACCGGCCAACTGCATATCTTTTTCGGGGCTGCGCCGGGAGTCGGCAAGACCTGGGCGATGGTCGATGCCGCCCAGCAAAAACGCGCCGAAGGGTGGGACGTGCTGATCGGCTATATCCGCACCCACGACCGCCCGGAATTCAACGCCCTGCTGTCCGGGCTGGACGTGATCCCACCGCAAGAGATCGAATACCAGGGAGTCCGGCTGCAAGAACTCAACCTTGAGGCTATTTTACACCGGCATCCCGATCTTGTGCTGATCGACGACCTGGCGCACGCCAACATTCCCGGCGCGCGCCATGCCAAACGCTATCAGGATGTGATCGAACTGGTCCAAAACGGGATCAGCGTGTTTACGACGGTGAGTGTGCAGCACATCAGCAGCGTCGCCGAAGTCGTGGCGCGGATTACGGGGGTCGTCGTACACGAACAGGTGCCGGACTTCGTGCTGGAAATGGCGACTTCGATCCGGTTGATCGATCTCGCCCCTGAAGAACTGCTGAACCGGCTGCTCAAGCGGCTGCACCAGGAGACCGATCCCGAACTGCGCGACCTGTTCGAGCCGAAGAATCTGATCACGTTGCGAGAGTTGGCGCTGCGGGTGGCAGCGTCACGCGTGGGAGACGACGTCGATATTCCGCGGGCCGCCGAACCCTGGCTAACGTCCTCCAAGATCGTAGTCGGGATCAGCGCCAGCCCGACCAACGAGCGGCTGCTGCGCGCCACCAACCGGCTGGTCCGCGAGATGCGCACCACCTGGCTGGCCGTCCACGTGGAAACCCCGGCGGATGCCCGACTGGACAAAGCGGCGCAGGATCGCATCCGCTATCATCTGCACCTGGCGAAAGAACTGGGCGCCGAAACGCTGACGGTCGCCGGGCAGGAGGTGGCCGCGCAGTTGGTCGAGATCGCGGCCCGCTACGACGCCTCGCGGATCGTGGTGGGACGCAGCAAAAAACGTGGGCCGTTCAGCCGCGCGCGCTCGCTGGCCGAAGAACTGACGGACCTGAGCGAGACCATCGACGTGATCATCCTGAGCGGCTGATGCCGCTCACCGGGGAAGCGTCGCCGGACGGGCCGGAGGACGCGGCGCAGGCGGCGTCGGCTGGCTATGAATGTAGGCCGCCAGCACCGGCGGCAGCACCTGGAAGGTCTCATCTGGCGACCGCACCACCAGGGATTTGTGCATCAATTCGCGCCG
>CAYRWY010000476.1:0-4309 GCA_964427955.1 uncultured Anaerolineaceae bacterium
ATGTCTTTTTCGTCCACCATTTCGTCGAGCGTGTGCTCGCGCTGCCAGCGTTCCCGCTCGGTTTCGTAATCTTCTTCTTGCTTGAGCCGGGACGACTTGACCAGCGCCGCCCGCTCATAGTCGCGTACCAGGCTGGCCTCTTCTTCTTCCGCGGCCAGGCGATCCAGCTCGCGCTTGAGCACTTTCAGTTCTTCCGGCATCGAGTAGAGCGCCACCCGCAGCTTGGAGGCCGCTTCGTCCATCAGGTCGATGGCCTTGTCCGGCAGCTTGCGCTCGGTCACGTAGCGGTGGCTGAGACGCGCCGCCGCGATCAGGGCCGCATCAGAGTACGTCACCTTGTGGTGGGCCTCGTAGCGGTCGCGCAGGCCGCGCAGCATTTCGATGGTCTCCTCGACCGACGGCTCTTCGACGAACACCGGCGCGAAACGGCGGTCCAGCGCGGAGTCGCGCTCGATGAACTGGCGGTATTCGTCCAGCGTGGTCGCGCCGATGCAGTTCAATTCGCCGCGTGCCAGGGCGGGCTTCATCATGTTACTGGCATCCAGCGCCCCGGAGGCCGCGCCCGCGCCGACGACCTGGTGCAGCTCGTCGATGAACAGGATGATCTCACCTTCCGACCGCTGGATTTCTTCGATGGCGGCTTTGAGACGCTCCTCGAATTCACCCCGGAAGCGGCTTCCGGCGACCATCCCGCCCAGGTCCAGGCTGACGACTTTTTTGCCCAACAGGATTTCGGGCACGTCGTTGCTGGCGATTTTCTGCGCCAGCCCTTCGACGATGGCGGTTTTGCCGACGCCCGCCTCGCCGATCAGCACCGGATTGTTCTTCGTGCGGCGGCTGAGAATCTGGATCACGCGCAGGATTTCGTCGTCCCGCCCGATCACCGGGTCCAGCTTGCCCTCAATCGCCATGCGGGTCAGATCGCGGCTGTATTTTTCCAACGTGCGATAGCGGGTTTCCGCCTGCGGATCGGTCACGCGCTGGCCGCCGCGAATTTCCTTGATCACATCGTAGATGCGTTCTTTGGTGACGCCGGCCTCGGAGAGAATTTTGGCGACTGCCGTGCGCCGTTCGCTGAGGATCGCCAGGAACAGGTGCTCAGTGCTGATATAATCGTCTTTCAGCCGGTTCGCTTCTTCGTTGGCGATGTCCACCACGCGCTTCACGCGCGGCGTGATGAAGACCTGCCCGGCACCGCCGCCATAGATCGCGGCTTTGGGGCTGGCGCGCAGCACTTCGTCCAGACGCTCACGAATGGCGTCCTGATCGACATTCATCTTTTCGAGCATCTGCGGGATCACGCCTCCCGGCTGCTCCAGCAGGGCGAGCAGCATGTGCTCGGTGTCTACCTGGTTGTGTCCGTAGCGCTGCAAGATTTCGTAGGCCCGTACCGCCGCATCCTGCGCCCGCTCGGTAAAACGGTCAAAACGCATCATAGTGAGCAACCTCTTTAGTTCTACACCCTATGCGAATATGGGCAGCCCTCAGACGAGGGCAGAGGGTGTCTGTTTCGTGGTATATCAGGGAGGTCCCTAACTTCAAGTGTACTCTGAAAGAGTGGGCAGGGCTATCAGAAACACATTGGAACTGCGCTAGTGTTTCATCACCAGGGTGCGCGGCCCGGCAAGATGCAATACAATTAACAGACGAATCCGTGCGTAATGTACTTTGGGGTTGCTACCGTGTCTAATCCAGACCAAGTTTTCAATTATCCCGACCTGCTAGGGGCAATCACCGGCGGACCACGCCTGAACGTCGATGTCATCCAGTGTGCGGTGGCCGTGCGACCCTCGCCCGTCCTGGCGGGACAGATCTTCGATCTGATCCTGCTGATCCAGAATGCTTCCGACATCGACGTCGATATCGTGGTCAAGCCCGTGCTGCCCGAGTTCGATGCCAACCGACAGAAGGGCCGTTTCGTCCCGAAGAGTGCGCGGCTGCGGATCGGCGTGCTGCCCGCCGAGGTGGGCTACGTGACGCTGTCCGTCGCCACGTCGCCCAGCCTCCAGCCGTCGTCGGATTACATCGCCGGGGTGAGTCTCGAAATCGAACGGATGGAGAAGAAAAAGCCCCAGCGGGTGCGCGCGATTACAGGCGGGGGGATCTTCGCGTTCGAAGAGCTGCCCGAAGTCGCCCGCACTCAGATTGAGTTGCTGCGGCCCTTCCAGTTTTCGGCTGATCCTGCCAAGAAGAAAAACTACCTTCAGACGCCGCTGACGGTGGGGGCCCCTGGTCTGACCAGCCTCAAGGCGTTCAAGGAGCAGAAAACCGAATGGATCAGCCTGTGGACGATGCGCGATCATATGGATGCTTATGCCATCGCCAAAAAAGTCTGGCCGCAGGCCCAGGAAGCTTTACAGAAGCTCCGGCGCGAAAATGTTTTCATGCCGCTGTTGAAAGCCAACCAGGAGCGTTTTCAAGCCTGCCAGTATTCGCTGACGCCTCCTGAAGCGATCAGTATCACCAAACTGATGACACTGCTCCTCGAAATGGGGGCGGTGGAACCCACCCCCGCCGATCCGCATCCCAACTGGCCGCGCTGGTTTACGCGGTTGTGCCGCCTGCTGTTTCAGGAACCGGCGTTAGCATCCCAACCGGAGAACCTGGCGACCCGCCTGCTGTACGCCGATCTGGTGTACGATGCGGTGCTGCACGGGTTCACGATGGTCGCGGCCATTGCCAACGAAGATTTTGGCAGCGCCGAGGAAACCGGGCGTTATGCCGACAACATCGTCGACTCGCTCATGCACCAGCAGCCGCTCAATTTCGCCAACACCTATTTCCCGCTCGTGATGGGCGGCTTGATCGCCAATGCGCGCGTCACCATGCCTCGCGAGCAGGTCCGCGAGACGGCTTTTGTGCTCTCGAAAGCCCTGGAAAAACGCCGTCCGGAAAAAAACCAGGATAACACCTTTATCTTCGAAATCACCGACAAACTAATTGAGCGTGCACTGGACACGGCATAGTGTGAAGGTAAGGCCACCCTTTCATGAGCGACCAATCTCTCTACCCTGATATTCTTGGCGCGCTGTCCGACGAGCGCCTGACGGTGGACGACGCGCTCCAATGCGCGTGGGGTATCTTCCCGGCTACGACCGCTGTCGATCAACCCGTCGAGGCGCTGCTGCTCTTGCAAAACCTGATCAACCAGCCCCTGGGCGTCCAGTTGATCATTCGTACCGCCTCGCGCGATGCTGATGGCAATCTGGCGAACTTCTTCACGCCGAAACCCCGCATGGCGCTCAAGCTGGGGGCGGCGGAATGCGGGCTGCTGCATATCCCGGTGACTCCCCAACTGCCCACCCAGCCCGGCAGCGGCTTTCCGCTGATCGTGCAGATCGGCCTGCAAAAGCCGGAAAACTACCTGCCGGTGCGTGCGACTGCCGGGTCAGCGCAGCCCAGTATGCTGGCGCTTTCTCCCTTCCGCGTGGCCGTGCTGCGTGAAGTGAAATTCACAGCGGAGTCGCCTGCCCCGAATCAGCTTCGCACAACCTTCGACGTTCTACCGGGGCGCTTTCCGCCTCATGCGGATCAACCCCAGCCGCGTTATGAGGCGCTGTGGACGATGCGCGACCTGGGAGAAAAAGAGGACCAGGCCAAGGCGATTGCGGGTGAGGCGTTGAGTTTTGCCAAAACGCTGTCGCGCACGACGATTACCGCTCCGCTGCTGGAAGAGACCAAGGCGCTGTATGGCGATGCTGGACTGCCGCTCCATCCTGCCGAGGCGGCGTGCATCGTCAAGCCGCTGGTGTACGTGCTGGAGGATGGCCTCGACCTGGAACAGGGTTTTTCGCGGGCCGAAGGTGCCTGGTTCAAGCGTCTGTGCCACCTGATGCTGGAAGATCGGAATGTGATCCATGACCTGGACCGCTTGATCCCGGCCTTGTACACGGCGGCGATCCAGGATGCCGTGCTGATGGGGTTTAAGATGGTGGCTCACGACACGGGCGCCGATTTCGGCGACGGGCTGGAACAGGCCGATTATGCGCTCAAGCTGGTAGCCGCGCTCGAAGGTGAACTGCCGTTGGGCCTGGAACATATCTATGTGCCGCTGGTGATGTCCGGCATGATTCTGCACGGGCGCGTCGTGCTGCCCAACGAAAAGCAGTGGCATACCCTGGACGAACTTAAAGAAGCGCGCGACGGGCGCAAGAAACTGGCCGACGCGTCGTTTTCGGAAGTATTCGACATCCTCAATCTGCTGATCGAACGGTCCGAGCGCCTGCTGCGAGAGACGCGCGTTCCTCGCAAGTAACCGGGCTTCCGTCTTTTTCGTAGGGGCGAGGCTTGCCTCGCCCAGGTTGGAAAT
>CAYRWY010000477.1:0-4307 GCA_964427955.1 uncultured Anaerolineaceae bacterium
TTACCCTTGAGAAACGCCGCGTCGCGATCCCCTGGACGCAGGCCGCGACCTTCGCCATCGTACTGGCCGTGGGCGTGCTGCTGGTCTTCTTCGCCTCGAACTCCGGCGGACCCGCGCCCGATGCCCAGCCGGGGCTGGCGTTGCAGCCGACCTCGACGCCGACTCCGACCGAGTCGAATATCACGGTCTCGCCCATCCAGATCAAGCTGGGCGACGAATACAGCCAGGAAATGATCCTGAGCCTGCCTATCGAGACGGGCACCATCAATCTGGACGTGTCAAGCTGGGTGGGGACGGTGGACGTCGTCGCCAGCACGGAACCGGTCGACACCATCACCGTGCAGGCGACCAAGCGCGTCACGCTCGCATCCGAAGAGGGCGTGCCGGGCATCCTGGACGCGATCAAGCTGACGGCGGAGCGCGATGGCGACACCTACCGCGTGGTCTCGACCTACGACGCCGCCCCGGACCAGGAATTCCTCAATGCTCTGTCCGCGATCCAGTCCGTAGACGATCTGTCCTCGCTGACCGATCTGCTGTGCTGCGATCACATCGGTTTCCCCAGCGTGGACCTGGTGATCACGGTCCCTCCGGCGGCGAATGTGAAGGTGGTGTCGAACATTGGGGAAGTCCATGTGAGTGGCCTTGCGGCTCCGGACCACGTGGACGTGGAGCTTCAGGTGGGGTCCGTCCTGGTCGACTCGGTCACCACGCCCGGCTCGCTGAATGTCACCCTCGACGTAGGCGAGATCGTGACCCGCGACAGCGCCTCCTCCGGCAGCCTGACGGTCACGGTGGAGACCGGCAAAATCACCTTTGACGGCGTGATCGCCGGAGTCGGCGACTACTACATGAATGCTTCGGTGGGCGAGATCGACCTCACCGTGCAGGAGGGCAGCGCCTTCCAGTTCAACGCCCAATCTGAGACGGGCGACGTCGCCGTCGATCTGGATGGGGCCGACGTCAAAACCCAGCGCGAGATCGTCAAGGTAATCATGGTGGGGTCCTACAACCCGGCCCAGGCCGACATCCAGAACATCAGTCTGGCCGCGCACTGCAATCTGGGCAGCATCCGCCTGCACCAGTGAGTGACCCGTCCCGTAAAAAATAGGGAAATCGGTAGGGGCAGGGCGCCCCTACCGCGACGCTCCCCCTCGCCACCGGGTGGAGAGGGGGCCGGGGGTGAGGTAAAACGCAGCGAATTCTCGCCTACTCAATGCTTTTGGCCCCCCAATCATGAATTCTTCATGAATTTGGACGTTGTACTGTAGGGATCGTTCCTTTTTCCCGGTGTGAACTTCGATCCTGTACTATACTGTACAGTTAGAGTGTAAGCGCGGCACCGGCGGACTGAACCCCATCCTCTGAACACCACCCGAGCGAGTCACGATCGTGCACCCGAAATGCCGCTATCACGACAGGTCGAGTCATGGCGCAGGAGTCACATCCCACCAAGACACGCCTCTGGTGGGATGACAGCGAGGTCGAGTTCATCCGCTGGTCGGACAAATCGCTGGTGTTCAGTTGGGGTAATACGACTGATACCGCCGTCCACCTGTCGCGGGGGACCGTCGTGCGGCTGCTGAAGAACGGCGTGCTGCGCGTGGAAGGCGAGCTGCCCGACTGGGCGTGCCCGGTTCCCAACGCTGCCGCACCTGCCGAGTACCATCCTGCGATTCACCAACCCAACCGCATTACGTCGCATTTCAAGCCCATCGTGCTGGACGTTCCTCCGGAGCCGGACGGGGTTGAGTCGCCCCTCCCGGCGGTGCCGCCGCGCGACGATGGGCCAACCGGGCGGTTCCGGGCGATCACGCGCCTGATCCGCAAGTTGGGTGGTGGGCGATCCGTGTAATAGCCTGGTAGGCCCCGGGCAAGGAGTCCTGAGAAGCTCGATTGACATTCCTCACGGCAACTATACAATATCAGTAGTAAGGCTATTTCCGAAGTCGAATATTTCGATGCAGCCGCTCTTTGGTTTTGATTACCCTGCTGTGGGTTTCTCCCTCCATCTCGCCCCCAAAGGAATTATGTTTATGGAACGATATACGTGCGATCCAAAACTCGAAGTGATGGGTTTCGTGCCGCTGGGTTTCTTCGGCAATTTGCAGGAAGATACGATTCGCCCCATTCTGAACGACCTGGGTCTGAACATCACCCAGTTTCAGCCCGACGCCTGGTACCCCTTCCAGTTGGTGCTCGATATTCTGGACCGCTTCCAGCAGTATGGCGACACGATGTTCAATTACGTGGCGTTTGGGATGCGCGTCGCCGAGACGGCCTATCTGCCGCCCGAATTATCGAGCGAGGATTTCGCCCAATTTCTGTTGAATTTTGAAAAGCTCTATCCCCAGCGTTATCGGAACGGCAACCCCGGCTATGTGCACGTCCAGCGGTTGGCCGAACGTCAGATCCGCCTCACGTTTGATGTCCCGTATCCGGACGATACCTTTTACGGCCTGTTCTACGGCTACTGCCTCCGGCTTCTGCCGCAGGGAACCCCGTTTTCGGTCGCGTACGATCCTGATTCCCTGCGCAAAGATGCCGGTGGACAGGAGACGACGCTGCTGATCGAGTGGGATTGACCGGAAAATTGACAGGCGAGAACAAATGTGCTATCCTGGGCGGGTCATTGAGTTGATGCCACCCGGGATAGTGCCATGCCTCCGATTTCCGCTTCGCCGCTTCCGCTTGCCGCCGCGCGCGCCCTGGCGCTGCACGCCCAGGGCCTGACGACGCCCAACGGCGCCGAGCCGGTCCCCACGCTCGACGTCATCTACCAGACCGTCGAGCGGCTGGGCTGCGTGCAGATTGATACCCTGAATCTGGTCCAGCGCAGCCAGTACGTCACCCTGTGGAGTCGGATCGGACCGTATGATCCTGCCGATTTCGACCGCCTGATCTTCGACCCCGCCCGGCGCCGCCTGTTCGAATACTGGATGCACGCCGCCTCGATCATCCCGCTGGCCGACTACCGCTACCGCCACTTCACCTTCGAATATTTCCGCAACGGCGGCGGCTGGTGGCACGGTTGGATGGATGATCCCGAAAACTGGGCCGTGATCGACCGGGTGCGCGAGCGGGTGCGCGCCGAAGGGGCGCTGCGCTCCGCCGATTTCGATAACCCCGACGGGAAGCGCGGCACGTGGTGGGATTGGAAGCCCGCCAAGCACGCGCTGGAACGACTGTATAATATGGGCGAGCTGATGATCACCAACCGGGTGAATTTCCAGCGCGTCTACGATCTGCGCGAGCGCGTCCTGCCTGCTTGGGTGGACACGACCCCGCCCAGCCAGGACGAAGCCCACCGTTTCATCCTGGAGCGCGCCGCGCGCGCCGTCGGGATCGCGCAGGTGGGGCAGGTGGCCGACTACGCCTACATGAAGCGCAACGACGCCGCCCCGACCAGCCGGGCGCTGCTGGACGAAGGTGTGTTGGTCGAGGTGCAGGTCACGACGGCTAACGGCGCGGTCAAGCCCTTCGTCGTGCACCGCGACACACTGCCGCTGCTCCAGCAGGCCGCCGATGGCGCGCTGATCCCGGCCCGGACGACCTTCCTGAATCCCTTCGATCCCCTCTTCTGGGCGCGCGACCGGGACGAGCAGTTGTGGGGGTTCGAGCAGACGCTCGAAGCGTACCGCCGCGAGCCGGATCGCCGCTGGGGCTACTACTGCCTGCCGATCCTGCACCGCGACCGGCTGATCGGGCGCTTCGATCCCAAGTTGGAGCGCAAGACGGGCGTGCTGCGTTTTAAGGCCCTGTATCTTGAGCCGGGCATCACCCTGGACGACGAACTGATCGCGGACGTGGCGGCGGCGCTGCGGAATTTCATGGCGTGGCACGGCGCGCGCGATCTCGTGGTCGAAAAGAGCACCCCGCCCGAATTCGGCGCGCGGCTCCTGGCTGGTCTGGTATATCTCGGAGGATGACATGGCTTCTTATATCGCTGAAAACACTGCTCAACGCGCGCGCCTGAACGCGCTGGCCGCGCGCCTGACCGACGAAGACCTGCTGCGCCCGCTCGCGCACGAATGGACGGTGGCCGCCGCGCTGGTGCACCTGGCGTTCTGGGATCGCAGCCGGTGGGGCACGCTCCGGCGCTGGGTGGAGGATGGCGAGTTTCCCACGCAGGGGGCGTCGCCCGATCCGATCAACGACGCGGTGTATGCGCTTAGCCAGGCGATCCCGCCGCGCGCGGCGCTCAAGCTGGCGCTGGATGCCGCCGAAACGGTGGACAGCCTGGTCGAGCAGTTGACGCCCGATCAGGTTGCCGCGCTCGAACAGGCGGGCCTGGGCCGGATGGTCAA
>CAYRWY010000478.1:0-4306 GCA_964427955.1 uncultured Anaerolineaceae bacterium
GGCGCAGCAAGCAGCGCCCCTACAGAATTCCCCTCTCCCATGTTTTCTATGGGAGAGGGGGTGAGGGCCAGCATTCTACCCCTTCTGCTGGACCTTCGCCCAGGTATCGCGCAGGCCGACCGTCCGGTTGAAGACCAGGTGACCCGCCGTCGAATCGGGATCGACGCAGAAATAGCCCTGGCGCTCGAACTGGAAGAAGTCACCCGGTTTGGCCCCGGCGAGGCTCGGCTCGACCTGGCAGCCGGACAGGACTTCCAGCGAATTCGGGTTGATGTTCTCGAAGAAATCGTGACCCGGCTCGGCTTCGCCCGGGTTGGACTTGGTGAAGAGATTGTCGTACAGCCGCACCTCGACGGGCTGAGAGTGTGCTGCCGACACCCAGTGCAGCGTCGATTTGACCTTGCGCCCGTCGGGAGCATCGCCGCCCCTGGTGGCCGGATCGTAGGTGCAGTGCAGCTCGACAACCTGCCCGTTGGCGTCTTTCACCACGTCCACGCACTTGATGAAGTAGGCGTAGCGCAGCCGGACTTCGCGGCCCGGCGCGAGGCGGAAGAACTGCTTGGGCGGATCTTCCATGAAGTCTTCCTGCTCGATGTACAGCACCTTCGAGAAGGGGACTTTGCGCGTCCCGGCGTTCGGGTCTTCGGGGTTGTTGACGGCGTTCATCTCTTCGACCAGGTCGTCCGGGTAATTCGTCAGCACGACGCGCAGCGGCTTGAGCACCGCCATCACGCGCGGCGCGCGGGCGTTCAGGTCTTCGCGCACGCAGTGTTCGAGCAGGCCGAGATCGACCACGCTGTTGGCTTTGGAGACGCCGATCCGGTCGGTGAAGATGCGCAGCGACTCCGGCGTATAGCCGCGCCGCCGCAGCCCGCGCAGGGTGGGCATCCGGGGATCGTCCCAGCCGCGCACGACGCCTTCCTGCACCAGCCGCAGCAGCTTACGCTTGCTGGTCAGCAGGTAGGTCACGTTCAGGCGCGCGAATTCGATCTGCTGCGGCGCGTGGATGCCCAACTGCTGGACAAACCAGTCGTACAGCGGGCGGTGATCTTCGAATTCCAGCGTGCAGATCGAGTGCGTGATGCCTTCGATGGAGTCGCACTGGCCGTGCGCCCAGTCGTACATGGGGTAAATGCACCATTTATCCCCGGTGCGGGGGTGTTCGGCGTGCAGGATGCGGTACATGATCGGATCGCGCAGGTTCAGATTGGGCGACGACATGTCGATCTTGGCCCGCAGCACGCACGTGCCGTCGGGAAGTTCGCCGTTCTTCATGCGCTGGAACAGGTCCAGGTTTTCTTCGACCGAGCGGTTGCGATAGGGGCTGTCTTTGCCCGGCTCGGTCAGCGTGCCGCGATATTCCCGGATCTCGTCCGCGCTGAGGTGATCGACGTAGGCTTTGCCATCCTTGATCAGCTTGATCGCCCACTCGTAGATCTGCTGGAAGTAATCCGAGGCATAAAACAGCCGGTCTTCCCAGTCCGCGCCCAGCCAGCGCACGTCCTCGATGATCGAGTCGATGTATTCCTGGTCTTCTTTGGTGGGGTTGGTGTCGTCGAAGCGGAAGTTGAACTTGCCGCCGTACTTCACCGCCGTCCCGTAATTCAGCCAGATCGACTTGGCGTGGCCGATGTGCAGGTAGCCGTTCGGTTCCGGGGGGAAGCGGGTATGGACTCGTCCGCCGAAGCGGCCCGTCCGGTTGTGTTCGTCGATAATTTCATGGATGAAATTCGCAGGGGCCGCGATCTCCTCGCTGCTTTGTTCTTTGGTCATATTGGGTTCACCTTGCCTTGAAGTCCGCTCACACTGGCACTAGTGTAACCGATTACGCCGGGAATGTGTACTCTTTGGTGGACGTGGATTTTGGGCAGCCTGAGGATTGACATCAATTTTTGCTCGTCATAGAATCAACTTTGTGTGGATTGTTCCCGCAGTTTCTTATTCCCCCCCTCACAGGAGATAACGTTATGCGTAAGTTAGCAGTGGTCATCGTGCTCGTGGGCTTGTTCGCTGCGCTTATTCCTGCTTCCCATGCCCAGGAGGGCGACAGCAGCGTCCTGGCGGCCTGTTCCGAAGATGAACTGGCAGTCACGACGGAAGCATTGTCAACCTACGATGAAGGTCTCGCGACATTGACCACCGATTACGATCTGTCCGTCGATCCGACCGATGCCGCTTATGGGATGACCCTGGTGGCGTTGGATGCCGCGTCTTATGAATACTGGAATACGGTGTATCCCGCGCTGCCCCAGTGCGCCGAGGCCCAGGCGGTCGCGTTCGTGGTGGGATCGATTTATGACGAGTATTTGACCATCGGCCTGCTGAGCAATGTCGCGGCCTGGAGCGATGCGGCGGACGCGGGCGAAGATGCCCAGGCGTTTGCCGATCAAGCGGCGGCCCGTCTGGACTCCCTGAATTCGGGCCTGGAAGCGTTGTCTGGGATGTCGGTCGATGATCTGATCACCGCGCTGTCGGGTTCTGCCCTGGAAAGCTGCTCGGAGGAGCAGGTAACCGCCCTGGCCGACATGATGGGCAGCGCCTTCGAGGAAATGAGCGGCCAGTTGGATACGCTGGGGGATGAGCCGGTCATGTCGTTTGCCTTCACCGAAGGGGTCGCCTGGGGCTTCGAGGATGAGGTTTATTCCGAAGTTTCGACCTGCCTCGAAAACCAGTATCTGGCCAATCTCTTCCAACTGACCCTGAACGAAACCAACATCGTCGCCGGGCTGTACGCCAACGCCGCGGAAGAAGCTGCCGCCGGGAATACCGACGTGGCCGATCAACTCTCCGCCAGCGCCGATCAGCGCGCCGCCGACCTGCAAGCCGCCTGGGAAGCGTTCGGCACCGACGAGGCCGCGGGCTAGGCCCGCCTGATTTTCCCGCGTGATCAACACCCCCGTCGCTCCCGGCGGGGGTGTTTGTTGTCCCGTTTTCTAGGGGGGCTAACTCCGTTTTTTCTCTCGCTTTTCTCTCGTTTTTTCCTCTGTGCGCTCTGTGGTGCCGCTTTGTATTTTCACGGCGGCGGGGCCGGGGTCAATACTCCCCGTTCAAGCCGCGCCCGCCATCTGTTATAATGCACCTGCCGCAACCTCAGAGCCTTAGTCTCAAGGAGTAGGAAAGTGACCGACGAAAATCTTCCCGTTCGCGTGCGTTTCGCACCCAGTCCCACCGGGCCGATGCACATTGGCGGCGTCCGTACGGCGCTGTTCAACTGGCTGTTTGCCCGGCATCATGGGGGTACGTTCATTCTGCGCATCGAAGACACCGATCAAAAACGCTTCGATCCCGACGCGCTGCGCCTGATCACCGATGGGCTGCGCTGGCTGGGCATCGACTGGGATGAAGGGCCGGAGGTTGGCGGCGAGTACGGACCCTATATCCAATCGGAACGTCTGGCGCTGTACCAACAGTGGGCGAACTGGCTGGTCGATCACGACCAGGCGTACCGCTGCTACTGCACCGAAGACCGGTTGAAGGCCCTGCGGGAGCAGCAGCGGGAAGGCACGGGCGAACGGGGCTATGATCGGCACTGCCGGTATCTGACGCCGGAAGAACGCGAGCGCCTGCACGCCGAAACCGGCGGGCAGTACGTGATCCGCTTCAAGATGCCCATCGAAGGCTCCACGACGGTGCATGATATGCTGCGCGGGGACATCACGTTCGAGAACAACCAGCTCCAGGACCTGGTGCTGCTCAAATCGGACGGCTACCCGACCTATCACCTGGCGAATGTGGTGGACGATCACTTCATGCAGATCAGCCACATCCTGCGCGCCGAGGAATGGATTCCGACCGCGCCCGTGCACAAGAACCTGTACGACGGCTTCGGCTGGCCGATGCCGCAGATCGCGCACCTGCCGGTGATCCTGAATCCGAGCGGCAAGGGCAAGCTGTCCAAGCGCACCGTCGGTTTTCGCGAAGGTGGGCAGCAGATCCCGGTCCGGCTGGATGAATTCCAGACGATGGGCTACATCCCGGAAGCGATCATCAACTTCTTGACTAACATCGGCTGGAGCTTCGGCGACGACCGCGAAGTCTTCACCGTGCAGGAAACCATCGAGCAGTTCGACCTGCTGCGGGTGAATCCTGCCGGGGGCAAGTTCCCGATTGAAAAGCTGGAATGGCTGAACGGGGTGTACCTGCGCGACATGGACCCTGTCAAGCTGGCGCAGCTTCTCAAGCCGGTGTTCGAGCAGGCCGGTTACGAGGTGAATGTTGAGCGGCTGCTGAAGATCATCCCGCTGCTCAAGCCGCGTATCAAGGTGCTGCCGGACGCGATCCCGATGGCGGGCTTCTTCTTCGCGGA
>CAYRWY010000479.1:0-4298 GCA_964427955.1 uncultured Anaerolineaceae bacterium
CGCCGTATTCTCCCCTCTCCACGTCTTTTGGAGAGGGGCCGGAAGTGAGGTGAAGCCGGGTATCTTACGCCGGGACGCTCGCATCGCCGCGGAAATAGCGCCGTCCCAGCCGTACCGCGACGTACACCAGCCCGATCAGGACCGGGACTTCGATCAGCGGACCGACGACCGTCGCCAGGGCTTCGCCCGAATTGATCCCGAACGATCCCACCGCGACGGCGATGGCCAGCTCGAAGTTGTTGCTGGCGGCGGTGAAGGACAGCGTCGCGGATTCGTCGTAGTGGAAGCCCATCCGGCGCGAGAGGAAGAAGCTGAGCGCGAACATCACCCCGAAGTAGACCAACAGGGGGATCGCGATGCGCAGCACGTCGAGCGGCTGATCGACGATCTTCTCGCCCTGCATACTGAACATGACCACGATGGTGAACAGCAAGCCGATCAAGGCGGTGCGGCCCAGGCGCGGCGCGAACTCGCCATCGTACCAGGCGACGCCCCGGCGGCGTACCAGGATGAAGCGAGTGATCACGCCCGCCGCCAGCGGGATGCCCAGGAAGATCAGCACGCTCTTGGCGATGTCGCCCATCCCGGCATTGACGTCGGCAGTGCTGGCCCCGAACAGCTTGGGCAGGATGTTGAGATAGAAATAGGCCAGCGGGCTGTACATGATGATCTGAAAGACGGAGTTGAGCGCGACCAGCACGGCGCAGTCTTCGCTGTTGCCCCCGGCCAGCATGTTCCAGATCAGCACCATCGCGATACAGCGCGCCAGGCCGACGATGATCAGGCCGGTGCGGTATTCGGGTTTGTCGGAGAGGAACAACCACGCCAGCGCGAACATCAGCGCCGGGCCGATGATCCAGTTTTGCAGGATGGAGACGCCGAACAGCCGTCCCTGGCCGCGCAGGTGGCCGAGTTCTTCATATTTCACTTTGGCCAGCACCGGATACATCATCCACAGCAGGCCGACCGCAATCGGGAAGGAGACGGTATCGACGCGCAGCGAATCAAACGTGTCTTGAATGTCGGGAAAGATTTTGCCGATCAGTACGCCTACCGCCATTGCCAGGAAAATCCACAGCGGCAGAAAGCGGTCGAGTAAGGAGAGACGCTGAAAAATGGGAGCTCGAGCGGACATGGTTTAGCCTCACAGCATTAAGTTGAACAGGTAACCGGTTAGAGTAATGCTCATCGCCAGCATGGCGATGTAAAGAGCGATCAGGCACCCGTCGCAGGATGATCACCATGCCCAGCAGCAGAATCATCGGGACGTCGAAGCAGAAAGAGTTGAGCGGTGGCCCAGTGCCTTGAAGCACGCGGGAGATCGACGTAGTTCGAGTCCACAACGCCTGCATATTCGTAAATCAGAATATAGTCTGGCGCAATCACCCCTTCATGCGTAGTGAAAGATAGCACGGGTTTGGGGTGATGGACGGCAGGGTGGCGGAAAGCGGCAGAAATATGGAAGTCACCCGTAGCAATACGCCCCTACAAAAAAACATCCCCCCGAAGAGTAGGGAGCCAGATCGACCTCTTACTTCCCCAACCGGCGGGCGATCAGCAGCAGGCCGATCATGGTCTTGCTGTCCTGGATCTCGCCGCTCATGACGCGCCGCACGGCTTCGTCCAGGGGCATGGCTTCGACGTCGATCCGCTCGTCCTCGTCCTGCGACAGGCGCGAGGGCGTGAGATCGGTCGCCAGAAACAGGTGGATGTACTCGCTGGTGTAGCCCGGCGCGGCGAATTCCCCGCCCAGCCGTTCCAGTTGGCCCGGCTTGTAGCCGACTTCTTCTTGCAGCTCGCGGATGGCCGCATGGTACGGATCTTCGCCCGGTTCGAGCGTGCCCGCCGGGAGTTCGAGCAGGATTTGCTGCGCCGCGCCGCGATACTGGCGCACCAGCAGCACCTCGCCGCTGGCGGTGAGTGGGATCATCGCCACCGCGCCGGGATGCCGGATGATCTCACGCTTGAACTGCCGCCCGTCCGGTTGCTCGAAGGTTTCCAGGTACAGCTTGACGAGCTTGCCCAGGTAGGCCGGTTCGGAGCTGATCAGTTTTTCGTTCAAGTCGCTCATGAGGTGTCCTTCGCTCTAAAAAAAGGAGCGACTCACGTGGAGCCGCTCCTGAGTGGTCATCGAGTGTGTGGCGACTTAGCCGGAGAAGCCGGGCGTATTCGTCACGATGATGTAGATCGGCGTGGCGACGATCTGGCCGGGCGCCGGGGTCGCAGTCGGGAGGTTGGCCGAGGCCGGGATGACCAGTTCCTGGCCGACGTAGATCATCTGCGAGGTGGTCGAGTCCATGCCGTTCGCGGCCATCAGTTCGGACATGGTGACGCCGAAGCGCAGCGAAATCTGGTAGATATTGTCGCCCGACTGGACGACGTAGACGTTGGAGGCGGCGAATCCGCCCTGGCCCGTCTGCTGGACCGGCTGCGCGACGATAGGTGTCGCGGTCGCGGCGACGGGGCACGGGATTTGCAGGGTCGCGCCCATCTTGATCAGATCGGGATTGGTGATGTTGTTGGCCTGCGCGATCTGCTGCACGCTCACGCCGTAACGCGCGGCGATGCGGTACAGGGTGTCGTTGACCTGGATCACGTACTGGCCGCAGATGCCCGCCTGGCCCAGGGGCGTGGCCGTGATCACGATCACGTTGGGCGGCAGCGGCGTCGCGAAGCCGACCTGGCCGGGGATGGGCGTGAAGGTGGGCAGTTGAATCCCCATCAGCGCGGCAGCGGTCGCGGTCGCGTTGAAGACGATGGACGTCGCCGTGATCTGGAACTCGGACAGCGTCGGCACCTGGGCGATGTCTTGCGGCGGCGGGGTCAGCGTCGGCACCTGGGCCACTTCGATTGGCGCGGCCTGCGTGTCGGTCGGACGCTCGCCCAACGGCACGGCTTCGCCTCCGCCGGACGGCGTGAAGGTCGGGAGCACGGCTATTTCGGCCTGCCCGCCCTGGCCGCTGAGCACAGGGGCGGGCGGCATGAAGGGCGTGTAGGTGGGCGACGGCGGCAGCGTCCGGTAGGGCACGGACGTGAAGGTCGCGGTCGGCAGCACCACCGCGGGCTGGGTATTGGTCGGTGGGAAGGTCGGAATAACGGCCACGGCCAGCGGCGTATTGCTCGGCACCGCGGTGTTGGTGTTGGTCGGCTGCGGCGTCATGGTGGGCGCCAGCGTCGGGACGGGCGTCGAGGTGCTGGCCGGGCGCGGCGTGAAGCTGGGCGCGATGGCGACGATCACGGGGGTATCGGTGACCGCCATGCCGCCCTGACCATCCACGGGGATGCGCGTCCAGGTCAGCGTCGGCTGCGGGGTATCGCTGGGCGGCGCCAGGGTGGGGAAGGGCGTCAGGGTCGGCTCCTGAGACGCCAGTTCCAACGTCGGCTCGACCTCCATCGGCGTGAAGGTCGGCTGGGGCAGCGGCGTACTCTGCTGGCTCACCAGCGCCACCCCGCTGGACGGGGTGGGTTCCATCCGCCCGCCAATCGAGCGGTAGCAGCCGGTCAAAGCCAAGGGCAGGATCAGCAGCACTGCCAACCACAACGCGTGACGAAATTTAGTCCGCATAGCATTCTCTCCTGGGGGTCGCGCACGGGAAACACCCCGCCGGTCCATCTGTATGGCAGTTTACCATCAGTACGCTGACAGCACAAGCGCGACAGGACCATCGCGTCAGATGAGTGCCCGGAAGGTTTCAATCTTCTATCTAGGCGCTGATCATTTACTTCCCAAAAGAAAAAGCGGTTAAGGTGAAGATCGCACATTGTACTTAGAGATCTATTAGAGAAGCGAGAGAAATGAAATTGGAGAAGTTGTTTCTGCTGATTGAATTTCACCCGCTGGCTCTTTTTTACCGTATAGATGGGAAGACGACAGTTTTGAGAGGTGGGGTCTGGCAAAAGGCTCACGCATGGTCTTATAACGTATTCCAAAAACAACGGGCGCAGATGGTTAACAAGGAAACAGTATATTGACGGATGAGGCAGATTGTGCGGTGTTTATGGGGTTCGGGAAATGTCAGGTCAAAGGATACTGCGTGGTTTGAACAGGACTGTTTTTGTCTCGGCTAAATGGTTATCCTGAAAAGCATCGTTCTCTCGTCGACCACAACAGACGGGTAGTAGCGAACCATTGCCTTTTATGATAGTCTTACTACATCAATCTGAATTAATTACTCAAGAGAGTATATGATATGGATAATCTTGTATTTATCAGCTATTCACGCGATGATCAAGTGTGGACATATACCTTGTGGCGCGCACTCGAAGGTGAATACAATGTATGGATTGATCAGAAAATT
>CAYRWY010000480.1:0-4298 GCA_964427955.1 uncultured Anaerolineaceae bacterium
GCGGCCAGGCTGACCGGCTCGCTGCCGATCTTGCGCAGCGCCCCCTCGTACAGCGCGAGGTACTGCTGGACCGGGCGATCCCAACTGAAATCGGTGCGCATCGCCCGCTCCTGCATCCGCTGGAACGCCTCGCGGCGGTAGCGGTAGGTTTCGATAGCCCAATGCAGCGTCAGGCGCACGGCGTCCGGTTCTTCGAACAGGAACAGGAAGCCGGTGCCCTCGTCCGCCGGGCCGCCGTCATAATTGGTCACCGTGTCGGCCAGCCCGCCCGTCTCGCGCACGACCGGCAGCGCCCCGTAGCGCATGGCGAGCATCTGCGTCAAGCCGCACGGCTCGTAGCGGCTGGGCACCAGCAGCACGTCGGACCCGGCGTAGATGCGCTGCGACAGGTCGGCGCGGTAGTCGATGATGGTGCGCGCCTTCCAGCCAAAGTCCCATTCCAGGCGGCGCACGTCGTTTTCGATCTCGGCCTTGCCGGTCCCCAGGACGACCAACTGCGCGTCCGTTTCGGCCAGCAGCCGCCGCAGGCCCGGCACGGCGAAGTCCAACCCCTTTTGTTCCACCAACCGGCTCACGATGCCGATCAGAGGGCGATCCGCGTTGGTCTCCAGCCCCATTTCCTGCTGGAGCGCGGTTTTGCCCCCGGTGCGCTGCGTGCGGAAGGTCTTCCAGTCGAAGTTCTGGCGCAGGTGGCGGTCGGTGGCGGGATTGGCCTGGTCCAGGTCCAGCCCGTTCAGGATGCCGGTGAAGTCGCCATCCCGCACCCAGATCAGCCCTTGCAGCCCCTCGCCGAAGCGCGGATAGTGCAGCTCGGTCGCGTGGCGCGGGCTGACGGTGTTGAGCTTGTGGGCATAGGCGATCCCGATGCCCAGCAGGTTATCGACTTTGTCCTGGTAGATCAGGTCGGGATGGTGGCGGCCCGGCACGCCCGCGTCCCACAGAAAGCCGCCCGCGTCCCAGCCCTGGTAGGCCATGTTGTGGATCGACAGCACGCTGGCGACCTTGTTCCACCCTTCCGCCATACGCGCCTCGTGCAGCAGGAAGGGCACCAGCCCGGTGTGCCAGTCGTTGGCGTGCAGCACGTCCGGGAACCACGCTTCGCCGTGATGTCGCCCCTGGCGCAGCTCCCAGGCCAGGGCCAGCACCGCCTGGCTGAAGAAGATGAAGCGCGGACGATCCCAATCGAGATCGGTGTAGATGTAATTCCCGCCGCTGAAGAACGGCCAGCTTTCCAGGAAATAAACCGGCACGCCGTCCTGTTCGGCGTAATGGACGTGGACGTCGGCGGTCCCGCTGCGGCGCGAGAACCGGAAGGTGAACGAATAGTCCAGCCGGTCTGCGAACTTGCCCTTGATCGGCCCGTAGAGCGGCATCACCACCCGCGCATCAACCCCTTTGGCGCGTAAGGCCCGCGGCAGGCTGCCCACCACGTCGCCCAGACCACCCATCTTGGCAAAGGGGGCCATCTCTGCCGACACGAATAACACGCGCATAATCGTCTCCTGTGTGGTTACCCCATAGTGCCGGATTATAGTCCGAATCCGGGTTTGTTAGAAATCCTGGCAGGATCGGTACCGTCTGTGGTTAAATAGTGCGGCGTCGCATAGGGATGTTATCAGAGAGGCAGAGTTCATTGATGCTACAGTCTTACGCGTTATCGACGGGGTGGAAACTCAGTGATTATGAGCCTGGGGCAGGGCAGGCCGCCGGAGCCGCCGCCAAGACCTTCGACGACCGGACCTGGCTGCCGGTGAGCGTGCCGGGCAGCGTGCACCGCGCTCTGATCGCCGCGGGCCGGATCGCGGACCCGTTTTATGATCGCAACGAGTCCGACTGTGCCTGGGTCGAGGATCGCGAATGGTGGTATCGCCTGAACTTCGAGGCCCCGGCGGAAGCGTTGGCGCGCGATGAACGGTGGCGCTTGATCTTCCACGGCCTTGACACCTTCGCCACGATCTGGCTCAACGGCGCAGAGTTGGGCCGCCACTCGAATATGTTCTGCGAAGCCGCCTTCGACGTGAGCGAGCAGTTGCTCCCCGGCAAGCCCGCGACTCTGGCCCTCTGTTTCGACCGTCCCATCGAGCACTCGCAGCGCCGCGACCCGGATTTCCTGTCCTGGGGCGACCGCCGCGAAGAGCGCGTGTTGATGCGCAAAGCCCAGTACAGCTACGGCTGGGACTGGGGCCCGCGCCTGCCCAACGTCGGCCTGTGGCGCCCGGTGGAGCTACGCCGTGAGCGGCGGGCCGTGCTGCAAGGCACCCATTTTTACACCGTCGAGCTGGATCGCCGCCAGAGCCGGGCGCTGGTCGCCGTGCGCGTCGAGATCGAGCGGTTCGCCACCGACCAGCCGCTCACGGCCCACGTGCAGTTGGCGCGTGAAGGTGTGGTCGTGGCGGCGGGCGATCTCGCGCTGGAAGGCAGCGGCGAACGCTACCTGTCGAACACCGCCTACCTGACGGTCGAAAAGCCCGACCTGTGGTGGACGTACGGCCTGGGGCACGCGGAAGATGGCTTCATCCCGGCACTCTACGACCTGACCGTCACGCTGTCGCAGGATAATCTGACGCTCGACCAGCAGACGCAGCGAGTCGGCATTCGCACCCTGACGCTGGATCAGTCCCCCGATCCGGGTGAAGTGGGTACGCGCTTCTTCCGCTTCGTGCTCAACGGCGTGCCGATCTTCGCCAAAGGCGCCGACTGGATTCCGGCGGATTCGTTCGTCGGCGAGATTTCGGACGATCACTACCGCACGCTGCTGACGGCGGCGCGCGATGCCAACATGAACATGCTGCGCATCTGGGGCGGCGGCATCTACGAGCACGACGTGTTTTACAGCCTGTGCGACGAGTTGGGCCTGCTGATCTGGCAGGATTTCATGTTCGCCTGTGCTGTCTACCCGGAGACCGACGATCTGGCCTGCGAAGTCGAAGACGAAGCGCGCTACCAGGTGCGCCGCCTGCGCAGCCATCCGTGCATGGCGCTGTGGTGCGGCAACAACGAAAACCAGTGGATTCACGATCAATATCACTGGAACCATCCCGGCGCCTACGTGCCCGGCCAGTTGTATTACGACGAGACGCTGCCGCACATCGTGGCCGAGTTGGACGGGCAGACGCCCTACTGGCCCGGCAGCCCCTACGGCGGCAACGATCACAACAGCATGTTGGACGGCGACCGCCACGACTGGGACGTGTGGCACGGGGCGTCGCCGCGCGTGTTCGGGGAGATGCCGAAGACCGATCACGGCCCGGAGGGCGTGTCGTTCCGGCGTTATGCCCAGGACATGGGCCGCTTCATCAGCGAATTCGGGATGCACGCCGCGCCGGTCTACGAGACGCTGCGCCGCAATATCCCGGCGGATCAGTTGTTCCACCACAGCCCGTCGATGGATCATCACAACAAGGATAATCCCAAGAACAAGGGCGATAACCTGATGCTGACCGTCACCGGGCTGCCGCAAACCCTGGACGAGTACATCGACTTCAGCATGATCGCCCAGGCCGAAGGGCTGAAGTTCGGGATCGAGCACTTCCGCCGCCGCAAGCCGCACTGCTCCGGGACGTTGTTCTGGCAGTTGAACGACTGCTGGCCGGTGTTGAGTTGGGCGGTGATCGATTACTACGGCTACGGCAAAGCGGGCTATTTCTACGCCAAGCGGGTCTATTCCCCGGTTCTGGCCTCCTTCAAAGAGGCGGACGGCGTGGAACTGTGGCTCACCAACGATACCCTCGAAGTGGTCAACGAGACGATCACCGTGCGTCTGGCGGAGTTCGGCGGCAAGGTGATCTGGGAGCGGAATCTGTCGATTGACCTGGCGCCCAACAGCAGCAGTCGCCTGGCCTATTGGGATAACGGGCAGCTTCAGCCCGGCCCGGATCGCTACCTGAGCGTGCGGTCGTCGAGCGGCACTTTCCCGACCAACCGTCACTTCTTCGTGCCGGTCAAGGACTTGCAGCGGGCGTCCGTCCTGCCGGAGATGACGATCACGCCGGTCGATGCGCATACCCTGAGCGTGGAACTGCACGCCGCCGCCGGGTACGCCTATTTCGCCCATCTTGTGGTCCCGCACGAAGCGACGCGCTTCAGCGACAACTATTTCGATCTCGAAGCGGGCGAGCGCCGGACGATCACCGTCACGAACCCGGCCATCGACCTGACGCCCGGCGCGGTCACCCTCCGCGCACGATAGCCCTCACCCCAGCTTGCGATGCTGTTGGCGAGCTATGTGCCAGAGCCTACCTCACCCCCGGCCCCCTCTCCGAGGGCGGAGAGGGGGAGCACGGGCAAGTCCCCTCTCC
>CAYRWY010000481.1:0-4286 GCA_964427955.1 uncultured Anaerolineaceae bacterium
AATATCGAAGGCTTCGATCCGCTGCAAGCCGCTATCCCGGTGTGGAACATTCACACCTGGAGCGTGATGGAAGCCGAGTAATTCGAGCTACCGGGGGCGGGCTGTGGTCCGCCCCCACTCTGGCTCAGACCTCACTAAGGATCAGCGCGATGCTAAAATTCATCATTCGCCGGTTGTTACAGTCGATTCCCACGTTGTTCGGGATCACGATTCTGTCCTATGCGATCATCGTGCTCGCGCCCGGCGACCCCGCCGAACTGCTGTCGTTCGGTCCCCGGACGACCAAAGCGCAGAGAACGGCCCTCGCGCGCCAGCTCGGCGTCCACGATCCCATGATCAAACAGTATATCCGCTGGTTGATCGGCAACGATTTTCAGGAGTTTCCGGTGCTGGATCGCTACGGCGATCCCAAGCAGGACGAAGACGGCAACGTCATCATGGTCCACGGCACCAAAAAAGGCATTTTGCGCGGCGATTTCGGCGAGTCGTTCACGGCCAAAAAACCGGCCATGAAAGTGCTGCTCGAAAAAGCGCCCGCGACGCTCGAATTGACCGGGTTGTCGCTGCTGTTTGGCATGATGATCGGAATTCCGATCGGCGTCGTGGCCGCCGCCCTGCGCGGCGGGGTGTTCGACAACGTCACCCGCGTGATGGCGGTGTTGTTCAGCTCGGTGCCGGTCTTCTGGCTGGCGCTGACCCTGATGCTGGTCTTCAGCTCGAAACTGGGCTGGCTGCCGATGGCCGGGCGCTATCCAACGAACTATTTTCTGGATGGCAAAGTGACCATCGCCCAGCGCGTCGAACATCTCATCATGCCGGTGGCGGTGCTCTCGACGGGCTGGATTGCCGTCTTCTCACGGTTCATGCGGGCCTCAACGCTGGACGTGCTCAGCCAGGACTACATCCGCACGGCCAAAGCCAAAGGGCTGAAAGCGCGCCAGGTGTGGTTCAGCCATGCCGCCCGCAATGCTTTGATCCCGATTGCGACCATTCTCGGCCCCGCCATTCCCGGCATCCTGGGCGGCGCGCTGATTACGGAGACGATGTTCTCCTGGCCGGGCATTGGGCGCACCGCCTATCAGGCTGTGTTGGCCCAGGACTACCCGCTGATCATGGCGTCCGTCATTCTGGCGGCGCTGACGACCATCGCGGGCTACATGCTGTCGGACGTCCTGTACGCCTTTATCGATCCGCGTATCCGGCTGTCGTAGGAGGTACCTCGTATGGCTCTATCCGCATCTACAGCCGATCAGTCCGCCGTCATCAGCCTGCGTGAAGAGGCCGAAAAGATGGCAGGGGGGAGCCTGCTCTCGCTGGCGATCAAGCGGCTGCGGCATGATTACCTGACCCTGATCGCCATGGCCTTTCTGCTGATCATTTTCTTCCTGTCGGTCGCGGCCCCGTTCATCACCGACGCGATGGACGTCAGCTACAAGCGGACCGACATCCCGCACGCTTTCGAGAAGATCGGCGCGCCGAATCACATCCTGGGCACCGACGACCTGGGGCGCGACCAGTTCGCGCGCCTGTTGTACGCCGGGCGCATCTCGATGGACATCGCGTTTTCGGCGGCGTTCCTGTCGCTGGTGATCGGCATGTCGCTGGGCGTGGTCGCCGGGTTCTACCAGGGCGGTAAGTTTTGGTTCATCGACGAACTGCTGATGTGGGTCGTGACGACCTTGAACTCGATACCGTCGCTGTTCCTGCTGCTGATCATCGCCGCCATGCTCAAGCCGACGGTGTGGTCGCTGGTGCTGATCCTGGGCTTCCTGTCGTGGACGAGCACGATGCGCTTCGTGCGCGGCGAGACGCTGTCGCTGCGCGAGCGGGAATACATCGTCTCGGCGCGGGCCATCGGCGCGGGCGATTCGCGCATCATGTTCTTTCACATCCTGCCCAACGTGTTCTCGGTGATCATGATCAACCTGGCGAGCGACATCGGCGGGTTCATCTTGATCGAGTCGGCGCTCAGCTTCCTGAACCTGGGCGTGCGCCCGCCGACGCCGAGCTGGGGGAATATGCTCACCCAGGCGCAGACGTTCTTCACCAAGGGCGTGCACCTGGTGATCTGCCCCGGCAGCCTGATCGTGATGACCGTGCTGTGCCTGTTCCTGATCGGCGACGGCCTGCGCGATGCGTTCGATCCGCAGGCGTCCAAGAAGATGGCGTAGGACCGCTGGAGGGCGTGCAAACCTCCCCCCCTGACCCCCTCTCCACTCGGTGGCGAGGGGGAAATGAGCCAGGCCAGCTCTCCTCTCCCGCTGGCCTGGAACAGGGAAACTGGGGTGAGGAAAAGAGCACCACGCTGTCTTCGGGTGCTACCCGCAAGCAAGCGCCCCTATGCCGACGTTTCCACGGCGCCACTCCCCCTCGCCACCGGGTGGAGAGGGGGCCGGGGGGTGAGGTCCATCACCGCGAATTCCCGCGTGCTCCATGTTTTTCACCCCCTATCCCCCCTTGAAAAGCACGCTGAAGAGGGAAAAAGCGGCGGGCGGCTCAGTCGCCTGGCTGCGTGAAGCGGGCCAGGGACGTGGCGCGCGTCCATTTCGTGCCGTCCGGCAGCGTCGTCTGCTCGCTGAACCGCGCCTCGGCGAGATTCACGCGCCGCAGCTTGGCCGAGGACAGGTTCGCCTGGCGCAGACTCACCCCTTGCAGATTCGCCATCGAGAGATCGGCCCAATTCAGGTCGGCCACATCCAGATTCGCCCCTTGCAGCTCGGCAATTTGCAGATTGGCGCGTTTGAGGTCGGCGAATTCCAGGTTCGCCCCCTGGAGGTTCGCGCCCAGCAGGGCCGCGTGGTCCAGCTTCGCGCCGGACAGGTCCGCCTCCTGCAAGTCGGCCATCTGCAACTCGGCCCCAACGAGATCCGCGTCCTTGAGGCTGATGACCGGGCCGCGCCCCGACTGGGGATGCTTCTGCACCAGATTCGCCTCGCACAGAAAGCGGATCACGCTGCCTTTGCGCTCGCCGTCCAGCGTTCGCAGCACCGTCAGCGTGCGCGCGCGGGCCACCGTCCGCACCTCGTCGTCCGGGGCCGAGTCGCGCAGTCCCTCCTTGAGCAGCAGATCCGACATGCGATCCAGGAAGTCTTGCACGGCCTTATCTTGCGCGCGGTCGGAGGCGATCTCGCGCTCCAGGGCCGCCTCGCGTTCGGCGCGCTCGCGCTCGTCCACCCGGTCGAATTCCGCCCGGAACCGCTCGTTTTCGCGGCTGACCTGGTTGATCCACCAGGCGCCGCCGCCCAAAAACACCGGGACGATCAGCAGATCCAGCCAATCCCACAGGGTCTTGCCCCGCTCGAACTGCTCGCCCGGCTCGACCCGGACCGTGTGATCTTTGAGGCCGCTCCAATCCAGGTCCGAGTAAAACCCGGCGGTGGCGATACTCAGCAGGATCGCCAGCCCCACCCCGATCACCAGGGCCATCCGTTTGATCATCTAACGCCCCCTTTCGTGCGCGGAGGCGAGCATAACACAAAACCAAACCGGGCGCATGGCCCGGCAGAGAACTTAATCGAGCCGGTCCCGCTTCAGCCGCTCGAAGCCCTGCTGCGTCAGCGCGGCCAGATCGGCCAGCAGCGCCTCGTCCACGGTCTTGAAGTTGAAGCACGCCTTGCCCTGCATCCGCTGTTTGAGCGGCGCGGGGATGTCGTCCAGCAGATCGGGATACATGTAGACGGGGAACAGGTGAAAGCTGACGTAGTTTTTCTTGATCTGCACCGCGCCGAAAAACAGCGGCTTTTTGTTCGGTCCGATCAGCGGGGTGTTGAGGTAGTAGTCGCCCGGCGCGTCGTGCTCGATCTTCATCTGCGCGGCGTAGGTGGAGAGGATCGCCTTGAGGCGGTCGAAAACGGCGGTGAAGTCGGACATGGGGTGCGGCCTCCTGATCCAGTACAGAACGGTTGTACTATGACTTTAGCAGGAGTGGGGATGGAACGGCGATTCAAGGTCGTGAAGACCCGGGTTAATCCCTCCTCGCGGCACAGTTTGAGGGCGGACCGGCCTTGAGAACCGGGGTTTCATCGTCCGACATTTTTGACAAATGGGAAGACTCGTAGGGGAGCACCAGCGTGTGCTCCCGCGGGCGGACACATTGGTCCGCCCCTACCCGATCAAAAACTGTCGGAGACTGAAGCTAGGGAAACAAGCCCGTTTTCTCCCCTCTCCAGCTTGCCTGGGGCGACCCGGCGGATCGCCCCTACGGAACCGTGATCGGCGGATCGCTGACAGCTACTTCCCGTTCTTGGCGCGCATCCCTTCGATCAGCACCTTGCTGACTTCGGGGC
>CAYRWY010000482.1:0-1423 GCA_964427955.1 uncultured Anaerolineaceae bacterium
TCCAACTCCTCGATGATCTCCATCGCCCGCACTTTGGGCGCGCCGCTGAGCGTGCCCGCCGGGAAGGTGGCGCGCAGCAGGTCGAACGCCGTCATCCCGTTACGAATCCGGCCCTGGACCTGGCTGACGATGTGCATCACGTGCGAGTAGCGTTCGATGTACATCATGTCCGGCACGCGCACCGTGCCATAGTCGCACACGCGGCCCAGGTCGTTGCGGCCCAGATCGACCAGCATCACGTGTTCGGCCCGCTCTTTTTCATCGGCCAGCAGTTCGTCGGCCAGCCGGGCATCGTCGGCCTCGTTCGCGCCGCGCGGGCGGGTTCCGGCGATAGGCCGCATGGTGGCGATCCCGTCTTCCAGCCGCACCATCATTTCGGGTGACGCCCCGATCACGCTGTAGTCGTCGTCGAAACGCAGGAAGAACATGTAGGGGGAGGGATTTAGGGCGCGCAGGGAGCGGTAGATGGTGAAAGGCAGCGCGCTGGTCTGGCGGCTGAACCGCTGCGACAGCACGATCTGGAAGGCATCCCCGGCGGCGATATATTCTTTCGCGGCCCGGACATTGGCTTCGTATTCCTCGCGTGTGACCGTCGATTGCAGTTCGCTGTCCACCGGGTAGGGGAGTTCGTTCTCGTTCAGATAAGGGAGCGGCTGCGCCAGGGCCTCGGTGATCTCGTCGATGCGGCGCAGGGCATCGTCGTAGGCGGCCTCGGGATCGCCGGTGTTGTGCGCGTTGGCCAGCACGATCAGTTGGTGCTTGGCGTGGTCGAAAATCACCAGCGTGTCCACCAGCAAAAACGCCATGTCCGGGGCTTGCAGATCGTCCTGGGCCGTTTCGGGCAGGCGCTCGAAATAGCGCACGATGTCATAGCTGAAGTAGCCTACGGCGCCGCCGACGAAGCGCGGCAGCCCTTCCAGCCGCACGGGCTGCACCCGTTCGAACTCGTGCTGGATGACATGCAGCGGATCTTCACCCTCCGCCAGGACGCGCGTAGTCGTGACGCCGTGCCGGGTCGCCGTCACGGTGTGGCCCTGCACGGTGATTTTGCCTTTGGGGTTCACGCCCAGGAACGAATAACGCCCGACCTGCTCGCCCCCCTCGACGCTCTCCAACAAGAAAGACGCGGTGCTGGTCTGGGCCAGCTTGAGGTAGACCGATACCGGCGTTTCGAGGTCCGCCAGCAGCGTGCGATAGACCGGGACGAGATCACCCTGCTCGAACAAGCGTTGGACGGTGGCGCGGTCGGGGGTGATCGGGGCGCGGGTGCGTAGAAGGTTGGGTGAAATGGCCATCAGTTCGCTCTCCTGTCAGGCAGCCGGACAAAAAATCCCCTTCTGTCAACAAGGACGAGAGGGGGATTCCCGTGGTGCCACCTTGGTTAAGCGACCTGCCCCGACCAACAAAAAATCTGCGGTGATGA
>CAYRWY010000482.1:1523-4263 GCA_964427955.1 uncultured Anaerolineaceae bacterium
GTTCGACTGGCAGCTCCCTGGCCCATTCTATACCGGCTCGTATATCGCCTTCACACCGCCCGGCGACTCTCTGAATACTGCGGAGGTATATACTCTTCCAGATCAACGCTTTTACGTATGCGCTTGATGACTAGAAGGTAACAATGAACGGCCCGTCTGTCAAGAAATTGCTCAAACAACCGGCGCGATCTCTTCTTCGGCGTGCCGTTCAGCCGGGCGCAGCCTGGTCAGCACGAGCGGAATCCCCACGGTGGTACACACTGCTGCGACGACGAAAGTCGCTTCAGGCGCGACGTGATCGTACAAAAAGCCGCCGATGATCGGCGCGGGGATCGCCATCACCCCCAGGGCGGTCATGAATATGCCCCAGGTGATGCCCAGCGAGCCTTTGGGGACCGCTTTGCTGAGCAGTCCGGAGAACGCGGGGCCGATGAGCGCCTGCGAAAAACCAAACGCGGCAAAAGATAGCACCAGCGCGGCAGGGGCCTGGATCGTGGCCACCAACGCCATCACCCCACCGGCGACGCCCAGCCCCAAGGCGATGCTCAACCGCTCGCCGACGCGATCCGCGAAGCGGCCACACGGCCACATCGCCAGCGCGCTCACCAGGGACATCAGCGCGATCAAGGCGCCGTAGGCCGCCTTGGGCATGTCGCCTACTTCGGTGATGAACTTCGGCAAAAATGGGAACGCCACTTGATTTCCGGCATCGACTAGGCCGTCGATCAGGAACAGCCAGGTGAGCATCCCCCCGGCGATCAGCAGTCCGACCAGCATTCGCAGGTCGCGGATCAACTGCGTCGATTGCAGCCGCTTGATCTCGAACCGGGAATGGCGGGCCATCCAGAGCCGCAGCCCGGCGGCGACGTAAAAAATGCCGGTGGCCGTCCACATCGTGGTCTTGAAGCCCCAGCGATCCACCATGAAACCGCCCAGCAGCGGGCCGATGATCGCGCAGACCAGGAACAGGCCATTGATCAACCCGTAGGTACTGCTGGTTTCGCCTTCCGGGGCTTGTTCGGCGATGTACGCCTGAAAGCTTGGCCCGACCAGGGACGATCCGACGGCGGCCATCAGCGCCCCCAGCGCGGCCCATTCCCAGGTCGGCGCGACGGTGTAGCCCGTGATCGCCCCCATGCCAAAAAGCCCGCCGAGGGCGATGGTCGGCAGCCGACCCATGTAGTCCGAAATCCAGCCGCCGAGGATGCGGAAGCAGATCGAGAGGATGACCTGGAGCGTGAAAAACAGCCCCACGTCTTGCACGCTCGCGCCCAGCGATTCCAGGTAGAGCGGCAGCAGGGGGTAGTACATCTCTCCGGCCAGGTTGGCGATGATCATGCCGAGCGTCATGCCCATCAAGCTGCGTGGAATGTTGCGAATAGCCTGAAGCATAAGGTGAACTCAATCAAGGTAAATGGCTCTATGCCCATTATACGTGGGGTGGGCGGAAAAGTTGGGGGCAACAGCCGATCTGGATTTTTGGTGGATAGGAATGTAAAATGAACAGTTCGCGCAGTTACGACCGCGCCCGCCACCCACGTGATCGCACTCACTATCGTCCGTCCTACAACCTATCATCCAGAAAGGAAGGCAAACGGCCATGATCGTCGGCATGGACTTTGGCACGACGAATTCCGGCATGTCAGTGTACGATGGCCAGCATCTCCGGCTGATTCCCCTGGACCGCGCGAACGCGAACTCGCGCGTCGTCCGTACCTCCCTGTATATTACCAACCGGCGGCGGATTTACATTGGCCGAGAGGCCATCGACAAATATTACGAGCAGAACCTCAACCGCAAAGTGAAGTACCAGCGCGTCTGGGTCGGCGAAATCACCTTGCAGTTCGCCGAGCTGCCTGAATTCGTGCGGGATGTCACGGTCGAAACCGACGTGCTTTCGCCGGGGCGGCTGTTCCTGTCGTTCAAAACCGGCCTCAAGTCGTCCACCTACCTGGGGACGATGGTCGGGACGCAGTTCTATTACCTGGAAGACATCGTCGGGTTGTACCTCTACGCCGCCAAGCTGCGGGCCGAGCAGTTCCTCCAGACCAGCCTCAAGCGGATCGTGCTGGGACGCCCGGTGCGCTTCTCGACCGACCCGGAGCAGGACAAGCTGGCCGAGCGGCGTCTGGTTCACGCGGCCTTCCTGGCGGGCTATGAAGAAGTCTACTTGCAGTACGAACCCATTGCCGCCGCCTATTTTTACGAGACGACCATCGACCACCCGCAAAACGTCCTGATCTTCGACTTCGGCGGCGGTACGCTGGATATTACCATCGCCCGGCTGGGGGGACGCGGCCAGCGCGAAATCCTGGCGACGGGCGGTGTGCCGATTGCGGGTGACATCTTCGATCAGAAGCTCGTGCGGGCGGTGCTGCCCCGCCACTTTGGCGAGGGGACGTCGTTCCGCTTTGACCGAAGCCAACTGCTGCCCATTCCGGCCTACCTGTTCGAAGCCTTCACCGACTGGCAGGCGATGCTCGAACTCAACAAGCCGGACATCATGCGCACCCTGGAACAGATGGCGCGCACGGCGGATCATCGCGTCCGCATTTTGCGGCTGATCAGCCTGATCCAGAGTAACTACAGCCTGAAGATGTTCGACGCTGCCGAAGCCGCCAAGCGGATGCTGTCCGACCGGGTGATCTCGACGCTAGCGCTGGACGGGCCGACCTTCAGCGTGCGCGAGCCGGTCACCCGCAACGAGTTCGATCTGATGATCAGCGAGGATTACCGGACC
>CAYRWY010000483.1:0-4253 GCA_964427955.1 uncultured Anaerolineaceae bacterium
AAGGGGCGTGCTTCCGTCACCTTCTCCCCTCTCCACGTCTTTTGGAGAGGGGCCGGGGGTGAGGTCAATGGCGAAGTGCGTAACGTCAGTTCCTTAACTTTCGACCTCGAAAACTTTGTGCGGCTTCCACTGGTCGCCCCGCCGTTCCAGTACGGCGCAAAGCTGCCCCTCCGGATCGTAACCGCGCGCCAGTTGGCCGTCGGAATACGCCGTATCCTGCGCCGTGACGTAGCCGCCCAGCCGGATGAAGGCCGCTTCGTCCGCGCTGAGGTGGACGGCAGGTGCTCCGGCCAGCGCCAGGTCAGGCGGCAGGAGGTACTGCTGCCAGGTCTTGGCCTGGAGCGCAGCATAGAAATCCGGCCAGGGCACGGCGTCCGCCGCTTTGAACTGCCCGCTGGCGGTGCGCTCCAACGCGGCGAGGTGCGCCCCAACGCCCAACGCCGCGCCCAGGTCGTGTGCCAGGCTGCGGATGTAGGTGCCGGGCGTGCAGTCGATCTCGATCACGGCGCAGGGCGGCTCCCAGCCGGTCAGTTCCAGGCGGCTGATCGTCACCGTGCGCGGGGTGCGCTCGACTTCGCGCCCGGCGCGGGCCAGCTTGTACAGCCGTTTGCCATCCTGCTTGATCGCGCTGTGCATGGGCGGAAGCTGCCCGAACGTCCCGCGAAAGGGAGCCAGCGCCGCTTCGACGGCTTCCTGGCTGACCGGCGCGGGATTTTCGGCAATCACGGTCCCTTCGGCGTCGTAGCTGTCCGTTTCGATTCCCAGGCGCACGCGCGCGCGGTAGCTCTTGGACGACTCCATCACGTATTCGCTCAGCCGGGTGGCCGATCCCAGGCACAGCACCAGCACGCCGCTCGCCATCGGATCGAGCGTGCCCGCGTGCCCGACCTTTTTGATGCGCGTGCCGAATCGCACCCACGCCACGATGTCGTGGCTGGTCGGACCTTCGGGTTTATACAGATTCAGCAGGCCGGAGAGGCTGGTCATGGGTGGTTGCAGGTTCATGCGGTGCGCTGCTCCAACGCCGCGACCGCCGCGGGCAGGTCGCCCATGTGGGGCAGGGTGACGTACTCCCACGCGCTCAAGACCGCGTCGTCTACGTGCTCGTGCGCCCAGGAGGTTTCATACGGGATGTGGATCGCGTGCCCGCCCAGCGCCAGCACCGGCACGATGTCCGAGCGCAGCGCGTTGCCGATCATCAGGAAGCGCGCCGGATCGATCCCGCGCTCGTCCAGGATGGCCCGGTAGACGGCGTCGGTCTTGTGGTTGACGACTTCCACGTCGGGGAAATACGCCGCCAGCCCGGATCGTTCGAGCTTGCGCTCCTGGTCGAGCAGATCGCCTTTGGTGATCAGCATCAGGCGGTGCGTCGCGGCCAGCGCCGGGATCGTCTCCGCCACGTGCGGCAGCAGTTCGATGGGCGCCTTGATCATTTCCAGCGCAATATCGACGATGCGCGCCAGTTCCCGGCTGGGGATCGCGCCGCCGGTCACGTCGGTGACCGCCTGGATCATCGAGAGCGCGAAGCTCTTGATCCCGTAGCCAAAGTACGCGATGTTCTGGACGTCGGCGGCGTCGAAATGCGCGATCAGCCCGTCGCTGCCCGTATAGGGCGCGGCCAACTGTTCGATCTGGCGCTGCGCCTGCTGGTACAGCCGCTCGTTGTGCCACAGGGTGTCGTCGGCGTCGAACGCGATCAAGTCGAACATGGCTTCCTCACTTGAAGACCGGCGTGCCGCGCCGCGCTTCGGCTTTGAGCAGGCCGACCACGCGCGGGACCAGGCGGTCCAGCGGCTCACGGACCGTCGCACCGGAGGCCAGCTTGTGTCCCCCGCCGCCCAGGTCCGCCGCCGTGACGGACACGTCGAAGCCCGGCACGGCGCGGATGCCGATCTCGACCGCGCCGTCATTTTTCTCTTTGAAGACGACCGAGATATACGCTTCTTCGACCTGGATCAAGGTGCTGACCAGCCCGGCGTCGTCGTAGCCGGAATAGCCCGCCTCGGCGAATTTCTCACGTGTGATGACGGCCCAGATCACCCGGTCTTCAAGCTGGAGCGTTGGCAGGACGACCGCCCACATCCGCAGCGCGGCGTACGATTTCCGGTTGACGGTGCGCTGCACGATCTCCGACAGCGGCGCGCCGTTCGCCATCAAACGCTGGGCTTTGTCCAGCGTGGCCGGGGTGGTGCTGTCGGTGCGGAAGCACAGCGTATCGGACACGATCCCGGTCAGCAGGCAGTAGGACGCGGCAGAGTCAATCGCGACGCCCATCTGGTCCAGCCAGTCGATCACCCCTTCGGAAGCTGCTGCCGTCGCGATATCCACCAGGTTGGCCGTCCCAAAGTGGGTGTTGGTGCGGTGGTGATCCAGGTTGATCAGCGGCACGCCGCTCCGGATCGCGACCTGTCCGACCTGGCCCATGCGCGACTCATCCCCGCAGTCCACCGCGATCACCAGATCGACCGCCAGCCCGTTCAGCGCGGGATGCACGGTTTCCGCCCCTGGGATGAACGTCAAATCGGACGGGACGCCTTCGTCCACTGCCGTGATCACCTCTTTGCCGATGCCGTGCAGGGCGTGCGCCAGGCCCATCATCGATCCAATCGCATCGCCATCGGGGCCGACGTGCGTGAGCACGAGGATCGACTGCGCGTCGGTGACGAGAGTTTGGGCTTTGGTCCAGTCTAAGAGCGTCATGCCTGTTGTGTCCTGTTGGGTGGAGTGTATGGGGTAGGGGCAATTCATGAATTGCCCCTACTAACGGACTACTCTTCCCCGTCCTCTTCCTCGACGGAGTCCTCGACCGGGATACTGCTCTCCGGCGTGGGCGAGTCGTGCAGGGTGCTAAGCAGGGCTTCGATTCGTTCGCCCTGATCGAACGCTACGTCCCAGCGGAAGCGCAGCGCCGGAGTTTTGCGAAAGCGGGTGCGGGCCGCCAGTTCGCGCCGCAAAAAGCCGTTCGCGCGCTCCAGTCCGGCCATCACCGTCTCTTTGTCACTCATCGAGTGAATGTACACTTCTGCGTATTCGATCTCGCGATCCACCTTCACTTCGGTCACCGTGATGTCGTCCAGCGCCGGGTCCGTGACCTCGGTCATCAACAGCTCGGTGATGATCTCCATGATCAGTTGAGCGGATCGTTGTTGTTTGATGGTCGTCATGATTATTCCCTACTTTCCGACCGGTATACTTCCAGGGCAGCACTCAGCGCCTCGCGCGAGCTGTGCTGCGGGGTCCACCCTGCCGCCCGGAGGCGATCCCCGGACAGCGGGCGGCTGAGATAGAGCGACCGGACCCAGGCCGGAGGGCTGGGCTGGCCGCGCCACCGCCAGTGCCATCCCGCGCGCAGGGTCAGCCAGGACAGCGGCTGACAATCGCGGCTTTCGCCGATCCACACGGCGACCTGCTGAAAGGTCATGCCCTGGTCTGCGCACACATTGAATATGCCCGTCAGCGGATGGCGCAGCGCCAGGTCGAACGCGGCCAGCAGATCGTCCTCGTGCACCGCCTGGAGCCGTCGATCTTCGCAGCCGCACGCCAGGACCGGACCGCCCGTCAGGTGTCGTACCAGGTCCAGGTGGTGCGGGCCGCTGATCCAGGCAGGCCGCAGGCGCGTGAGGGTACCATTATAGCCGCTTTCCGCCATAATTTCGAGGTAGTCTGCGGCCATCGCCCGCGCGCGAGCGTAGGCGCTGGACCGGCTGCCGCGCACGGGGGCCGCTTCCGTCACGGCCTCGGCGTCTTGCGGGCCGTACAGCGCGGCGCTGGTCGCGGTAATGACGTGAGGAACCCCGGCCTGCTGCGCGGCACGCAGGAAGGCTTTGGTATCTTCGACCAGCGTTTGCTCGCTGCGGCGCTCTCGCCAGCGGCGCGGCCAGCGCAGCCCGGTCAGCAGGATCGCCGCGTCTACCTCGCTCAACAGCGACACCCACTCCGGCTGGCGGAGGCTGGTCCGCACGAAATGCAGGCCGGGCACGGGTGGGGTGCAGCGCCCGGCGTCCAGCCCGATCACGCGCTCGACGTCCGGGGCCGCCAGCAGGTGTTCGGCCAGCAGCCGCCCGGTACTGAAGCTCACTCCCGCGATCAATACGCGCATGGTTTCATCCTGCCTTTGCGTCAATTTAAGCGTCTGCGCTCCGCTAAACGGCCTCACCCCTCTCCATCGTTTTCTGGTGGAGAGGGGTGAGGCGCCTCCGTTTTCTCCCCCTCTCCATTGCGCTTTTGAATGGAGAGGGGGTCGGGGGGTGAGG
>CAYRWY010000484.1:0-4239 GCA_964427955.1 uncultured Anaerolineaceae bacterium
TCGTCGTCTTCCAGCGCCTCGACCGGCGTCTCATCGACCCCGTTGCCGGACGCCAGCGCCGCGCGCTTCTGGCGCTCTTCCATATCGCCGCTGACAATCGCCATGCTCACGATCACGTCGTCTTCGGCCAGCTTGATCATCTTCACGCCGCTCGTCGCGCGCTTATACACGTTGATCATGCCGACCTCGGTCCGCAGCGCCATCCCGCCCACGGTGATCAGCGTCAGGTCGTCGTCCGGTGACACCACGTTCGCGCCGATGATCCGCCCGGTCTTCTCCTCCAGCGACTTCGCCGACAGCGTGCGGATGCCGTAGCCGTAGCGCCCCTGGAGCCGGTATTCGTGCAGTTTGGTACGCTTGCCGAAGCCGAACTCGGTCACGATCAGCAGCGTGGCCTCCGGATCGGTGATCACGTCCATCCCGGCGATCTCGTCGTTTTCGATGAAGCGGATCGCGCCCACGCCGCCCGCCTGCCGCCCCATCACGCGCACCTGCCGCTCGTTGAAGCGGATGCTCTGCCCGTTGCGCGTGACCACGATCAAATCCTGGTTCCCGGCGGTATGCCGCACCCAGCCCAGGTAATCGTTTGGTTCGAGCGTCATCGCGATCAGGCCGTTGCTGCGCACCGCCGCGAAGGAGCGCACCGGCACGCGCTTGATCCGGCCCCGCCGCGTACACAGCACGAAGTAGCCTTCGCGATCCTCGAACGAGGGCACGCTGGCGATGGCCGTGACGTATTCCTCCGGCTGAAGCGCCAGGAAGGCGTTGATCAAGGTGCCCTTCGCGCCGCGCCCGCCTTCGGGGATGGTATAGGCGCGCTGGGCGTAGACCTTGCCCTGATCGGTGAAGAACAGCACGTGATCGAGCGATCCGGCCCGGTACAGCAGTTCGACCGAGTCTTCCTCGCGGGTCGTGATTCCCGTCACGCCCCTGCCGCCGCGCCGCTGCGAGCGGTACGCCGCCGACGGCACGCGCTTGATGTAACCGCGCTCGGTCAGGATGATCAGCACTTCTTCGTCGCGGATCAGGTCGCTCTCGTTGAAGTCGGTCATCACGTCCAGCGCCAGTTCGGTGCGGCGCTCGTCGCCAAAGCGCGCCGCCAGTTCGTTCAGGTCGTCGCGGATCAGCGCCAGGATCTTGCGCGGCGAGGCGATCAGGTCTTCCAGGTAGGCCATGTACTCGCGAATCTGCTGGTATTCATCCTCGATCTTCATGCGTTCCAGCGCGGCCAGGCGGCGGAGCTGCATTTCGAGGATGGCGTTGGACTGGGCTTCGCTCAGCCCGAAACGGGCCATCAGGGCCGCGCGGGCCGCCTCGGAATCGTCCGCCGAGCGAATGGTCTGGATCACGTCGTCGATGCTCGCCAGCGCGATCAGCAGCCCTTCCAGGATGTGCGCGCGGGCGCGGGCTTTGCCCAGTTCGTACTCGCTGCGGCGGTAGATCACCACGCGGCGGTGCTCGATGTAGACGTGCAGCGCGCGGCGCAGGCTGAGCAGGCGCGGTTCGCCATCGACCAGCGCCAGCATTTGCACGCCGAAGGTGCTTTGCAGTTGGGTGTATTTGAACAGCCGGTTCAGGACGGTGTTGGGCTGCGCGCCGCGCTTGAGTTCGATCACAATCGACATGCCCTTGCGGTCGGATTCGTCGCGCAGGTCGGCGATCATCTCCAGGCGGCCATCGCGCACCAGTTCGGCGATGCGTTCCAGGATGGCGGACTTGTTAACCTGGTAGGGGATCTCGTGTACCACGATGCGAAAGCGTTCGCCGTTCTTCATCTCTTGAATTTCGGCCTTGGCGCGCATCACGATGCGGCCCTTGCCGGTGGCGTACGCTTCCTTGAGTTCCGCGCCGCCCACGATCATCGCGCCGGTCGGGAAGTCCGGGCCGTGGACGAAGTGCATCAGGTCATCGACGGTGATCTCCGTCACGGCGGCGTCCGGATCGCCTTCCGACTCGATCATGCGGTCGATCATGTAGCTGATCGCCCCGGTCAGCTCGCGCAGGTTGTGCGGCGGGATGTTGGTCGCCATGCCGACGGCGATGCCGTTGGTCCCGTTCAGCAGCAGGTTGGGCAGCTTGGCGGGCAGCACTTCCGGCTCGTCCAGCGTGCCGTCGAAGTTGGGGGTGAAGTTGACCGTGTTCAGGCCGATGTCTTCGATCAGTTCTTCGGCCAGGCGTGACAGCCGCGCCTCGGTATATCGCATCGCCGCCGCGCTGTCGCCATCCACGCTGCCGAAGTTGCCCTGCCCATCGACCAGCATGTAGCGCAGCGAGAAATCCTGCGCCATGCGCACCATCGCATCATACACCGACTGATCGCCGTGCGGGTGGTACTTGCCGAGCACCTCGCCGACGATACGCGCCGACTTTTTGTAAGACGAGTTGGCGCGAATGCCCATGTCGTACATCGCATACAGAATGCGGCGGTGGACGGGCTTGAGGCCGTCGCGGGCATCCGGCAGGGCACGCGCCACGATCACGCTCATGGCGTAGTCGAGATACGAATCGCGCATCTCGTCGTCAATCTTCACCTGTCGGACTGTGCCGATATTCGTCAAAGCGTTAGGTTCATCACCGTTCATGATTGTTTACACCAGTCTGAATCAGTAGGGCGACCTGTGGGGAAACGGGGGGTCGCCCAAGAGTTTCCTGTATCCGTTTGCGGGTCCGATATAAGGCAGGGTAAGCGCCCCGCGATTGTGTAGTGTAGATTATACCTCAACGCCGCGTTTTGAGCGAATTCTGGTGCGGTTTCGACCGCCCGTGGGAGCCGCCGGTTTAGATCGTTTTTACACGGCAAAAATAGAGTCGTGTTATATTACTTAAAATAACTCAGAAATCGACCAGTACCCCAGTGGGCAAACCAGAACACTTGTGCGACGATCTCCACAGCGATCATGGATTGCTTCTCTATTTTTTTCAGGAGACGGCTCAATGGGCTTCATCGTCGAAGAACGCGCCTCAGACTCGCCCTACGTCGAAACCGTCACGCAGGGGCGGACCGAGGGCTACGGCTCGACCATCCGGCCCGCCGAGATGCACTGGCACATGGTGCTGGTCTGTCTCGACGATCACCCGCGCCTGCTGCTGGTCGGTCCCTGGGCGACATCGGGCGTCGTGCCGTTTGGCGACGGTGCCGAACTGTTGTGGGTCAAGCTCAAGCTGGGCACTTTCATGCCGCACTGGCCCACGCGGGATCTGCTGAATCACGAGACGATGCTGCCCGGCGAGACGCGCCAATCCTTCTGGCTGAAAAATGCCGCCTGGCAGTTCCCGACCTTCGACAACGTCGAAACCTTCGTCAACCGGCTCGTCCGCGACGACGTGCTGGTCCGCGATCCGATCGTGGACGCCGCCTTGCAGGATCGCCCGCTCGATCTGGCGCCGCGCACGGTGCGGCACCGCTTCCTGCGCGCGACCGGGCTGACCCAGGGCCACATCCGCCAGATGCAGCGTGCCCAGCAGGCCGCGGTCCTGTTGGCGCAGGGCACGCCGATCCTCGACGTGGTCGATCAACTGGACTATTTCGACCAGCCCCATCTGACCCGGATGCTGAAACGCTTCACCGGCTACACGCCCGCGCAGCTTGCCGTTTCATACAAGACGGCAGAAGCCTGACTGGCTTACGATAGGGATATACCGATCACCAATCAAGGAGACCTCACGATGACCACCGAAAACATCACCGTCACCCGTATCATCGACGCCCCGGTCGCGCGCGTCTGGCAGGCCTGGACCGATCCTGACGACGTCAAGCAGTGGTGGGGCCCCGACGGCTTCACCTGCCCGCTGGCCCGGATCGACTTCCGCGTGGGCGGGACGTCGCTGGTCAGCATGTCCGCGCCCCAACTCGGCTTCGGCGAGATGTACAGCACCTGGCACTACCGCGAGATCGTGCCGTTGCAGCGGATCGAGTACATCCACAACCTGGCCGACGCCACCGGCCAGAAAGTCGATCCGGCCTCGCTGGGGATGCCCCCCGATTTCCCTCAGGATCAGCGCAATCTGGTCACCTTCAAGGACCTGGGCGGTGGTCAAACCGAACTGACCGTCACCGAATTCGGCTGGACGCCGGGGCAGATGATGGAGATGGGCCGCCTCGGCCAGGAACAGTGCCTCGCCAAGCTGGCCGCCGCCGTCGCGTCTTCGGATTGATAGGACATCGGGGTTCGTAGAGCACCCCTTGGGGTGCCCAATAGGCGTCAAGTTAAGCATCTGATCTGGGGGGCCTCACCCCTA
>CAYRWY010000485.1:0-4220 GCA_964427955.1 uncultured Anaerolineaceae bacterium
TAGGGCCACCTCAACACTTTTCCTCTGAATGGAACGACACAAATGAACATGGGGCATCCCACGCCCCATGCGCATCTATCTATTTGAGGTCTAAAAGGAGAACACTATGCACCAGCACCGTCTTCGACGCCGGTCTATGACGTTTTGGGTTGCGGTTATGGCGCTGACCCTGCTGCACCTGGCGCTGCCGGTCCAGGCCCAGGGGGGCGACCGTTCCCAGCAGGGGTTGGCGTTTCTGTCCTCGTATGGCATTCCAGCTTCAGCCTATCGTGATCTGTCGGTCACGGGCGGCGATCCGCAGCAGGTCATGGCCGTGCTCGCCCAAAATGGCTTTTCGCAGGAACAGATTCAGGCGTTCATGACTCCGCAGAATATCATGGCCCTGAACCAGATCGTCAACCCGAATCCCGCGGCGGACCTGTTGGGGCAGGCGGTCACGGCCTTCGGGGCGTACAACCTGACCCAGGCGGACCTGGTCGGCCTGCTGCCCCTGACGAGCGATCCCCAGGCGATGGCCCAGGCGTTGGCCCAAAAAGGCTTGAGCCAGGATCAGATCACCGGCCTGCTGGGGCAGGTGGCCCCCATCATTCAGGAGGCCAGCCAATCCGGCGTGCTCAAATATGCGATCACCCTGGTGGGCCAGCAGGCGTTGACCCAGACTGGCGTCTGCGCGGTCGGCGCCGACTGCCAGATGGAGCTGAGCGCGCTGGCGGGCATGGCCAACGATCCTGAGCAGATGGCGGCGTATCTCAAGGAACGCGGGCTGAGCGATCAGCAGATTCAAGCCTCCATCGCGGCCACGCAGGCGCTCGTCGCCCAGGGCCTCTCCCCGGATGTCATCGCCGGTTGGCAGACGCAGACGGCGCTGTACCGCCTCGAAGGACTGGGCCTGTCGCCCCAAGAACTGAACGAGCTGGTGCAGATGGGCGATCTGGACGCCATTCGCGAGTATATGACCGAAAGAGGCTTCAGCGGCGACAGCCTGGAACTGGCGATGGTCAACCTGGAAGGCGTGTTAGGGGCCGAGGGCGAAAAACTGTCACCGGAAGCGCTGGAGCATTTCCAGGCGACCGAGGCGCTGGCGCTGTTCGAGCAAGCCGGTCTCGATCCCGAAGCGATGGGCGACGTGCTCCAGTTCAAGGACGATCCCGAAGCCCTGAAGGAATACCTGGCCGAGCAGGGATTAGATGAGACGGCGATTGATGCCTTCGTGGCGGGCCTGGGCCAGTCTACCTTTGCCCAGACCGTCGATTCCGACGATGCGGACGACTTCATCGGCAGCGTCGAAGATGCCGCCTACGAGGAAGAGATGGGCACTGACGAAGATACCGGCGGCGGCGAAGAACTGGACGCCGACGAAGACACCGGTGGCGACGAAGATCTGGACGCCGACGAGGATACCGGCGGCGAAGAAGTCGGCACGGACGAAGATACGAGCGTCGAAGATACCGGCAGTGACGATGCGGGCACCGGCGACGATTCCGGGGGTGGCAGTGACGATTCCGGGGGTGACGATTCCGGCGGATAGTGCGGGGTTCTTGCCTTGATTTCTAAACTCCCGCCGCCGACTCCCTCCTTCGCCTCCCCCATGATGGCGTTTAACGATTGAATACGGAGTTCCGGCCTCACCCCTAAATCCCCTCTCCGGCCAAGCCAGAGAGGGGACTTGCACGCCACCTGACTCCCCCTCGCCAACTTTGTTGGAGAGGGGGCCGGGGGGTGAGGCCGATACCGTGTATCTCCTTGTTATTTTGTAAAAACTCATCATGGGAGAGGTTGGGTGGGGGTTCTATTCCGTCAGGATCAGTAAAAACCCCCGTCCTCGCCACCACTCCGCCTTCTATGACTTGACTTAGAGCGCACTCTAAGATGTAAGATGGGGATACCATCGCAGAATTAGTCATGGAGTCAGATCATGCACATTGGCCTGCAAATCCCATCGTTCAAGTATCCCGGCGGCACGGCGTCCATCCGGCCCATGCTGAAAGAAATCGTCAGCACTGCCGAGGCGGCTGGATTCTACAGCTTCTGGGTGATGGATCACTTCTACCAGATCAAGGGACTGTTCGGCGAAGCGTACACCGACCCGATGCTGGAAGCCTACACCACGCTCGGATATCTGGCCGGTCTGACCGAAAAAGCCACCCTCGGCACGCTGGTGTCGGGCGTGATCTACCGCCAGCCCTCGGTCCTGCTGAAGATGCTCAACACGCTCGACATCCTGTCCGGCGGGCGAGCCTATTTCGGCGTCGGGGCGGCCTGGTACCAGGAAGAGGCGGAGGGCTTCGGCGTGCCCTATCCCGCCACGAGCGAGCGGTTTGAATGGTTGGAAGATACTTTGCAGTTGGCCCACGCGCTCTGGGAGGGGGATGAAATTCACTTCCAGGGACGGCGCTTCGCCGCGCCCGCCATGACCAACAATCCGCGCCCGCTCAGCCAGCCTCATCCGCGCATCCTGATCGGCGGCATGGGGCCGACGAAGACCATGCGGCTGGTGGCGCAGTATGCCGACGCCTGCAACTTCTTCGAGGGGGCCGGGCACGAGCGTATCCGGCAGTCGTTGGACGCGCTCAAAGGGCACTGCGAGACGTTGGGCCGCCGCTACGATACCGTGGAGAAGACGTCGTTGAGCACGGCGCACCTCGCCGCCGGTCACGATACGGTGAGCAGCGTGATCGAGCGGCTGAAGACGCTGGCGGGCATGGGCATCACGCACGCGATCTTCAACCTGCCCAACGTGTACGAGATCACCCCGCTGCGAACCTTCGGCCAGGAGATTATCCCGGCGGCAGCGGCCCTCTAAGGGCGATTCACCCCAGGGAGGAGGCGCTTATGCTCTGCTCCCTGGGGCATTTGCTACCAGTTTCGGCGGCGCTGCTCTTGCTCGATGAGCCGTTCGTCCTTACGCTGGCGCTCCTCTTGGGTCTCGTGGAGCAGCCTGATCAGGCCAGCCCCCGGAAACAAGAAACACCCCGCGGCATCCCCCAGCGCGCCGACCCTCTCCCGATCCGCCAGGTGACGACCGGTTCCGCGAAGCAGCAGATACACCCCTAGAAGGGCCAGACCCAGCGCTTCCATCCAACTGGTCCTGTCGAACTTCCCCGTCACCACCAGTCCCAGAGTGGCCAGCCCGGCTGCCAGGCACACCAGCCCCGCCAACAAGGTTATCCCGTGCCCGATTTGTCTTAACATGGTCGTTGCTCCCATCAAGACGCCATTGCTTGTTAGCTTATCACATTTCGCAGTTATTTCGTTCCTCACAGACATTCAGCACGCTGGGACCCGTTTTCAATGCCCTCGGCGGTATCCAAAAACTGCATTCTGGTTTACAATTTTCATAAATATACTGCTGCCGCCAACGTGGTAGGGCGCATCCTCGCCTCATTTTTCCCTGCTCTACACGAGTGAGTCTGAAAGGGGAAGAGATGCTCAATGGACGCGCAGACGTTGTTCAAGCAGGGAATCGCCGCGATCCGGGAATGCCAGGATACCGCTCTGGGCCAGCGGTACCTGCTCCAGTCGCTGCGCCTCGATCCGGCGAACGAAATGGCCTGGTTGTGGCTGTCCCATACCTATGACGACCCGAAGAAACAGATCGCCTGTCTGGACCGCGCGCTGCGCCTGAATCCGCACAATGAGCGGGCGCTGGCGCGCAAACAGACGGTGTTGGCCCACATGCCCGCCGAGCCGGTCAAGGTGACGCCCGCGCCGATCTACACGCCCCAGGGCCACGGCATCTCGGACAATGTCTTCGCCCCGTCGGACGACGATCCGTTTGCCCCGGCGACCTCCTCCGCCGCCCCCGGACCGGCGCTGTCTGTGGAGGAGCGGCGCGACTACAAGCGCCTGTTTCTCTCGCGGGGCAGCAAAGCGGCCATCGCCGTCGAAGAAACCCTGCACCGCCGCGGGTTTGATTGGAAGATGGCCCATTCGCTGACGCTGACCCTCGCCCGCGAAGCGACCTACGAAGCCGAACGAAAAAACGGCCTGACGCACCTGATCATGGGATCGACGGTGGTCGTCGTCGCGGTGGTGATGTCGCTCTTGAGCATCAAGGTCTTCGAGGCGCTGGGGGGCAGCGGCTACGTCGTCTGGATCGGCCTGTTCCTGTCCGGCTGCGCGGATGCCGGGTACGGGATCAAGCTCCTCTACCAGTCTATGGCGGACTAGTACTCAGTCACAGTGGATATGAGGCATAAAACGAGGTAGAGTCTGGTGCA
>CAYRWY010000486.1:0-4217 GCA_964427955.1 uncultured Anaerolineaceae bacterium
GTCTTTTGGAGAGGGGCCGGGGGTGAGGTCAATGGCGAAGTGCGTAACGTCAGATGATAACTGACCACTGTCTACTGACCACTTTTTCGCTACATCGTCGCCAGGCGCGCGAGATACTGCCGCACCATGATCGCGACGGTGGCCCCTTCCCCCGCCGCCGCGGCGGCCTGCTTGGTGCTGCCCGCGCGCACATCGCCCGCCGCGAACACGCCCGGCAGATCGGTCTCCAGGTTATCCGCCGTCACGATGAAGCCCCAACGATCCGTGGTGATCTTGTCCTTGAACGGATCGCTGTTGGGGTCCATGCCGATCAGAATGAAGACGCCATCCGGGTGATCGACGCGCTCTTCACCCGTCGCGCGGTCGCGCACGCGCACGCCGGTCAGCTTGCGCTCCGGGCTGACCAGAAATTCGCGCACTTCCTGGTTGGTCAACACCGAGATTTTGGAACAGTCATGAACCTTGTGCTGCAACGCCAGGCTGGCGTGCGGTTCGGGATCGTATTCAAGAATCGTCACCTGATCGGCATACTGGCAGATGTGCAGCGATTCCTGAAAGCCGCTGTTGCCGCCGCCCAGGACGTAGACGTGCTTGCCCTGGTAAAAGGGGGCGTCGCAGGTCGCGCAGAAATGAATATTGATGCCGATCAGCCGCCCTTCGCCGGGCACGCTCAGGCGGCGGTAATGGCTGCCCGTCGCCAGGATCACCGCACCGCCGCAGTATTCGCTGCCGTCCGAGGTGCGCACCAGCCGGTACGTCCCATCTTCGCCCAGGCCGGTCACGGTCTGCGCCTGGACGATCTCCACGCCGAAGCGCTCGGCCTGGCGGCGCAGCCGGTTGGCCAGGTCGGCCCCGTTGACCCCCTGGTCGAAGCCGGGAAAATTGTCCATCTGCCGCGTCAGGCCCACCTGGCCGCCGACGCCGCTTTTTTCCAGCACCAGGGTCGACAGCCCGTCGCGGCTGGTGTAGATGGCCGCCGTCAGCCCGGCAGGACCGCTGCCCACGATGATCACGTCGTAGAAATCGCGGCTGGGCTTCAGGTTCAGTCCCAGTTTTTCGGCCAGTTGGGTGTTGCTGGGTTCGACCAGGATCGTGCCGTCGGGAAACAGGATCGTGGGAATGCTGCGCATCCCCTGATTGATGCGCTCGACCTCCGCCATCGCTTCGGGATGCAGTTCGACATCGACGTAGTCATAGTGCACGCGCTGTTCGCCGAAAAACGTTTTGGCGCGGCGGCAGTCGGGACACCAGTTCGCCCCGTACATGCGGATCGCGGCAGAATCAGACATGGTGAAAACCTCCGAATGTTGGCAGATCGACCGTCTAGTAGATAGTACGCAGTCCAGCGAGGAATGGCAATAGATTTACCTCACCCTGGCCCAGGGGGTGAGGTAAATCCGGGATGACTCAGACGATCACCGTCGAAAGGAACCGGCTGATTCTACTGCATCTTCTCAAGCACGCCGTCGATCAACGGCGCGATATACTGGAAGACGTTCCCGCGATAGTCTCCCTCCAACTTGTAGTAATTCGGGATGCCCCGCCCGTAGCAGGTGTTCCAGGTGAACCCGCGCACCGGACCCCGCAGCGGCACCTGCTCGGCAAACTTCTTCATCAACGGATGCCAGTGCGTCGGGACCTGCTCCTGCGGCCCGCCACACGCATAGCTGAGACGCTCCACCGCGTCGGAGTTCCAGGCAAAGGTCGGGTAGATGACGAAACCCTGACCGTTGTGCTCGTTCTCTTCGGGCGAGGGCCGCTCGAATCCGCAGTCCTGCACGAACTGCGCCGCGATCTCGGCATCATTCGGGAACGAGCCGCGCATGAAGTACGGGTTGGTGGTATTCGCCACATAGTCCACCCCGACCGCGCTCACCCAGTTCAGCCCGTAGCGTTTGAACAAGGGCAGATGATCTTTGAGGCTCTGCGGCATGGTATCGAGTGCACAAATCTCCTCGATGGTGAAGGGTTCCGCGAAATAGCCCCAGATCTTTTCAAAGCCGTGCGTCACCCCAATGTCGATCAGGTAGCCCGCATTGGGCCGCAAAGCTCGCAGTTCCCAAATCGCATCATGAATCGGATGATCCGTGCGAGTCAGGAGGCCATGCTCAAGCGCAATCGCATACGGATCGTGCGGGGTAAGCGTCTGATACCTGACGTTCAACTCTGGAATTACTTTCGTCGTAATTCGAAATGCAACCGCATAATTAGTGAACCAGGGTTCATAGGCTTTCAGAATCGCCCATACGATCTCATCCTGGAAGGGAGCGCCAGCGATTTCGGCTGCCAGCCTGATGTCGGACACAAGTTCAGTAAGAGAATTGTTACCACCTTCGTGTGTTGTCATTATCAGTACCCTTTTTGATTGGACAATGATATTGTCCCCGTCCCCGTTTTATATTATACTGTACATATGATTGATTTAACTAGCTGCGTAGATTCATTGTAGAAAGCCTTAACATCATACAGGAGTCCTGAACATTATGCCCATACATGTTTCTAACTTACCCGATCTACCAGTTATCATCCTTGAATACTACAGCCACGCGAAAACCCCGGACGACGTGGAACAGACCCTCCAGGAAGTTGCTGCATTCAAGAACGAACGCGGCGGGAAGGTTTACCGTGTGATCGACTTTTCTAAAATCCTGGTGAATTTCAGCGATATGATGCTCGGCATGGCGACCGAGCTAGGGCGCGAAGGGGGATCGAACGACCCGAATGTGATCACGGTCTTCGTCGCGACTGGGGAATTGTTGGAATTCGGGGCGCAAGCCCTGCGCGAACAAGATCAGTACGGAAAACCGTCGGTCTTCATCTTTGGCACCCGCGATGAGGCGATAGCCTTCATTCGCTCGGACGTCAAAGGCTAATCGCTCGCCCGTGACCTGATCGACGCCGGTCAACTGAGTATAGGGCCACCGCTCTATACTCAGTTTTACTTTCCGCGACCTCAGTCTTCGTACAGCGTCAGCAGATAGGACCCGGTGGTCAGCCCACCCTGAGCGGATTCGACCAGCAGCCGGTAATCGCCCTTTTCGGGCAGGGTGATCACGATGGACCGGCTCTCCTGGGCGAGCATCGCGCCAGACGGCGCATAGAGCGTGATCAGGGGATCGAGCGTGCTGTCGTAGTCCGGCTCCACGCTGATCCGCCAGACCTGCCCCACTGCCCCGCGAAAGAGATAGCCCTGTTTCATCCCGGCCAGGGGGAGCGTGTTGTGGATCATGGCCGGGACGGTATTGGGCACAAACTCGACCGTGGTGGGGATGGCGACGGTGACGGGAGGGGTATCGGAAGGGCTGGACTTAGATTGGGTCGCCCAGCCAAGGCCCAGCAGCGCGGCCAGCAGCAGCAGCGGGATCGAAAACGAGATGGCATACACCACCCCGCGGGATTGCCACCACCACCGCTGGAGCAGCGGAAGTTTCAGATCGAACTGGACCTCCTCCAGCGCGGAGTCGTCCTCGTAGGTCGAGCCGGACTCGTGCTCGCCGTAGGGTTGCTCGTCTGCCATACGCGTCGGGCTGCGCTTAGTCCATGAGCACGTTCACGGCCTGGTGCACCGCCGGAGGCGCGATCCGCTCGTCGGCCAGGTAGTGGCGCTTCATGATCTGCGAGAGGGTCGGAATTTCGCAAATCGGCACGACCGGACCATCCCCGGTCAGCTTGATGTGCTCGGACGTGAAGACCACGATGGCATACACCGGCACGTTGCCGAGTCCCTTTTTGGCCAGCAGTTTGCGCAGCGCGTACACATCGCGCACGCATTCCCGCGAGGGGTTGACCTTAGCATGGCGCAGATTGCCCTCCTTGGTCTGCACCACCCATTCGGCGCGCTCATTCATCCACACGCCGGTGAAGTCTACAATGCGAAAGACCAGCGCACCCGGCGGCCCGATCAGCACCGCGTCGATGTAGCCCACGCCGCGCTTGCTCACGTTACGCAGGTAGGTATAGCGGCTGTCGAGGAACTGGCCCAGCGCCTCGCCGACGGCATAGGCCAACGGGTTATCCTTTTGCAGCGTCACGGCGCGCCCGATCCCAACCACGCCCACCCCGATAAACACCACGCCCAGCAGGAACATGGCCCCCTGGCAGACCGAAAACAGGCCGGTCGCCCACAGCGGGAAGAAGATGAACAGCACGGCCAGCGTGATGGCAATCGCGCCGCCGAAAAAAGACACCAGGCCGATAAAAAGATAATACCGCCCGCG
>CAYRWY010000487.1:0-4212 GCA_964427955.1 uncultured Anaerolineaceae bacterium
TCGGGCCGCATGAGATGGGGGGCAGTGGGCGTATCGTTGAGATGTTTGATCATCAGCCCGTAAGGCGTGGGGGCCTCGAACGGCACCCGCCCGGTGAGCAGTTGGTAGGTCGTGACGCCCAGCGCGTACTGGTCGGTGGCCGAGGTGGGACGTTCGGCGCGCCACTGTTCTGGGGCCATGTAGAGCGGGGTGCCCATCACGGCGCCGGTCGAGGTCAGGGCACTGGTCGAGGCCAGCAGCTTGGCGATCCCGAAATCGACCAGGAACGCATTCCCCTGGTGATCGAACATGATGTTGCTGGGCTTGATGTCGCGGTGAATCACGCCCCGGCTGTGAGCGTAATCGAAGGCCCCGGCGATCTGGCGCAGCAGTTCGGCGATTTCGCTCAAGGAAGGCAGCGGGCGATTTTGCGTTTCACGCTGGATCATCCGATCCCCCAGGGTGCCGCCCGTGAGCAGCCGCATCACGATATAGGTCGTCCCCTGCTCCACACCATAATCGTAGATCGGGATGATGTGCGGATGTTCCAGCGAGGCCGCCGTTTCGGCTTCGCGTTGAAAACGCTGGACGTAGTCCGGTTCAGCCGCCAGCGTGACCGGCAGCACTTTGATCGCGACCTCGCGCTTGAGGCCCGGTTGGTAGGCCCGGTAGACCGCCCCCATGCCGCCCGCGCCCAGCAGATCGCGTAATTCGTAATGTCCGAATATCTGGCCCGAAAGATTTTGAACGCCCATGCCGGTTTCCTAAGGGTAGTGACCTTTGCTATGGCAGAGTATAGTCAACCGTGAGGCCGGAGCAAACAAAAAGCTTCGGCTGTCAACTCTATCAGGAAGTTTTTAGACGTTTTTTATTTCTTTCATTGACGTTTTTTACTTCCCATCGCTTGACAAAGCTGTTTGGTTAAGCCTACACTGGAATCAGTGGTTTCACCCGAATACCGACCCATAGAACACCCCAAAGCAAGATGCTCAACGACAAGGAGATCTACTCGCTGTACTATTGCGTTGTTCCAGACTCGACGAGCAGAGGTCGATAGCCAAGTTCAACCTGAGATCCTAACAGATCCCCACGGAGGTCAGCATGGCAGGAAGTAAGATACAAGCGGATTACGACGAACTGGCCAATATCGCGAACGAGCTTGGTCAGGAATCCCAGGCCATAGAACAGCTCACCAATCAGATCATGAATCTGGTGGGCCAGCTCGAAAGCGGCGGCTGGATTGGACGCGGCGCGGACGCCTTCTTCGGCGAGATACAAGACCTGGTACATCCAGGGTTGCAGCGCCTCACCCGGGCGCTGGACGATGGCGGCAACGCGGTCAAGCAGATCAGCAATATCCTCTCCCAGGCCGAGCACGACGCCAGCTCTCTGTTTAGCAGACGCTAAAGGTTCGTGTTTGAGGCGGAAACCCCAAGGAGGTAACAATGCCTGATGTACAGATGGATTATGACCTGATGGAAGATATGGCGCGTCTGTTCAGGGATGGAGCGTCGCAGCTCGAGGACCTGAGAAGCCATATGGATGCCATCGCCGGACGGCTCGAAGATGGTGCGCTGCTGGGTCGGGGTGGTGACGCTCTGGCCGAAGCCCTGCGTCAGCGGCTCAACCAGCGTATCGCGGCGCTCCAGGACAAGCTCTCGGAACTGTCGATGGACGTTTACGGGGCGTTGATTGACCTGCGCGATGGCGACACCGAAGCAGCCAGCCGGTTCAAGGGCTAGAAGCGAGGAGATGAACCATGTCAGTCTTCAGTTGCGTGATGAATGAAGTCCAGGACGTTGTCAGCCAGGTAACGCAGAATTCCCAGCAGGTCGAAGATGTCGTCGGCAGAATTCGCGGCGGAATGCAGCCCATCCAGGGTGGTGGGTGGACCGGCCAGGGTGCTCAGGCGTTTATCGAGGAAGTTCAATCTCGTCTGATCCCGGAGATCATGGCCCTGATCGCCTCCATCGCTGGCTTTGGCGGTGGTATCACCCAGGCTATGGACATCATCGGCCAGGGCGATAACGATGTCTTCAATGTGGTGAGTGGTGTCTCGGACATCTTCGACAGCATCTTCTAGGCCAATCGGTCCTAGAGCGGATAGGGAGGAATACTATGGCCGAAGTCTCAATGGATTATGACGTCGTACAGAATATGTCCGACGGCTTCAAGAACTCTGCGGAAGTGCTCCAGGCCGTGAGCAAGGCCCTGGAAGTGGCAATCGGCATTCTCAAAGCCACGGCTTTCTTTGGCCTGGTCGGCAATTACGCCCTGGCGATGTATCTCGAAGGGATCAAGCCCAACGTGGACAAGCTCGGCCAGACCTGCGACGAGTTGAGCCTGGATCTGGTGGGCGCGATCACCAGCCTGCGCGACGGTGACTATTCGGGTTCGCAGCGCTTCGTCTAGCATCAGCCTGCTGCCCAGGAACTTAAAAGGGGCGCACGTGGCGCCCCTTTGGGTTGATCGTGGGAGCGATCAGGCAATCAGGGCCGACACCAGGATCAGGATGATCGTGGCCAGCGCGATGATCGTCGCAATCGCGATCAAAGGCCGGTTGAACGACCGCTTCTTCTCCGCGGGAACTTCCCCGAATTTGGTACGTAGCAGCTTGGCGAACACGCGCACGTCCTGCTGGCGCTGTTCCAGCGAGCGGGCGGTCGCCAGGTGCACGATGTTATGGATGTCCTCGGCCAGGTCGGTGCGGTTGAGCGGTTCGGTCAGGCCCTTGCTCACATTCTGGCGAACTTCATTATCCTTGCGCTGGTCGAACTGGAAAGCCGGTCGGCCTGCCAGCATTTCGTAGAGCAGCAGCCCCAGCTCGTAGACGTCTGAGGCATACCCTATCCCCCCATTCGGCGCGATCAGTTCAGGCGGCGTGTATGCGGGCAGGCCGTACTGCTTGACCCAGGCCGGATCGACGCCGTCTTTTTCGCCCAGGAGCCCCAGGTCGAGCAGTAGGGGCCGGGGGATGCCCTGCTTGTCGAGGCGCACCAGGATGATGTCGGGACTCAGGTTGAGGTGCAGCCGGTTCGCCTTGATGTGCATGAAGGCAATCGCATCGGCCAGGCTAATCGTCATCCAGGCGGCGTGTTGGTACCAGGGCTGCGGGTTCTTGAACAGCATATCGCGCAGGAATTCTCCCTGGGCGTGCTCGAAGACCGTGTAATATTTGGTCTCGTCTTTGAAGACGGTTTTGCCATAGGGCCGCTGGGCGATGTCGGCTTGTTGGTAGGCGGGCAGCAGGACGGGCAGCATGGGATGCTGCTGGACGCGTGCCAGTTCGACCAGGGTGCGGGCTTCGAGGCGGAGCTGATCCTGGCAGCCAGGGTGGGCCACTTTCAGCAGGACCATATCCTTGCCTCGTTTGGCTTCATAGATGGCCGCATGGCGCAGCACGCGCAGCAGGCGGATCACCTCGATGTCGCCCAGCCACTCGCCATAGTCGAAAATCGCGGGCATGTTTCCCGCTGGACAGTCGGGTTCCTGGCACCACAAGTTACCATCGAGAGACACACGTTGACAGATGGTACAAACGCGCTTCACAGTTTTTTACCTGCCTGTTCTCAACTAGACTGTGTTGGGCCTGATCGCGGTCCGCTTGACACCCAATACCAGTTATGCCACAATCGCCTCATATCCATTTTGCTTTTGTGAGTAAAGTACAGCTTTCTTTCCGCTGTGTCAAACGGCTATGATGGGAGACTGATCTCATGCCTGAGTTTACAAGCCGTCCGCCACGGATTCAACCCGAACTTCCTTTTGGGAATGTCACCATTCCCAACCCGCCTGGTGAAGAAGCGAGCGGTCGCCAACAGCTCGTCCAGGTGGTGCTGCCCCTGGTGACGATCATCGGCTACGTGATCATGAGCGCTGCCGGGCGGGGGCGCAGTATGCTGCTCCTCATCCCGATGGGCTTATCGGTGGTGGCGTCGACGACGGTGGCGTTGATTGCCTTTATTCGCAGCAGCCGTGCCGAAGCCGAAAAGAAGCGCGCCTATGAGCAGCGGTTGGCCGAACTGCGCCGCGAAATGGTCGCCTCGCACGAGCAGCAGCGCCGCTTCTACCTGTACAATTACCCGGGACCGGACCTCGTGCTCCAGATCGCGGGCGACCGGGCCGGTCGCAGTTCGGGCCTGCGCTTGTGGGAACGGCGGACCACCGACAGCGATTTTGGCGCGCTCCGGTTGGGGATGGGCACGCGCCCTTCGACGGTCAAATATTCCGTCG
>CAYRWY010000488.1:0-4200 GCA_964427955.1 uncultured Anaerolineaceae bacterium
GCAACCTGGTCACCCTGCAAACCCTGGACGCCGTGTGGCGCGGGGCCATGCAGTAAGAAGTTATCAGTCGTCAGTTTTGCTGACCCGCATTTCCCCCCTCTCCAGCCTAGAGAGGGGTGGTTTTTTCCCTTGTGAGAGACCCTATGCAGATCATTTCCTATCAACCATCCGATTTTGAGCGGCTGGTGGACTTTATCGCCCGGCTCAATGTCGATCTCACGCACCATATCGGCTATTTCGGCACCACTCCGGCGGACATCGCGCACGCGCTGGACGACCTGTATCCTCCGCTGGTCGAGGGGGTCGTGCTGGCCGTAGACGGTGCGGCGCTGATCGGCGTGCTCGGCCTGGAGCTGGACGAGGAAATCGGGCGGGCCTGGCTCTACGGTCCGCTGATCGACCATCCCGACTGGCATCCCCTGGCCGATCAGCTCTACGCGGCGGCGGGCGCGCGGATTCCTGCCGCCATCGGGCAGCATGAACTGTTCTGCGAGGCGCAAAACCTGAACTGCCAGCAGTTCGCCGCGCGCCATCACTTCCAGCCGCTCGGCCAGCACATCACCTTCACGCTGCACCGGGCCGGGCTGGATGCTGTCCCGTTGGGGACCGCGGCGGAGTGGGACCCGCGGTACTTTGACCAGTTCAGCGCCTTGCACGAGCGGACGTTTCCCCGGGCCTATTACACCGCCCGGCAGATGATCGACCGCCAGAATTCCTGTACCCGGCTGTGGATCGATGCCGTGGGGGACGATCTGCGCGGCTACCTGTTTGGCAAAGCCGATCCGGACGTCGGCGAAGGTTACATCGACTTCATCGGCGTGGACGAACGCTTCCGCCGCCAGGGGATCGGACGGCAGTTGCTCACCACCGCCCTGCACTGGATGTTTTCCTTGCCGGAGGTCGAACACGCCGGGCTGACGGTGAACGCGGCCAATACCGCCGCCGTGCACCTGTACGATTCCTTCGGCTTCGAGCGCGAGCACACCCTGTGCGCTTTCCGCACCGGATGATGGTTTGGACTATTTACCCGGTTTGGAGACGCCCTCACACTTACGACGCCAACCCCACGCCGGAGCCCAGGGCGGCGGTGGATTCTGGCAGTCGCTGTCTTCACGCCAGCCGCTGCCATCGTCGGTGTTGATGTAGACATTGACGTTGATGATCACCACTGTGACCGCCACAATGATGGTCACGTCTCCCGCTTCGCTGGTGCCACCTTCGATCCGCACCCAATCGCCGATCTTGAGCACGAGCAGAATTGGATCGTCAGGATCAAGTTCGATCTCCATCCCATAGATCACGATGATGTTGATATTGATTGACTCGACCGGGCCTTCGATCACGATCACGACGGGCAGTTCTGCGCCGCCGCCGGTGTAATGGGCTTGATCCGTGTCCGTCACTGTAACATCGCCATCGACGGCGGAAACGGTCGCGGTATTGACGTGAGGATCTTCGGTGGCTGCTACCGGCCCGACCACACACTCGAATCCGGCCTGAGGATCGAGCGTGTCGGGCACGTCGCACCCGGACAAATCAAGTGTATCGTCGGTCAGCGTAATCCCGGTCAGGGGACGGCTGCCCTGGTTGGTGACCGCGAATTTGAAGGATACCTCCGCGCCCGTGATGGCCTGAGGTCCTGGCGCACTGTCCGCATCAAACCAGATCGCGCCGCCGTTGAGCGATACATATTTTTCGACATCGATGGCCGGTTGATCGCCGCCAAAGTAATTCGCCGTGTCCGAGGCCCTGACCAACCCACCCTCGAATGCGGCTTCAGCGGTGGCAACGTTGGTATGCTGCCCGGCTTCGGCAGCCACGGGCCCAAACTCACATTCGAAAAAAGCCGCCGGGGCCAGCGTCGCCGGGATCGCGCAGGACCCCGTGTCGAACTGGGTGTCGCTCAGCACGATGTTCGTGAGCGACAGCCCGCCCGAATTGGTGACCACCACCTTATAGGTCACTTCCGCGCCGAGTTCAACCTGCGGGCCGGGGGCGGTGCTGGCATTATTCCAGGTGGCTCCCCCATCCAACGAGATGTACTTTTCGACGCTGAGCGCGGCGTCCTGGGCACCTACCCCCGGCACCTCGAGCACCACCAAAGCGACCACGACTAACAACGACATGAGTCGTGGTCCGATCCGAACTCTGAAGCGCTTCATATGATCCCTCCATCAACTTGAAAAGAGGACTTTTCCTCAAAATGGCGCAGCTTGCTAGCGCGGCATGACACAGATCGTCATTTTGCCTGCGGTTGCCGCCGGGCAGGTATGCCGCCGGCCATCGGTGATGCTGTCAACCTCAAAATCGGCCCCCCAGAAGATGAGGCTGGGATTGATCGCCAACTGCGCGATGACATGGCAGGCTTCGGGAGGCGATATCGCATCAGGGCTTTTGTTGGTGAACAGCAAACATTGTCCAGGGGCCAGCCGGGTAAGGTCGGCCACCGTAGCAGGGTTATTGAACAGAGCGGGATCGCCCACGATCAGGGGCACACCCTGGACGCTGACATTCGGGTTGTAGTTATAGATCGTGGTCTGCGCCAGAGGCATCCATTGATCGGCGGACTGGTTGAGAACGATCAGCCGGTCGGTGGTATAAGCCAGATAGACATAACCGGTTGAAGTTTCGGCGGCTGTCCCTGTCGGCAAGAAGAAAGCGCACTGTTTTTGTCCCTGGCCGAGCGCGGCACCCTCGCACACGGTGCGTTCCACCCCTTCATAGACCACGCTGAAACGCGACACTCCATTCAAATCGGTCCAGAAGTGCACTCCCGCATTGGTCGTGCTCAGCCAACGCTCAAGCCCCGTGCATTCGTCGGGTTTTTCAGGTCCCGTTCGTGGCTCAGCCCAGAGCTGCACGCAGCGCCCGCCGCCGTTCAGTGTCCCCAGCCAGTTGGTCGCCGGAAAGGAGGCTGCCGTATTGCCATCCAGCGCATTGAACGCCAACCCGTTCAGGGGAAGCGCCGTATCGGACTGGTTGATCAGGGTGATGACTCTTGCCCGGTAGACCAGGAGCATGTTGGGGGTGCGTAAAACTGTCACATCGATCGAAGTGCCCGGCTCCGCGGCTGTCCCCGGAGGGAGCGATTGGGCGGACACGGTATTAGCGGGCTGGGTCAGCCCTTCGGTCCACGGTTCGTCCGATTGCAGACCCAGTGCCAGTCCATTTTGGTTCAACAGGGCTGCGGCAGCCGGGATACTCAAGCCCGTAAGATTCGGGACGGTAACGGGGCTGCCCTGAGCAAACACCGGAGGATAGACACTCACCGCGGCCATCACCCCGATGGACAACACGGCGAAGGCCAGAAGTACGAATCTTGGCATGGGGTGAATTCTCCCGAAGATTATCGTTATCCATCAAACCGTAGGAATTCCCGATATATCGCTCAGAAATGCAAAAAATGAGACGAATCTCCTACTCGGTACTCTCGTGGGTCTGGCCGAAAAGGGGATGGGGGCACTGCGGAACCGGGGAAAACGCGCCTCTGAATCATAAAATCGCCCCTCTCCCTTGTTTGGTCGGGGAGAGGGGCGAGGGTCTACGGATACGGCTGGACCCAATATTCGGCGCTGTCGCCGTTGGCCGTCCAGCCGATCAGCCCGTTGTAATTGACCTGCCACCACCACAGCCCGTCCGCGCACGTCGGCCCGCCGATCACCTGGAACACGCCTTCGCCGGGGATCGCGCCCACCTGGGCCGCGCCGGACCCCGCTTCGCTGCGGATCTTGTTCGGTAGGCCGGGCGTGACCTGCCCCTGCCCCCCAGCGATCAACTGCGGCGCGGGTAAGCCCTGGCACGCGGTCGTGTCGGCGGTGCCGCCGGTCGTGCCGCCCGAACTGGGGACGGCGGTCGCGGCAGGCGCCTGGTCGCCATCGTAGAGCACCTGCTGCCAGAGCGTGTACAGCACTTGCAGCGCGGTCAGGTTGCGGGTCGGGTAGCCGTATTGCAGGTGGCTCGCGTCGAAAATGCCGTCCAGCCCGTCCGGCGGCTCGTTGGGGTGCACGCCATCCGAGGCCAGCCCTTCGCCGGGCAGGCGGCTCATCGCCAGCCAGTAATTCCACAGCGGGATGTCGTACGCCTGCGCGGTCGCGACGATCACCTGGTTGAACTCGGCCACGCGCCCATCGGTCGCCGGGTTGTAGTGCTTGGGCGGGATCGTGCTCAGCACCGGGATCACGCCCATGTTGATCGAAATCT
>CAYRWY010000489.1:0-2858 GCA_964427955.1 uncultured Anaerolineaceae bacterium
GTAAAAAAGAACTAGCATAAGCCCCCATTAGCAAAAACACGTCTCCCGTAGGGGCGCTGCTGGCCGGTAGCACTGCAAAATAGCGGGGTCCTCTTTACCTCACCCCTGTTTCCCGTCTCCAGACAAGCTGGAGAGGGGACCTGGACTGGCTCATTTCCCCCTCGCCACCGGGTGGAGAGGGGGCCAGGGGGTGAGGTTTGCACGACCTCCACGCTATCCTGTGGTGCTACCTGCTTGCTGCGCCCCTACTATGTTTTTCTCCGTTTTTCCTCCGTGAACTCCGTGTCCTCTGTGGTGATGTTTCTTATTTGATCTTCTCCGGCACCCGCATCACCGACAGGCACACGGGATCGAAGTGTTTCATCCAGAACACGGCGGCTTCCGGGTTGGTGGACTCGAAATCGACCGAGCAGCGGTCAATCCCCTGGCGGGCGTAATCCGCGAACGCCGCGTTCAGCAGCGCGACGGCGGCCTTGTGCCCCCGGTATTCGGGCCGGACGTAAGCGCCCGTGATGGCGACATTCGTCGCGGCGGTCACGATGTCCGCTGAACCCTCGCTGTGGTGCTCGAAGCGCATGAAGCCCGCCGCCCGTCCCTCCTTGACCGCCAGCCAGGCGCTGTTCCACGGCGCGGCCAGGAAGTCGGCCCACGCGGCGGGATCGTTGGCCCATTGCACCGCCATCAGGATCGGCGGCTGCAAATAGTGCCGCCAGTGTTCGGCGTCCAACTCCGCCAGCAGGGCGGCATCTTCCGCCGTCGCCTTGCGGATCGTGATCCCGGCGGCGGCGGAGACTTCGACCGGCGTCAGCGGGCGCACGGCATCCACGACCAGCAGCCCGAAGCCCTGCCAGAACCACGTCTTTTCAGCGACGGCGTCCTGCGCCAGCAGCGTGATCGCGTGCGCCTGGCATTCCGCCGCCGTCCACTGTGCCGCCGCGGCGCGATACAGGGCGCGGATGATCGCGGCCCGGCCCTCTGCCTGTGTGGCGTGCCCCCATTCCGGGCAGTAGGCCGCTTTCCGGTCGGTATCGCGGAACCGGTCGATCAGATAGCCGCCCAGGTAGCCGATCAGCTTGCCCTGGTCCAGCGCCATCACCGCCGGTCCCGCCTCGATCAGGCCGCGCAGCCGCTCCGCCACACACCGGGGATCGGTCATCCCCTCCGGCAGGACCGGGACGCGCTGCCGCAGCCGCTGCAAGTTCTCGACGAACAGCGCCGCCGCCGGATCGACATAGTCACGTTGAAATGAAATAATCTCCATAGTCCTTCTGCTTTTCCTCTGTGTGCTCTGTGTCCTCTGTGGTGCCCGTTCTTCTAATAGGGTGTGTAAAAGAACGCGCTCATCTTCGGAAACAGCACGTCGAACAGGTAGCCCGTCTGGCCCCACACCCCCACGTCGGGGTAGGTCGCGTGCAGTTCCGCGCGGCTGCGATAGCCCAGCACCAGCGGGGCGAAGGTGTTCGGCGGCAGGTTGTTCGATCCCTCCCAGGGCCGGAAGCCCAGCGACTCCACCGTGACCAGCCGTCCCGCCTCGAAGTGCAGCGCGTACGCCGCCCGGTACAGGTTCAGCCCGACCGTCTCGGTCAGCCCGGCGAAGGGACTGGCCGCGAGACGCCGTTCCAGCACCGGCCCAATCGTGCGCAGCAGCCGCGCCGGGTCCGGCACGAGAATCTGCCACGCATAGCGCCCGTCGGACTGCGCACCCCAGGCTTTGGCCGTCGGGATGATCGGGCTGGTGTCCGAACAACACACACGCACGAACGGCTTGTTCCGCTCGATAGCAATCGCTTTCAGCTTGCCCAGCACGGCCATCGCCGCGCCGTGGCTCAGCCAGGACACCTCGTGGACGTTCAACCCTTCGCTGAAGCCGAATTTCTCTGTCCGGAAGTATCCGGCAGGCTGGCCGGAAGCATCCAGCACCAGCCAGTTGGTATATGCACCCGCCGTGTACGGGGCGTAGTCGATCACGTAGCGCCAGGTAGCCTCGTCGCGCGGGGTGTGCAGATCAAGCTCGCACATCGCCCGCTCGTGCAGCCGCATCAGGTCGGGGATGTCACTCGCCGTCGCCTGCCGGAACTGCCAGCCCTGGGCGCTGGTCGGCATCTCATCCGGAATCTGGCGCAGTTGGATGATCCAGCCGCCTTCCAGCGGCAGGGCGTATTCGTAGCCCAACTGGCGGTAGAAGTACGGGATGCCCTCGATGATGCTCAGGTCGTATTCCCCCTCGGCCAGCATCGTCTTGAAGCGCTTGTCCAGCGCGCGGATCAGCCCCCGGCGGCGGTATTCTTCGCGCGTGCCGACGATGCCCATCTCGCCAACGCGCAGATCGACCCCGGCGTAGCGCCACGTCCAGGGGATCAGGCACAGCGACGAGACGATCTGCCCGGTGGACTCGTCCTCGACGAACAGCCAGTCGTCCGGGTGGGTGTGGGGATGGTGCATGATCATGGTCCGCGTCATATAGCTCAAAGTCGGCTCCGGCGTGGACCCGTCCGGGTTATGTGGGTCGTGAATGAGCGAGTTGAAGTCGGCCAGGCGCTCGACTTCCTCGGTCGTGCTGACGGACTTGAGAATCAAATCATGGCCTAACGGTTCAACGTAAGGGGTAGGGCGTGCAAACACGGCGTGACCTTCCTTGAAAAGAAGCTGTCAGCGGTCAGCGTCCCATCTGAAAACTGACGACTGCCAACTGATGACTTGCGATTTGTGCGAATGGAAAACGAATAACAGGCGCCGCAGGCCGTCGGCCCGGACGCGAAGAACCGGTTATAGGGGGTGCTGGACTGGTTCCAGCTTAGAGGACTTGCGCTTTATTTACCATGTACGCTTATTATGTGAAATTTGGGACAGGGCGTCAA
>CAYRWY010000489.1:2958-4188 GCA_964427955.1 uncultured Anaerolineaceae bacterium
TCGCTACACCATCAGATTCCCGCCGTTGACGAAGAAATGCTGCCCGGTGATGTAGTCGCCGTCGCACAGCAGGAAGTGCACCAGCTTGCACACGTCATCCGGCGTGCCGAGCCGCCCCAACGGGATGGTGCGCAGCGATTGTTCGTAATGCTCCGGGTCGCGCAACTGGTGGCGGATCATCACCTCTTCAGTGTTGATCAGGCCGGGGATCACACAGTTCACCCGGATGCGCGGCGCGAGTTCCAGCGCCAGGCAGCGCGTCAGCATCACCACGCCTGCTTTCGCGCTGCAATAGTTTGCCCCATTGAGCCGGGCCCGAAAGGCCGTGTTCGCTCCCGTGGTCAGGATATGCCCGCAATCGCCGGTATAGCGCCGCGCGAATTCCTGCGAGCAGATGAACGTCCCGGTCAGGTGGGTGCCGATCACGCGATCCCACTGCTCGTCGGTCATCTCCATGAACGGCCCGTCGAGATTGATCCCGGCGTTGTTGATCAGCACATCGACCCGTCCGAATTCGCGCAGGGTCTGGTCGAACATGGTCTGCACGGCGCTGCGGCGAGCGACGTCCGCCTGGATGCAGAGCGCGCGTCCCTGCCCGAATTTGGCGGCAATCTCCGCGGTGACGCCCTGCGCTTCGGCAGCGGACCCGGCGTAGTTGACGACCACGCGCAAGCCCACCTCGGCCAGGTGCAGCGCCAGCGCTGCCCCGATCCCGCGCGACGATCCGGTGATGATGGCGACCCGTTCTTCCGTGCTCATGCTCCGTCCATTTCATCGTGTGGGGAGCCGTAGACTTCGTAATGTGTCACGGTCGGCTCGAATTCCAGCAAAAAATCCTGATCTTCCGGGTAATACTTGGCCCGGCGGATGTCCTCGCCCGCGAACTGCCGGATCGCGTCTTCCGACTCCCAGAAGGTGAGCGTCAAAAAGTGCGCCTGATCGCCGCGATGTTCGCGCAGGATGCGGACGCCCCGGTTGCCGGGCACCGACTGGTAGTCGGGGATCGCGCGGGCGATCAGAAATTCCAGGTACTCGTCCGCCTTGTCGGTGGGGGTAATGCCGTGCCAGATGCGCGCTATCATTCTCTGCTCCGGATATTTACTGATCCTTGCACCAATGGCTAAACTTTTGTCTGGAAGATTTACCTCACCCCTAAGTCCCCTCTCCGATTTTTTCGGAGAGGGGACTTACTCCACCCGAAGTTCAATCCCCCTCTCCAGCATGATTGGA
>CAYRWY010000490.1:0-4186 GCA_964427955.1 uncultured Anaerolineaceae bacterium
CCAGCATGATTGGAGAGGGGGTAGGGGGTGAGGTCAACCGTGGGCATCCAAAGTTCAATTTTTTAGGCGAGCCTCAGTAAGAGTTACAAAAACCTATCTTCTCGAACGCACGCTTTTCCCCCTCGCCAACTCTGTTGGAGAGGGGATACCGACCGCAGGTCGGAGGGGTGAGGCCGGATCTCCGCGCTAAAGGGTTAAAGCGCGCCGATACGTCCCTACGAAACAAGCTTGCGCCTGCCTGGGGTGATGTCCAGCGAACGCGCTTAATTCGCCGCGTCGTCGGGGACCGGCGAGTCGGTGGTGGTGCTGACTACCGGCTCAGGCCGCGGCGTCAGGCGCGCAGCCTGCGGCGAAGGCGTGGCGACTTTTCCGAGCAGCACTTCGTAGGTGGGTGAGGCGAATTCGACCCCGCGCTGCGCCATGATCTGCATGATCTTCAGGTTGATGTCCTGCCGCGCCGCCTGGAAATCGTTCCAGGCCGGGGTCTTCATGAAGCATACGATCCGCACGTTGAGCGACTGATCCCCGAACTCGGCGAACTGGACGATCACCGAATCGGACTGCACCTGCGGGTGGGTGTGCAGCATTTCGCGCACCGCCTGCACGACGGACAACATCTGTTCCCCGGAACTGTTGCTGGACAGCGCCAGGGTCATATCGAGGCGGCGCTGGGTCAGGCGCGACCAGTTGACGATATTCGTGCTGACGATGGTTTTGTTGGGCACGATCACCAGCGATTGGTCCGGCTGGCGGATGCGCGTGCTGCGGAAGCCCAGCGATTCGACCGTTCCGGCGGTATCGCCGCCCAGCGCAATGTATTCCCCGATCAAAAATGGCTCGTCGGCGACGATCAGAAAATAGCCGATCAGGTTGGCGAGCGCGTCCTGCGCCGCCAGCGCGACGGCCAAACCGCCCAGTCCCAGCCCGGCCAGCAGGCTCCCGACGTTGAAGCTCCAGCGATCCAGCACCAGCACGATGGCCAGGATGATCACCAGCCCTTTGGCGATCTTCTGCACGAACTGGAACAGCTTCTCTTCCAGCACCGTCGCGTCGCGGTGGGTGCTGCGCTGGAACATGCCGCGCAGGACGTGGGCCAGCAGGTCCACCGTGCGGTACGCGCCGACCAGGATGGTGATCGCCACCAGCGACGCCAGCAGCCGGTTCAAGAGATCGGACAGGACGCCGGGCGCTTCCAGCACTTCGAGCGCCAGCCACAGGCCGAGCAGCCCGAACAGGAAGTGCGCCGGACCCTTCAGGATCTGCACGATCTGTTCGTCCACCGTCGTGCGCGTCCGCACCGTGAGCGTCTGCGCCAGGTGCGGCACGGCCCGCCACAACAGGCGGCGGCTCAGCGACGTAAGCACCAGGACCAGGGCGACTAACAGCAGCCTGCCGAGCAAACCGGCGGCGCTGCTGCCGAACACGCCGGGCAGGATTTCGATGCTCATCGCAGCCCCCGGATCAGGTAGGTTGTGACCGGTTCCTCGCGTCCGCGCACGGTGCGCGGTCCCATACGCTCGGCGAACACGTAGTCAGCGACCTGGTTGTACGTCTCTTCGCTGACGGTGATCTGGCTGCCAGTGCTCAGGCCTTGCAAGCGGCTGGCCAGGTTCACCGTATCGCCAATCGCGGTGAAGTCCATGATGTCCGGCGCGCCGACGTTGCCGACGATGGCCATCCCGGTGTGGATGCCGAAATTCACGCCCAGGTGGAATTGAGCTTCCAGTTGGTGGTGATAGTTCGCCAATCCCCCCTGGATGCCAAGCGCCGTCCGCACGGCGCGCAGGGGGTGATCCGGCTGGGGTAGGGGTGTGTTGTACAGCGCCATCACCCCGTCGCCCAGGAATTTATCGACGGTGCCGCCGTTGGCTTTGATGTGATGGACCACCAGCGTGTGATAGCCGTTCAGGATTTCGAGCAGGTGGGCCGGGGCGGTGCGCTCCGACAGGGCGGTGAAGCCTTCCAGGTCGGCGAACAGGACGGTCACGGTGGTGACCGCGCCGCCCAACTGCACCCGCGTGGGATTTTCCAGCAGCTTCTCGACGATCTCGTGTGCGACGAACCGCTCGAAGGTTTTGCGGAGCTGTTCCCGCTGCGCCCGCAGCGAATCGGTTTCCTCTTTGGCACGCAGCCGGGTCTGGATGCGGGCGATCAATTCGCGCGGGTGGAACGGCTTGGGCAAATAATCGTCGGCCCCCAGCCCCAGCCCTTTCACGCGCGATTCGACGTCGATCTGAGCGGTCAGCATCAGGATCGGGACTTCCGCGGTGGCCGGGTTATTCTTGAGTTCGGCGCACACCTGGAAGCCGTCCATTTCGGGCATGTTGACGTCGAGGATGACCAGATCGGGGACATCCTGGTTGATCTTGTCGAGCGCGATCCGGCCATTGGCTGCCAGAATCGGCGTATGGCCCAGGCTGAGCACGATATCGCTCACCAACTCGCGGCTGTCACGATTATCTTCGGCGACGAGAACTTTCATAGGTTGGGCGCTACTTCAAGAAATGGGCCAATTTGCTCGAAAGCTCAGGCAGGTGGATGGGTTTGGAAATGTAATCATCACAGCCCGCTTCCAGGGCCTTCTCTCGATCCCCGACCATCGCGTGCGCGGTGAGGGCCACGATTGGAATATGCGCCAGCGTCGGGTTGGTTTTGATCTGCTTGGCGGCGGCCCAGCCATCCAGCTTCGGCAGAGAGAGATCCATCAAAATGAGGTCGGGAATCTCTGCCTGAGCCATGGCCACGCCCTGTTCGCCATCCACCGCGACCAGGGCCTCATATTTCATGGACATCAGCACGTCGGTGATCAGAATACGATTGTCGGGGTTGTCTTCGACGACGAGAATTCTCTTGGTCATCCTGACCGCGCCTCAAAATGCGCGTTCGCTCCCTTCTGTCTCTAACTCCTGAACCCGTAGCTTATATTAACGCATTCTGCGTCAATCTGCATGTCAAGCTTGGCACGCCCCCTATTTTGTCGGGCCGTTCGCCGCCACCGGGCTGATCCCGTCCCAACTCCTATCCCCAGCCCTTCCTCTGCGCAGCGATGCTGTTGGCGAATTCATACCTCACCCCTAAATCCCCTCTCCAAGTCTGGAGAGGGGACTTGCCCGTGCTCCCCCTCTCCGCCCTCGGAGAGGGGGCCGGGGGGTGAGGTCAATCACCGCCGTTACGGCTGCTGCGTCGCGATCTCGGTCATGATATTCTGGAACACGTTGCCCACCGCCGGGCCGAGCACGCACGCGAAGAGGACGACGCACAGGCACAGCAGCGGCACCCACCAGAAGACCGCCAGGACCGCCCGGCCCGTCTCGAACTGGTGCACGACCCGGATGCCGATCACGCTCAGCACCAGCCCGTACAGCGAGAGCAGGAAGCCGAAGCAGTTGATGCACGGCACCAGGCTGATCACGGCGGAGAGGATCGAGAGCGGCGCTGTCCAGGCGGCATTCACGTACACCATGTCGTCGAAGGTGCCCTTACCGCCCAGCAGCTTGGCGGCCAGGTGCTGAATCCCGGTCCCGATCAGAAACGCGATCAGGCCGAGCACGCCGACGAACGGCAGGCAGATGATGCCGAGCACCGGCGAAGCGTGGCCGGACGAGGACGAAAGCGGATTCCGTCCCCACACCATTTGCCCCACGTACTGGATAGCCCAGGCCACGGTGTAGCAGGCCACGATCCAGACGTAGGCGCGGTTGGTCGAGGCGTGAGGATCGTTCAGGATCGTCTCGTAGGCGTCCGTATTCGGCTGCGTCAGCGCCATCTGGAAGACTTCCGACCATTCCAGCGAGCGCGCGGGCGGCGTAAACGAAGGTCCCATCCCCAGCATGTAGCCACCCCCCGGCGGGGGAGGTGGGGTAGGAATGGGCGGCAGATACGACCCCTGTGGTTCCTGATTTTGATCGGATGACATAGTGGCTCCTTCAAGAATACACCGGACGGACAGGATGAATCTTACTCCCATCCTGCCGGACATGCTCCCCCCATTTTCCGGGTCTTTCGGCGTGCCTAGCGCTAACCCCTCCCCTGGCCCCTGCCCGCTGTGCAGTTCAGGGACGGACAGGCATTGAAAATCGGGATTTTCAAAGCAGGGCGCGGCGGCGCCGCGCCCCTACACCGACGTTTCCACGGCGCCGCTCCCCCTCGCCACCGGGTGGAGAGGGGGTCGGGGGGTGAGGTAAAT
>CAYRWY010000491.1:0-4150 GCA_964427955.1 uncultured Anaerolineaceae bacterium
CACGCCATCTCATCCCCTACTCCACGGCCTGCCAATACATCGTCATCGGATTGGCGTGGATCGTCTGGCCGTCGGGCAGCACGAAATAATAGCCGGTGACACGGTGGCGGCCTGCGGTGTCGGGCGCGGTTTCGAACATCGTGGTATAGGTGCGCTCCGGCGCGGTCGCCCAGCCCAGGCTGTCCACCAGCGTGTAGCGTGACCAGATCCCGACGAATTCCGAGTCCGGGAGCTGCAAGCCATCCGGAGGGATCAGGTCGGTGCCGGAGGGATCATCGTCATAGGGGGCGCGTTCGTAGAAATAACCGCTCTCGTCCAGGATCAGAGCGCGGCCATTACGCGAAATCATCCAGCCGTGCTCGAAGGGCTGGACGCGCAGCGTTTCCTGCTCATGCGTGAACGGGCACGTGGGGGCGAGATAGTCGTCGAACGGGCAGACGATGCCAATCTCCAACCGGTTGCCCGTCCAGACCTTGTCGGCGTGCAGAAATACGGTGAAGGTCTCGGTATAGTACGGCGGCGGTTCCAGGACGAGCGTGCCGACCGGCGGCAGATCGCCGGTCCGGGTATAGATCCCATCTTCGCCGTAGTACCAGAAATAGACCGGCGTCGAGTCCGGACCGAGGCCGGACACTTCGTAGCTGATCAGCACGCCGGACGCGTGCGGCGTCGGGTTGGGATCGGCGCGCAGCTTGGTCACTTCGACGCCATCATCGACGGCGATTTCCAACGCCGCCGACGAGGCAGCGCCGTTTTCCTCGAGGTAGCGCACGCCCCCGGCCTGTTCCGGAAAAAGCCAGAAGTCGGCCACATCGTAGTAATCGAGCGGGATAGTCACGGTGTACGCGCCCGAAACCGGCAGATCGGGGAAGACCAGCCGGTCCGCCTGGGACGGGTGGCCCATTTCGAGCGTCACGTGGTCCAGGTGGGCGAAGGAGTCCGGCACCGACCAGGCGAGCGTGACGGTCTGGCCGGGCTTGACCGTCGTCGGATTGGCCGTGAATTGGATCGGCGCCTGGCGCAGCGGACTGCCCTGCACCGACAGCGTAAAGCACAAAGTCATCAGAAAACGCAGGAAGGCGAGCATAGGACGATCTCCCCTCAACAGTTCGACACATCCCCAGCGTACTCCTGTTCAGGGTGGGTGACCTGACGGCAGGCTGACGTCTGGACTACTGCTGCTGGACGGCCTGCTCCTGGAGGTAGTTCAGAAAGTCCTGCTCGAAGGTTGGCGCGCCAAAACGGGTGTGCAGCATCGCAAGAGCCTGGGTGCGGTGATCCATGCTGTGATTGGCGACCTGGAACAACGCCTGCGCCACCGTCACCGGCGCTTCGGACTCGTCCCAAAAGTCGGGCTTGACCGTGCGCCGCAGCTCCTCCGGCGTCAGCGAGGCGACGTAGCCGCGCACCTCGCGCTCGATCTCGTCCCACTTGCGGCGCAGCTCCTCACGGGGATAGCGCCCCCCATCGTCGAAGGGAAAATCGAGCTGGCCGGTGCGGAGAAAGTGAAGCCACCAGTATTCGACGGCCATGATGTGCACCACGTGGTGGCAGATCGCGCCCGCCGAGAAGTCGATCTCCTGGAAAAACTGCTCGTCGGTGAGAGCCAGCACGCACTCGAAGAACTTGTGATCGGCCCAGAAGTTGTAATCGTAGAGTTGGGCGAAGAAGTCGCGATCCATTGAGGTTCCCCCAGGTAACCGGTCGATTTTCATACCCCGATCATAGCACACACGTTCTGTTTCGTCAACTTTTCCCCTCAATTGTCCCCGATTCGGGGTGATGTTAGAATTAATCGTCACTCTATAACCTGAAGGGGGAAACCATGCGCGCGTACAGATCGGGGTTGATCATCCTTCTGGCGGGGCTGCTGTTGATCGCGCTGCCGGTCGGGGCACAGGGCGGACAGGGGCGCGATCTCATCGCCGAGCAGGAAATCCTCGACCGCCTCGCCGCGCTCAACCCGGACGCCGTGCCCCTCTTCCAGCAGGCCACCATCGCGCTCGATGCCAACGACGACGCCACCGCGCGCACCGGTTATTTGCAGGTGTTGGACCTGGTGCCCGGCTTCCCCGATGCTCTGCGCCGCCTGAGCTACATCGAAGGCAGCGCCGGTAATGTGGACCAGGCGATTGACTACGCCACCCAGGCGCACACCGCCGATCCGTCTGGCTTCAACAAAATGGCCCTGGCCCAGGCGCTGCTACTGTCGGACAACCCGGTCCAGCAACAAGCGGCGCTCAGCTACGCCCAGGATGCCGCGGCGGCGCTGCCGGACGACATCGACACACAAGACCTGTACCTCTACGCCGCTCTGATGCTTCAAGACCAGGAGGCCCTCGAGGCCGCCCTCCAGGCCGTGTTCAAGCTGGACCCTGACAGCGTGATGGGCCATTACGGGGCCTATTGGGCCGCGCTGTACGTGGAGGACTGGGACACGGCCATCAGCGAAGCCGATACGCTGCAAACCCTGGACTACGCCAGCCTGGGCTTATCGCTCGAAGACGTGCGTGCCATGCCTGCCCGCGCGAAGTTGGGACAGGCGGTCGCCACGAAGAATGCCCAGACCATCGCCACTGCCGCCGACGCCATGATCCAGGCCGCCCCGACCGATCCGGTGGGCTATTACTATGCTGGGCTGGCTGCCGCCGATCAGGGCCAGTGGGATGAGGCGCGGATCAATCTCCGTCTGGCGCGCAGCCTGGGCTGGCCGTCCGACGAAATCGACCGCATCCTCGACGAAACCGTCAATCCTAAAGCGAACGAGGCGGATCGTAACGACAAAGCCACCTCGCTGGCGACCACCTTCGGCTACATCGTAGCCGGATGGGCGGTGTTGATGGGCGTGCTGCTGGTGGTAGGGATCATGCTCAGCCGCATCACGCTGGCGACGGTCAAAACCGCCCGGTTCGGCCAGGACCAGCGGATCGGCCCGGTCGAGCGGTTGATCCGCCTGATCTATCGCGGCGTGATCGCGGTGGCGTCGCTGTATTACTACCTGTCGATCCCGATCCTGGCCGTGCTCGTGGTCGGCGCGACCGGCGGCATCATCTACCTGTTCGTCGAGGCCGGACGCATCCCGATCAAGCTGGTGCTGATGCTGATCGTCGCAGCGGGCGCGATCCTCTATTCGCTCGTCGCCAGCCTGTTCGTGCGCACGCCGGATGTCGAGCCGGGACGCCCGCTCAAGCCGGACGAGGCGCCCGCGCTGTGGAAGCTGACCCAGGACGTTGCGGATCGCGTGCATACGCGCCCGGTCCAGGCGATCTACCTCACGCCGGGCACCGAGATCGGCGTCACCGAGCGGGGCGGCATGATCGCCAAGCTCACCGACCGCAGCCAGCGCCGCCTGATCGTGGGCCTCGGCGCGCTGCCCGCGCTGACCCAGGGCCAGTTCCAGGCCATCCTGGCGCACGAATACGGGCACTTCACCAACCGTGACACGGCGGGCGGCGGGATGGCGCACCACGTCCGCCTGTCGATGCGGCAGATGGCGATCAACCTGATCCAGAATTCCCAGGCGCGCCCCTATAACCCGGCCTGGCAGTTCTTGCGGCTCTACGACCGGGTGTTCGCGCGGATTACGCTCGGCGCGTCACGGCTGCACGAGATTCAGGCGGATCGCTTCGCGGCGACGACCTACGGCATCCAGAATTTCGCCGATGGGCTGACCAACCTGACCCGGCAGATGGTCGTCTTCGATTACCAGGTCAACCAGGAAGCGAACAACGCCCTGAACGAAAAACGCAGTCTCAACAACCTGTGGCTGCTGCCGCCGCTGGACAATCAAACCCTGCGCAACAAGATGGAGCAGGACGTGAGCCAGGCCATGAACCGGCCCACTTCGCCCTACGACAGCCATCCCGCGCTGAAGGAACGCCTGGAACTGGTCGCCCAGATCATCCCCACGGCGAGCGAAGACAATCCCGCCCCGGCGCTGGACCTGCTGCCGAATGTGGATCAGTTTCAAGCGGAAATGACACGAAGGGTCGAAGACAACGTGCGCCGCCGGCGGGCCTATGGGCCGAGTGCGCATTACTGATCCTTGCCTTGAAATCTAAACTTTACCTCACCCCCTACCCCCTCTCCAATCATGCTGGAGAGGGGTCAGGGGTGAGGTAAATCTCCCTGGCAAAAAGTTTAGCTATTT
>CAYRWY010000492.1:0-4140 GCA_964427955.1 uncultured Anaerolineaceae bacterium
TTTTCGTAGGGGCGTCAGCTTGCTGCGCCCTGGGCAGAGCAAGCTCTGCCCCTACTGTCCACCGAAAACTGTTTACCGATCACTCTTTCAATACATCGCCCCTCGCCAGACGGTGTCCAGCGTTTGGAGCGTGACGAGATTCCGCTGCGGATAGCCGCGTTCCAGGTTGGGGGAGGTCAGATCGCCCGCCGTCGTGATCGGGTGGCTCAGATGGCGGCCATCGTCGTTCAGGCCATCGTTGGGCAGGTCTTCCAACGCCCGCCACAGGTTGAGCAGCGGCACCTGGTAATCCAGCGCGATCTGGATCACGATCTGATTATACTGGATGCTCTTCTGCCACAGGGACAGGTTGCCGGGAAAGGTGCTGAGGATCGGGATCACGCCCGCTTGAATCGTCTCGTGGACGATCTGGCGCAGGTTGCGATCAAAATCCTCGCCGGACGTGAACAGCAAATCCTGCGCGCCAAACATGATCACCGCCACGCTGGGCTTACGCACCCGGTATTCGCAGCGCAGCGGGGATTCGCCCGCCTCGCACGCCAGCGGATTGGCGAAGATCGGATCGAGGGCGGCATTCGTCACCAGTCCATCGTAGGCCACCAGGCTGGTGTTGCCGAACGACCCGGCGAAATACCCGATCACGCTCTGCAAATAGGTATAACCGCCCAGGTTGTACTGGCCCTGGTCGAACGGGGTCAAAAAGCTGGCGCTGTCGGTGATGCAGTCGCCCACCTTCGAGAGCACATTGGGATTCATGCCCCGGATGCGGCCCAGCGCGTAGATTTCGCGCGCGCGGCCCAGATCGGTCGGGATCACCGGGTAGGCGTCCAGGTTGACCTGGCTGTAATCTCCCTCGGGCATGTCCGCCGCGACGAACATCGTCTCGTTGCTGACCCAAAAACCCGCCAGTTCGACGCCGGGCGAAAATTCCAGGTGGCGGCTTTCGACCCAGCCGCGCACGGCGCCATCCGTGCTGCGGCCCAGCACCCAGGTGAGATCGACGGTGCGCGCTTCGACGATCACTTTGGCCTGAGGCGTCAATATGCCGACAATATGGGAGGCGCGATCCGGCCCGCTGTAAACCGTCACCGCATAGTGGGTCAGGGCCTGAAAACTGCTCTGCGCCGCGGCGGGGCGCAGACGGGCAGCGGAGGTGAGGATCAGCAGAAGGGTGAGTACCGTGAGTCCACGTCGCATACACTGATTTTCCTAAAGGTACAGCGACCCCTTACTTTACATGAAATGCGGCCCGGTGTAAACTCGCCGCAGTCGCGAATAAGGAAGACAACTATGATGCAAAAGACATTCGTTTTCGTTGGTTTGTGTTTGATCGCCGTGATCGGGATCGCCGGACTGGCGGCAGCCCCCCAGAGCGGCGCGCAAGCCCAGGAGATCACCCCGACGCCGCTGCCCGATCCTGTGCTGGGCGCGCTGGACCTGGACGCCGTCGCCCAGATCGACCTGGCGGCGTACCCGGTCGTGCCGGAGATCGACGATCACGCCCTCCAGCTTTACCAGGACAGCCTGGCGCAGGGCCATAACCCTCACACCTTCGTCAAAGTCGGCGACTGCATGACCCAAAATCCCTATTTTCTGATCCCGATAGGCGAGGGAAACTATGATTTGGGGACGTATACGGACTTGCAGCGCGTCGTCGATTATTTCGTGGACGGCGATCTGAACTCGTTCGCGCGGATCAGCCAGGCCGCGGCGGGCGGCTTCAACGCCGCCAGTGTGCTGGACAGCCTGTGGGCCAACCCGGAGTTCTGCGACGCGAACGAGACGCCGCTGGCGTGCGAGTTCAGCGCCATGCAGCCCAGCATCGCGCTGATCATGTTCGGGACGAACGACGTGCAGTACCTGGACGAAAACCAGTTCGACTTCTTCTTGCGGTCGGTCGTGGTGGCGACGCTGCGCGAGCACACCCTGCCGATCCTGAGCACGTTCCCGCAGCGGCCCGAATTCCCGGACAAGGCGGCGCTTTACAACCAGATCGTGGTGCAGGTGGCGCTGGATTACGACGTGCCGCTGATCAACCTGTGGCAGGCACTCGAACCGCTGCCCAACCAGGGCGTCGATCCGGTCGATACCACGCACCTGGCGATACCCGCCGACGGGCTGGTGTGCACGTTCACCGAGGATCATCTCGACGCGGGGTTCAACGTGCGGAATCTCGTCACACTTCAGACGTTGGGCGCGGTGCTCGACGCGGCAGGGGAAAAATAGCCCCTACTGCTCGCCGCACATCTTCCAGTCGCCGTCTTCTTTGAGGGCGCGGTAGGTGGTCCCGCTCAAGCTCTGCGAGCGCGGATTTTCGCCCCGGTACTGGATGACCAGCGTGCCTTCACAGGTGACGAGGGTATAGCTGCCGTCCTGGCCGGAGGATTGGCAGGTGAGGCCATCGATCTTGGCTTCGACCGACTGGAAGGGCACGACGTCGAGCGCGGCCTGGGCTTCCCAGTCCTTGCAGGATAGGCCGGCCAGCTTGTCCTCGTTGCCGCTCACTTTGGCCTTGAGGTAATTTTCGATAGCCTGCGGCGCGGTCGCTTTTTTCGCGCAGCCGGTGAGGATGAACAGCATCAGCAGCGTACAAAGGAACAGAGCACGACGCATAGCAGACTCCTTGAGGATCAGCGTTGGACCACGAAAGGTTGATTATAGTAGGACCGGTCGCGTAAGCCCAGCCCCGGTTCGTTTATCAGGAGAAGAAAAGATGCGGCAGTGGATGATCGCGATTTTAGTGGTAGTGATGGTGTTGGCCGGAGCGCCGGAGGCTCGCGCCCAGGAGGGCGACGCGTGCGTCCAGATGGCGGCGCAGGCGTTGGCCGATGCGCAGGCGGCTTGCGCCGGGGTAGGGCGCGGCGAAGCCTGCTTCGGGCACGCGGGCGTGACCACGACGGGCGCGAGCCTGGCCACCAGCGGGGATCGGGCCACCGTGGCCGACTTGCAGACGTTGGCGACCTCGGCAGCCGATCCCGACACGGGCGAGTGGGGGATCGCGCTGCTGCAACTCTCCGCCGGACTGCCCGAAGGCAGCGCGGTAACGGCGGTCCTGTTCGGTGAGGCGCAGATCGCGCGCCCGGCCCAGGTGGCCTCGGATCAGCCGACGCTGATCGTCACCAATGGCCGGGGATCGGAGATCAACCTGCGCAACGGCGCGGCGACGACCTATGACCTGGTGGGCCAGTTGGCCCCCGGCGAGCAGGCGACCGCCGATGGCCGCAACGAGCAGGGGGATTGGGTGCGCGTCCAGTTTTCCGGCGGGATCGGCTGGGCCTTCGTCCCGCTGATCCAGTGGGATGGCGATCAAAGCGCCATCGACGCCCTGCCGGTGCGGCTGCCCAACGACGTCACCCCGCCAGCGGCAGCGGGTGAGCCGTTCCAGTCCTTCAGCCTGACCACCGGTGGCGCGGCGTGCAGCGCGGCTCCGTCCGGTCTGCTGCTGCAATACAGCGGCGAGCAGCCCGCGCAGGTCCAGGTGAACCAGGTCAGCTTCGAGTTTTCCGACGCGACCTTGCTGATCACGGCCCGCGCGAATGACGGTCTAACCGTCAGCGTGCTGGACGGATCGAGCCAGGTGATCGCGCGTGGCGTGCCCGAACAGGCGGACGAAGGCGAACAGGTCAGCGTCAGCCTGGGCGGCGAGGACGGTCTCACGCCGACCGAAGCCCCGCTGGGCGGCGGATCGTATGCCTTCGCGGACGCGGCCTATGCGCCGCTGGCTCTGCTGCCGGGGACGTTGGTCTGCCGGGTCGGACTGCCCGCCGAGGCGGGACGCGTCGTGCTGCGCGTGGGACCGGGCACGCAGCGCGGCGAACTAGGCAACATGAACGCCCAGTCGATGTACGCCGTGTCCGGTTGGACGAACGATCCGGACGGCGCGCCCTGGTGGCAGTTGGACACCGGCGAGACGCCCTCCTGGGTGGCACAGGCCGACGTCCGCCCGCTGGGCGATTGTGCCGCCGTCGCGGAAGTCGAGCCGCCGCCGCTGGTGATCGTGCCCGCGACCGGGGCGAGCGGGGGAGCGCCCGCCGCCGGGCCGGACCTCGCGCCGACCGCCAATTCGGTCTGGCAGATGATCCCCGGATCGGATAACCTGACCGGGCAGTGCACCGGCGCCCCGGCCATCAATTTCTGCGA
>CAYRWY010000493.1:0-4097 GCA_964427955.1 uncultured Anaerolineaceae bacterium
AATGGTCCCGGAGTTGCCCCGCGATCCCATCACGGCACCGTGCGCGATGCGCGCGGCGACCTGCCCGGCATGGTCAGCGTCGATTTCGACGGCTTCCTTCACGGCATTGCGCATGGTCATCAACATGTTGGTGCCGGTGTCACCATCCGGCACGGGAAACACGTTGAGCTGGTTGACCACCGAATGGTGTTTGTCAAGCCAGTCGCGTCCCGCCTGCGCCATCAATTGCAGCGTACGACCATCGACTTCAGTAGGGGGTTGAGAAGGTTGTTGGGCCATGATAGTTACTGTATCTTACTCGTTTCTACTGACACGCAGCCCTTGAACGTGGACGTTCACCTGGGCCACCGGGACACCAATACTTTGTTCCACCGCGTACCGGACGCTGTTGATCAGGCTGTTGGCCACCGACGCGATGCGGGTGCCATATTCGATGATCACGTAGGCGTCGATCACGATGTGCGATCCTTCCTGCCGCACTTCGATCCCTTTGTGGGGGTCGCGCGTCAGGCTGGCTGCAATATCCGAGGCCAGGTTGGGCGATGCCATCCCGACCACGCCGTAAGTTTGCAGTGCGGCATGACTGGCCAGGGTGGCAATCGCCGCAGGTGAGATTTCAATCGTTCCGCGAGGCGTTTCGTTTGTGGTCATCAACTTTTTCTCAGCACGTTTATGCGACCCTTGCATAACCCTTTGCTCTATGGTAGCATGGCGTCCGCTTGTTTGAACAGGTCCTTGTGAGGCATTCCTATGGCAAAGTGCGAAGTTTGCGGCAAAATCCCCCAGTTCGGGCACAACGTGAGCCACTCCAAGCGTCGCACCAAGCGGCAGTTCAAGCCCAATATCCAGCGCGTTAAGGTGATGGAGAACGGTCGCCTGGTGAGCAAGTATATGTGCGCTAAGTGCATCCGCACGTTGGGTAAAGAGCCAAAGGTACGCTAAAAGTGGTGTACCCGATACATCTAAAAGCCAGCAAACGCTGGCTTTTTAGTTTCCTGTCCCCGACAGCGCCGGTTCTCTAGAGAGGTCTGGTTATCTTAACCGATTCTCCGGCGGTCTGGCAAGGGTTAGGGAGCGCTCGGCGGGTTTTGCGACGGCTGCTTGTCCTTGATCCGCTTATCCACCAGTTTCTTGAACGGATCGGTCCCCGGCTTGTAGAGCACTTCGCGCGAGCGGCCACCCGGGCGCGGCGCGCCGATCACGCCCAGTTCGTGCATCAGATCGATCAACCGGGCCGCGCGCGGATAGCCCAGGCCCAACCGCCGCTGAATCAGCGAGGCAGACGCTTCGCCTTCGGCGATCACCAGGGCAATCGCTTCTTCCAGCATGGGATCGGTTTCCGACAGCACTTCGCGCCGGGTCATGCCGCGTTCCCACGGCGGGACAGCCTCGTATTCCATGTTGCCCGCTTCGATCTGGTCCGCGTGCCACTGCTTCCAATAGCTGACGACGGCGTTGACTTCGTCGTCCGAGACGTAGCAGCCCTGGATACGGCGCGGCCCCGAAGCGTCTGGTGCGAGGAAGAGCATGTCGCCCCGGCCCATCAGCGATTCTGCCCCGACGGTGTCGAGGATGACGCGCGAGTCCACGCTGGACGCGACGGCGAACGAAATACGCGCCGGGAAGTTCGCCTTGATCAGGCCGGTGATGACGTCCACGCTCGGACGCTGCGTCGCCACCATCAGGTGGATGCCCACCGCGCGGGCCATCTGGGCCAGCCGGGTAAGGGCGCGCTCGGTTTCGTCGGGGCGCTGCATCATCAGGTCGCCGATCTCGTCGATGATCAGGGCGATGTAGGGCAGGTGCTCGTCTTTGCGGCGTTTGCCCAGCGCCTTGTTGAAGGTCTCGATGTTGCGCGCCGCTTCTTTTTCCAGCAGCTTATAGCGGCGGTCCATTTCGCGCGTGGTCCAGCGCAGCACGCCGATGATGCGATCCAGTTCGGTCTCGACCTGGCCCAACAGGTGGGGCAGGCCGTTGAAGCGCGACAGTTCCACCATCTTCGGATCGAGCAGGATCAGCTTGAGGCGATCCGGCGAATTGTTCATGACGAATGCCGTCGTCATCGCCGCCAGCATGATCGACTTGCCCGATCCGGTCGTGCCCGCGATCAGCAGGTGCGGCATGGTGGCTAGATCAGTGACCAGCGCATCGCCGGAGACATCTCGTCCCAACGGCATCGACAGCGGACGCTCGCGATATTTGTAGAAGTTTTCCGATTCCATCACGGGTCGTAGCGCCACCGTGCTGGGCTGGTGGTTGGGGACTTCCACGCCGACGTACGAATGGCCGGGCACGGGGGCCTGGATACGCAGCCGCTTGGCTGACAGGGCCAACGCCAGGTCGCCGTTCAGGTTGGTGATCTCGCTCACCCGGACGCGATTGAGCACCGTCTCGCCGCTCTCGTTGACCTGCTCGGTGTAGGGCGAGATGGCGTACATGGTCACCGTCGGGCCAACTTTGACGTCGATCACTTCTGTCTCGACGTCGAATTCCAGCAGCGTGTTTTTGATGATCCGCGCGTTGTTGTTGATTTCTTCTTCCGTCGGCTTGTTCAGCTCGACGTCGCTCAGCAGTTCCAGCGGCGGCAGGCTTTCCTCCCGCTTGCCGATCTTTTTCACTTCGCGGAAATCCTCGACCGTGAAATAACGGTCGCCGGACTGGTCGATTTTCCGCCGGTTGCGCGCGCGCGGGGCATCCGGCACGACCCGGGCGTCGGGCAGCAGCAGTTCGCGCGGGACCACGGAGGAGCGTTCGCCCGGCCCACCGGGAGCCACGAGGCTGCGCCCATTTTCGCCCCCGAGATTGCGGCGCGTCTGCTCAACGATTTCTTTCTTCTCGGCCCTCGTCATCAGGCGAGCCTTCGCCGCGGCGGGCTGCTGGCCGTTGCCCGGTTTGACGTCCGGTTCCGGCAGGGTGGTCGGGCTGGCGGCCAGTTGGGCGTTGCCGTTCGACTTTTCGCGCGGCTTGATCTCGCCGCCGTCGCTGGCCGGGGTGACCCGCGGTACCCGGCGCGGGCTGGCCGGACTTGGCGCTGCCGTTGGGCCCGACGGGGTCTCACGGTCGTCGCGCGGCACAATCGAGGCGCGGCGCGTGGGTGTCGAACCCGTGGGTGTCGATCCTGCGGGCGGCAGCGTGCTCGACGAGGACGGCCCCCCGCTTGCGCCGGACAGCGGCGGATCGTCGTCCTCGTAATCGGGATCGGGTTGATCCTCGAATGACATCGCGTCCAGGTGATTGATGCTGCGCTGCAAGCGCCCGCGTGTCCAACTGGTGACACTCAGCAGGTGGCGCAGCCGCAGGCCGGTCACTGTGATCAATCCCCCGATGAAGACCAGGATGAAGAACAAAATGGCGATGGTATGGCCGAAGATCGAGAGAGTCTCGCTCAATCCCCAGCCCAGAAAGCCGCCGCCGCCGCCTTCGCGGGCCAGCACGCGGGGCTGCGGATCGTTAGCGAACAGGTGCAGCAGGGCGGTAAAGGCCGCGAAGCTCACCTCGATAGCGGCCACTCGCACCCAACCCAGCCGGAGCACGATCCCGAATTTGGGCAGCAGGACGATCACGCCGCTCGCCATCATCATGAGCGCGACGCCATACGCGCCATAGCCAAAAATCTGCCGCAGGATATGGGATAGGTTCACTGCCAGCATGGCTTCAGATGTGGAGTTTAACAGCGCGGTGAGCATCACCACGCCGAGCACGACCAGCAGAATAGCGCCCACCTCGTCAGTCCAGGGGGGCAGCTTTTGGGCCATCCGGTGCCAGAAGGCCGGATCGCGCAGGGTTTGTACGGCAGCCTGGAGCCTGGGTTTCAGCCAGGTGCCGATGCGCTCGCTCAGGCTGGGACGTTTGACGATGGCTGGTCGTTCTGTCACCTTGCGGACACGGGCTTTATCAGGCGCGGTCTTAGGATCAGCTTTAGGCTTGGCAGGACTTTTGGGGCGCGGCGTCTGAGATGTGCCGGTAGCAGAAGTCTTGCGGGCAGTTGTCCCCTGATCGCTGGTTTTGCGTGCGGGGGTATTCTGTTCGCTGCTTTTGCGTGGTGTGCGCGGCGTTGGTGGTTCCGCGGAAGCGCTGCGCGGTTTGCGTGCAGGCGT
>CAYRWY010000494.1:0-2843 GCA_964427955.1 uncultured Anaerolineaceae bacterium
GCTGCCCGGCGTGACGACTTTCAGCGTATTCGATTCGATGTTGCCCACGATGTAGTACAGACGGTTGTTGGCCGACCAGACGTACTGGAAGATGCGCTGGCCCTGGCCGCGCTCGTCGAGCTGAACCGGCGTGCCGCCGATGGTGTTCAGGTCCAGCAGCCAGAGGGTCTGTTCCTGATCGGCAGTAGCGGTCACGAAGGCGATGGCGCTGCCGTCCGGGGCTAACATCATGTGGCGGCCTTCGCTCAGCCGCTCGCCAAAGCGATCCGCGATGACGTGCTGGCCTTCCAACAGCTTGGTGATCTGGCCCGCGGGGTTGATCCACAGCAGTTCGACGGTGTTGCGTTCCAGGCCGCTGGGCAGTGCCACGAGGAAGCCCGATCCATCCCGCGCCGGGACCAACTCGGTCGTGAAGCTCTCCGGGAAGAAGCCGCCGTCAGACGGTCCCGCCGCGATCCGGGTCGCATCGCCGCCCGACATCGGCACGCTGACCAACTGCCAGCCGGAGACGCTGTTTTCGCACCACTGCCCGGCCAGGATGTAGGCCGTATCGCCCACGCGCGCGACCGATCCGCTCTTGATGCCGCACTTCATGTCTTTGGCATCGTCCGGGTAGATCGGGGTGAGCGTGACGAGCGTCTTGCGCGACGAGCCGTCCCACCAATCGACGTCGCCTTCCGTGCCGTATTCTTTTTCGCCGGGGAAGACGCGGAACATCAACGCGCCGTCGTCATAGAGCATGAACGACGTGGCCCAATCGAACGCGCCCTGCTGCGTCCCGGTCGCGGCGTCGAAGAAGACCAGATTGCCTTCCGCGTAGTCGCGATCCACCACATCATAGGCATAGTCGATGTAGCCCGCGCGCTTGCCGTTGGGCGAAAATTGGAACGACTGCGGACCGGCGCACGCCATCCGGCTGACCTGGCTGCCCAGGCTCACCGGGGTACCCCCCGCCAGGGGATAGATCGCCAGGCTGCCCTGCGCGGCGCCTGCAAACAGGGCCACACCCTGGCCACCTTCCGACCAGTGGTCCTGACTGCACCGCTTCGCCCAGTTGTCGTACACACCCGGCTGGAAATCGACCAGCACTTCCGCCACCCCCGCCGGGGTGAGCACTTCCAACTGGCCGTCATCTTGATTGGCGATGTATTCCCACACCAACACCCGGCCCTCCAGCGGGGCCTGCGCCAACGCTGGACCGCCCAAGGCCGCCAATAAAGCCCCAATGACCAAGAGTAAGGACATAATTTTCCGCATAGCTAGCTCCTTTTGAACAATCATGGAGTGGCGGGGAACGAGTCCCCTCAAGTTTTACATTTTTCAGTTTACACCACTCTAACAGCATTATGTACCGAACAGGACCTTTTTCCCACCGTTTGACAGGCTACTGTGAACCGACTACGATCCCCTTCAGATAAGTGTTTAGGTTCCAACTTTTAGGGAGAATAGACTATGCTCGTAAAAGATCGGATGACCTCCAATCCCGTTATTGCGACCCCCGAAACGACGCATAAGCAGGCGGCGGAACTGATGCGCGAGCAGAAGATTCACCACCTGCCGATTGTCGATAAACAGGGCAAACTGGTCGGCATCGTGGTGGAGGAAGACCTGCTGGCCGCCCAGCCCTCCCCTGCCACCACCTTGAGCATCTACGAGATTCACGGCTTGCTGTCCAAGCTCGAACTCAAGCAGATCATGCACCACCCGGTGTGGACCACGACCCAGGACTGCCCGTTGGAAGAAGCCGCTCGCCTGATGCTGCAAGAGGGGATCGGCTGCCTGCCGGTCATGCGAGACGACAAGGTGGTCGGGATCATCTCGGATACCGACATCTTCGAGGTGCTGGTCAACCTGCTGGGCGGTGGACGCGAGGGCGCGCGCTTTACGCTCCAGGTCCCCGATAAGCCGGGCATTCTGGCGCAGGTCGCCAAGGCCGTCGCCGAAGCCGGGGGCAACATCATCAGCGCCACGACCTGGAATTCCAAGGAAGGTGGCCGGGCGCACATCACCATCAAGGAACAGGGCGCCAATTTCGAGGCGCTCAAGCAGGCGCTGGGCAAAATCCCGGAGACGAAAGTGATCGAAATACGCGAAAAGCCCGTCAGCCCCGAGCAGAAATACGGCTAAGTGCGGCAGGGGCGGACGCCAGTTCGCCCCGGTTGATTGTTCGCCGCCGGGCCGCTGTTTACCCTACGCTGGATCGGAGTCCTGTACAATAGAGTCATGAAATCGACGCTGTGGACCCGGCTGCTGTTGGTGATCGTGGGGACCGCCCTGGCGGGCTGCACGATGAATATTGATTCGCCGCAGACTCCGACGGTGGCCGTATCGCCCACGCCGGATCAGACGCAGATCGCGCTGCGGGCGACCCGAACGCCCACGCCGAGCCGCACGCCGACGATCACCCCCAGCCCGACCACGACGCCCAGCGTTACCCCCTCACTCACCGGCACAGCCACGGCGACCCTCACCCCGACGGTGACGGCCAGCGCGACCGCCAGCGCGACCCCAACGCCGACGGTCACCGCCAGTCCGACCAAAACGGCGACGGCGACCGCCAGTCCGACCCGTGCCGCGAGTTCCACGCCGACGGCGACGGCGAGCGCCACTGCCAGCCGGACGTCTACCGCTACGCCGACCGCACTGCCGACGGCAACCCCTCTGCCGACGATCACCGTGCCGCCGCCGACTGACACTCCGGCCCCTACCCTGACCCTGACGGCCAGCCGGACGCCGACCGAAGCGATTGCCGTTATGCAGGTGCCGACGGCCACGCCGCGCGCCACGCTGACCTTTACGCCCTTTCCGTCCATCACGCCGAATCTGACGAGCACCTGGATCGC
>CAYRWY010000494.1:2943-4058 GCA_964427955.1 uncultured Anaerolineaceae bacterium
CAGAGTTACATCGTGGTCAGCTACGCCGGGCAGGTCGTGCCGCTGCTGCCCATTCCGGGCGGGATCGGGGTCGGATCGCCGCTGGCGGCGGGTGACGTGTTCGCCGTGAGCGGCAGCGGAGCGGTGGCGGCGGTCGGATCAGATCGCTGGCTGTACGTCAACAATGCGCCGATGACGGTTTCTCCGGCCAGCCGCTTCGGCGTGCCGGACAACCTCTCGTTCGGGGCCGTCACCTGGTCGCCGGATGGGCAGCGGATCGCGATCCGGGTCGATGCGGCCAATCCCGACGAGCAGAACGCCATCGACAGCGGCGTATGGGTCTACGAACCGGCTACGAACCGCTCCTGGCAGGTCTTCCGCAACACCTACCAGGCGGCGCAGTTGGGCGATCAACGCCGCGCGGTCAGCGTCGAATGGGCGCCGAACAGCCTGGCGCTGGTGGTGCGCGTCGATACGCCGCTGGGTCCGGCTAACGTCCCGATGGTCTACGATCACCAGGCCAACGATCCGCTCAACGCGATCCCCTACGCCAACGCCATCTGGACGCCGGACAGCACCGCGCTGATCGTGAGCGGTCCGGGCTGGGGCAGCTCATCGGTCGTCACGCGGATCGCGATGGACGCCTTCTGGACATCCGCCGAATACCTCAACCAGTCCAGCACGGGGCTGATCATGCAGTATGCCGCGCCGCTGCTCGATGGCCGGATCGCCTTCCTGGGCGGGACGACCGGCGACAGCTTCGCGCTGTACGTCGTCCAACCCGGCGGGCTGCCGGTGCAGATGTCCGGGCTGATCACGGGGCAGATTGTCTCCGCCGAGTGGAATGCCAGCCGCAGCGCCGTGCTGGTGACCGTCCAGACGGCGGCGGGCTACCGCTTGTGGGTGGTACGCACCGATGGCACTGCCGCCGACACGACGCCCACGGCGGGCGGCGTCGGCGCGGCGCACTGGCGGTGAGGGCTAACAAAAATACGAAGGCGCGAACCATGTCCGCGCCTTTCGTTGGGCTATTCGGAGGAAAAAGCAGCCCAGGGGAAAATTACCAGGCCGGTTCCCAGGAGAAGGTGTAGCCGCCGGGCGCGCTGATCCAGAGGGCACCCCAGGCCGAGTAGTTC
>CAYRWY010000495.1:0-4023 GCA_964427955.1 uncultured Anaerolineaceae bacterium
GGGGTGAGGGCTACTCCATCGTCATCTCGGTATCCACGCAGTCGAGCTGGTACAGCAGCTCTTCCAGCGGGATCGCTTGCGCGGGCGACCGGCCATAGTAGAACGTGTCCGCGTGGCAGACGTGCCGCACCCACGCGAACGGGTTGTCCCACTTCGATCCCTCGTGCTGCCGCTCGTACCGGGTACGCCGCACCTCGGCCAGCGCCGCTTTCAGGTAGTACATCGGGTCGTGTTTGACCAGCAGAGGTTCCGGTTCCGGGCGCTTGAAAATAAACTTGAGGAAGCCGGGATACAGAATCTGCCGGAAGATCAGCCCCAGCCGCAGCCCCGGCCCGCCCGGCCACGCTTCGGGATGCTGCTTCAACAGCCAGGCCCACATGGTATAGATATAGCTCCGCCCCGCCGACGGAAAGCTGTCCGCCTTGCGCAGCGAGCGTGGGCGCAGCGGGCGCAGGAGTTGCCCCAGTTCGGGGATTGCGTGCTCGGCGCTCATCTTCACCCCGGCCAGATCGTGCAATGCGCGTCCCAGCGCGACCTCCAGCCGGGCCAGTTGGTGAATGTCGCGGCGATCCTGCCGACGCTCGGTTTTGGTCCACCCGCTGGGACCCTTCCCGCCCGGCATCAGCGAATCTTCGCCCCATTGGATGCCATATTCCTGCACCATTTCGAGCCAGAACAGGTCCTCCGTTTCGAGATGATAGGTCTCGTCGTCGAACCCGGCGCGCGCGCTGAAATCCGGGCCGCGCCGCACGCCCCGGCAGCATGGCGGCAGCAAAGATTCCAGCGGATCGATGCACCCCGGATCGCAGCGGTCATCGGGCAGCGGATCAGCCGCCGTCCAGTCGGTGTTTTTGGGGTCCCGGCCCACGAAGCGCGCCGCGTAGAGCGCATCCCAGCGCCGTCCAAACACCCGCCGCCCTCCGGACACCCGTCCCGGCAGCGCCGCCAGCCGCTCGACCAGCCCGATCCGGGCCGACGCCGGGTACCCTTCCCGGCTCCAGGCGAAATACGAGGCCGACGCCCCGCGCGACACGTAGACGATCGGGCGGTGATCGCGCGTCTGCTGCACGTCCTCCCAGCGGCGGCGGTAGCCGTCCTCATGCGAGGCGTACCCCGCGTCGCGCCCGATCACGCCTTCCAGCAGTTCCTTTTCGCCCAGTTCGCGCGCCTTGCGGATCGTCGCCAGCGGCAGTTCGATCAGCAGCGTAATTTCTTCCCAGTCCCCCTCGTGGCGGTTGGCCCAATCGTCGTAGTAATAATGAAACCAGTATTGCAGCGCCACGCGTGTCCGGCTGACATCGTAGGGTCCGGTCACCGAGGGAGAGCGGAGCAGCGTATCGGTCGCATCCAGGCTCCCGGCCAGCGGACGCTGGCCCTGCACCAGCCGCCCGTACACCACCGAGCGCCGCGTCTGGGGATCGGCTTGTTCCAGGTAGCGGAAATAGAGTTTCCAGTGATCGATGTTATGTCCCCGGTAGCCCGGCAGATCGAACCCGCGCACCCGCCGCCGCAGCCGCTCCTGGATCAGGTGAATGCGCACGACCTCCCGCACGCCGTCCTCGTCCAGCCCGGTGTAGTGCGGATCGTTCCAATAATCCGGGCCGAGCGCCGTCAACGCGTTTTCGACGTCGTCTTCATCGATGGATTCTTCGGCGCGCTTCAATTCTTCCCAGATCGGACGCGGATGTAGCAGCCGTCCCGGGTGCCTGAGCCTCACGTAGCGCACTTTGGCGTGGTCAAGGAAGATGTCCACGGCGCGCGGATGGTACGATCCCCGGATGGTATAGATCGCGTCGCCATCGTCCGGATACGGGGCCTGCTGGGGCAGTTCGGGAAACAACACCAGCACCGGCGCATACCGGCGCAGCAAAATCCGCCTTTCGCTTGGCAGTAAATACCCCTGGTCGTCCGGCATAGTGCCCCCCTGTTTGGTGTCCCCCCATTGTAGTGCTGGGTAGTGTTCTCTGCGAATGACTATGCGAATGCCGATTTTGGCAACCTTCGCGTTTGCGCTACAATCGCGGCTTATGCCCACTCGCCCCCTGCCCACCACCCGGATCGGCCAGCGAATCGTCGTCATTGGCGTCACGGGATCGGGCAAAACCACCCTGGCCCGCCAGTTGGCCGATCATTTCGGCTGCCCGCATGTCGAGATCGACGCCATCCACTGGGGGCCCCACTGGACCGAGCTTCCGCTCGAACAGTTCCGCGCGCAGATCGTCGCAGCGCTGAGCGGTGATCGTTGGACCATCGATGGCAATTATAAAGTCGTTCGCGATCTGGTGTGGGCGCGCGCCGATACCATCATCTGGCTGGATTACGCCCTCCCCGTGACCTTGTGGCGGCTGATCAAGCGCACGCTGCGCCGTATCGTCACCCAGGAGGAATTGTGGAACGGCAACCGGGAATCCTGGCGTACGGCGCTCTGGGGGCGGGACGCGATCATCTGGTGGGCGCTCAAGACTCACCGGCGGCGGCGCAAACAATATCCGGAACTGCTCGCCAGGCCGGAATACGCCGGGTTGATCGTCGTCCGCCTGCGCTCCCCGCGCGCGACTCGGCAGTGGCTGTCAGAAATGCTACAATGATCCCCCATGCGCCGTAACCTTTTGCTGGTCTTTCTAACACTGCTCGTCGGCTTCGCTCTCGTGCCTCTCCTTCCGCTCACCAATGCCCAGGACGGCACGCTGACCCCTACCCTACCGGCCCCCACGCTCAACGATCCGACCGTGATGGCCCTGCCCTTTGGCGACACGTTCGACACCAACTGTTGCTGGCAGCCGGACGGTACGTGGCATTTCGATCCCGACACAGCCTACGAGGGCGGCGGTTGGTACGCCGATGGCGCGGTGCGCGAACTGGTGAGCACCCTCGCCTATTCCATGATGATCGACCTGTCCGGCACGCTCAGCGCCCAGGTGGTCTTTCGCCAGAAAGCGAGCCTGCCCGCCAGCGATTTTGTCGCGCTCGACCTGAGCCTGGACGGCGGCCAATCCTGGATCATGGTCGATCAGCAGATCGGCCCGCAAACCGATTGGGAGCAGCACATCGTCGATCTGACGGACTACCGCGGTCAGGTGATTCGCCTGCGCTTCCGGCTGAACACCGGGATCGCAGTGCCTGCCGCCACGCCCGTTCCCGGCGAAACTCCGAACAGCGCGAGCGATGGCGACGAGGCGGAAACGGGCTATTGGATCGACAACCTGGCCATTCAATATGTCATGGTGCCGCCGGTCTTCGTGCTGGCTGACACCGGCCCCCGCACGCTGATGGGGCTGCATCTCACCCTCGGCGCGCGCTCCGCACCGGTGATCGATCTGGTCAAGCGGCTGAGCGCGATTGGCTGGCCGCTCGGATCGATCAAGGGAACGACCGGGACCGAGGCGATTCTCAACGAGGTCAAGACCATTTCTCCCCAGACCGTCGTGATTTATCGTTCGCTGGCCACGCCGCTCGGAATGCGCGACTGCCCCGATACCTCGCGTGATCCGGTCGCCGAGGCGCAGATCTGGGTGACCGGCCAGCAGGCCTACTGGCGCGGCGTGCACGCCGACTACTACGAGTTGATGAACGAATGCCTGCCCCCGGCGGATTGGCTGGTCGCCTTCTCCATCGAGGCCATGCGCGTCGCCGCAAGCCAGGGCGAATGTCTGCTCCTCTTCTCGTTCAGCACCGGGAATCCTGATCCGGCCTTCTTCGACCAGTTGACGCCGGTCTACGACTACGCCCTGAAGAATCCCTGCCAGGCGGGGCGTTATCACGGCATCGCGCTGCACGCCTACGGCTACAATCCCACCACCCTGGTTTCCGAATCCGGTATCAGTCTCGGCTTCCGCCATCGGCTGTTCTATTCCTACGTGCTCTCGAAGCTGCCCGAAGCGATCCAGGTTCCGGTCTATCTGACCGAAGCCGGGCCGGGCAATGGCAGCACGCAGTTCAAGTGTGCTGACATCACCCGTGATGTGCTTCAGTACACCCAGCAGTTGGAATATGATCCCTATATCCGGGGCTTCGAGTGGTGGA
>CAYRWY010000496.1:0-4016 GCA_964427955.1 uncultured Anaerolineaceae bacterium
ATTCAAAAAGCCCAATGGAGAGGGGGAGCCGCACGTTTTTTCCCCTCTCCCATCGTTCTCTATGGGAGAGGGGTCAGGGGTGAGGGCTATTTATGGGTAACGCATAGCATCCGGTGGCGAGGGGGAGCGGCGCGGTGGAAACGTCGTGGTAGGGGCGGACCAATGTGTCCACCCGCGGGGTGCGCGAGCCGGGGAGCTTACTCCGCCGCTGCCGCGATCTCCGACACCACCCGGCCCGGACTGATCAGCGAAATGCTGTGGCCGAAGCTCGTGCCGACCATCACGGCTTCGATCACGGGTTCGTAGACCTCCTGCGCCGCGCTCCACTCGACCACGAAATTCGCGCCCCAACTACCCTGGGGATCTTTTTCGACCACATAGCCCGCCGTCGCATAGGGGCCGATCTCCACCGGGGCGCTCAGGTAATCTTTGACGAGTTTGCCGTCCGTGCCGTAGTAGCGGATCGAGCGGATCACGATGGCGTGCTGGGGATCGGTGTTATGGATGGCGAGCGTGACCGTCAGTTGGAGGGTCTTGTCCGTTTCCGTGTAAATCGCCGCATAGGCCGGGACGTAGACGGTCTGCCCCTGCACGACGCGCAGATCGGTGGAAGTCACCGGGCGGGTGACGTTTTGAGCGGGCTGGTCAGAGTCGGAATCGCAGCCGGTCAGGGCGAGAACCACGAGCACGATCAAACCCCCTGGCAACCATCGTTTCATGCTGTCTATCCTCTCAGGTAGGGTGAATCTTCGATTCAGATCATAAACTGACGACCGATGAAAAGCGAACGACCCGGCGCCGTAAGTCTTGTCTTAGCCGGCGGTTGTGTTATTGTGTTTTCGGTCGAGTAGCTTAGAATCGTGGTGAGTATTGCGCGGTTTGAACTATCATCAACCCTAGCGACCTACCTTCTAACGGCTGCCGGAGCACCTGATGGCCAAGAAACTCAAACCACATCGCACGGAGGACTTGCTTGAGTTTCAGGCCAAGTTGAAGAGTCTTCACGAGATCAGCGGTATTTTGTCCCATACCACCTCGTTCGACGATTTCTGCCGCCAGGCGGTCGAACTCGGTCTCAGCCGCCTGGGGTTTGACCGGCTGGGACTCTGGTTTCTGGGGCCGGATGGGGCGTCCGTCGTCGGGTCGTTTGGCACCGACGAACAGGGCCACATCCGGGATGAGCGCGGCCTCCAGCATCCCCTGCTGCCGGAACACCTGTCGGGCAGCATGATGCAGCCGGGCGAGGGCCGGACGGTGTTGTACGATCTCCCGCTGTTGAATGAAAACACGGAAATGGTAGGCCGGGGGGACATCGTGCGCGGCAACTTGTGGGACGGCGAGCGCGTCCTGGGGTGGCTGAACGCGGATAACCTGATCCGGCACGAACCCTGGTCCGACTATCAGATCGAACTGGTCGGGCTTTACGCTTCGACGTTGGGGCACCTGGTGACGCGCCAGCGGATCGAGGAATCGCTCCGGGCCAAAGAGGAAGAAGCCCGCGAGTTTCAGAACCGGTTGAAGGCTCTGCACGACGTCACCTCGGAGCTGGCCCAGACTCACTCTTTCGACGAGCTGTGTCTGCGCGCGGTGGAACTGGGCCGCAGCAAGCTGGGCTTTGACCGGCTGGGCCTGTGGTTTCTCGACAGCGATCCCGGATATATGGTGGGTTCGTTCGGCATCGACGAAAACGGGAATATTCGCGACGAGCGAAACCAGCGCCTGCCTATCCGGCACGGTGAACATGCTGAGGAACTGCTGGACGGGCGGGTCTTTGCGGCGACGCGGAGCGATGTGCCCATCTACAATGATCGCGCCGAGATCGTCGGCACCGGGTGGAAAGCGGTCGCCCAGGTGTGGGACGGGGACCGGAACATCGGGTGGTTAGCTACGGATAACCTCTTGACGCTGAAACCGTTGATGGATTACGAGTTGGAACTGCTCTCGCTCTACGCGGATACCCTGGGCCACCTGGCGAGCGTGCGCAAGGCCGAGGAGCGCCTGGCGGCTGAACGCAGCCTGCTGCGCACGATCATCGACACCGTGCCGGACCTGGTCACGGTGAAGGATACCGAGGGCCGATTCCTGCTGGTCAACCGGGCGTTCTGGGAAAACATCCCCCAGGTATCCGGCGAACAGGACATGATCGGCAAGACGGATTTCGAGTTTTTTCCGTCCAGCTACGCCAATCGCTGCCAGGCCAGCGATCAGCAGGTGATCGCGTCGGGAGCGGCGATCATCAACGTCGAAGAACCGGGCAGACCGCAGGCCGATCAGTCCACGACGGTGCTGACCACCAAAGTCCCGCTCAAGGACGATCTCGGTCGCGTCACGGGGCTGGTCGGCGTGGCGCACGACGTGTCCGACCTCAAGCGGATCGAACGCCAGACCCTGGAACTGGCCGTCGAGCGGGAACGCATGAGCGTGCTGCGCGATACGATCACGGCTATTTCGCACGACCTGCGCACCCCGCTGACCACGCTCAATTTTTACGTGTACTTGTTGGAGCGCATCGCGGACCCCGCCCAGCAGAAGGAAAAAATCGACGGGATCAAGCAGCAGTTGACGCTGTTGGAACACCGCATCAACGAAATCCTGCTGTCGGTGCGGCTGGAACGGGATTCCCATCCTTCGCGCAGCCCGGTGAACATGAACCCGTTATGCCAGAACGCCGTAGCGGCGCTGCGCCCCCTCATCGACGGGCGGAAACTCGCGGTCACCACCCACCTGCTGCCGGGGCTGCCCGACGTGTTGGGCGATGAAGCGGCGCTCCGGCAGGTCCTGGACAACCTCATCCAGAATGCGATCACCTATACTCCGGAAGGCGGCACGATCACGTTGATCACCCGCATCCAGGGGGATTACGTGAGCGTCGAGGTGTCCGATACCGGGATCGGGATCAGCGAGCAGGATCTGCCGTATATTTTCGATCACTTTTTCCGGGCGGATCGCTCCCGCACCATGAACAGCGCGGGGATGGGGCTGGGCCTGGCGATTGTCAAACGCATCGTCGAGATGCACGGCGGGACGGTGGAGGTCCACAGCAGCGTGGGGCAGGGCAGCACGTTTCAATTGCGGTTTCTGATCATGATCAAGCGCGACTGACCCCTGACCGCTAGGCCCGCCGCAGCACCCAGATCATGAACGGGCTGGTGTGCTCGTCGAAGGGGGCACGCGCATAATCGCCGTACAGCGCCTCGACCACGAAGCCTGCCGTCCGGATCATCGCCTCGAAATGAGCTTTCTCCACGAAATTGACCCGCAGCTCGATCATCCGCCGCGTGACCATCTGGCCGACCAGATCGTATTCCTCGAAAAACTGAGCGATCTCCACCTGCTGGTGGCGGGCATCATACGTCTGCATGATCCAGGCCAGCAGCCGCCCCTGCGTGTCGGGCAGGTCGTATTTGCCGATCAGGTGCAGCAGCCCATCGACCGATTTCAGCCGCACCGGCGGATGGTGCAGCGCGCAGACGAAGCGCCCGCCGTCCGTCAAATGGGCATGGATGCTGTTCAGCGCCGCCTGCTGATCCTCGACGGTGGGCAGTTCGGCCAGCGCGTGGAACGGGATCAGCACCAGATCGAAACGGCGGTCGAAAGCCAACGCCCGTACGTCCATCTCGCGCACGTCCGCCGCCAGATTTTCGCGCGCCAGCTTGTCGCGCAGCACGGCCAGCATCATCGGCGAATTGTCCACGGCGGTGATGTTCGCCCCGGCGCGGACCAGCGGCAGCGTCACGCGCCCGGTCCCGGCCATCAGTTCCAGCAGGGGACCCGGCGTCTGCCGCGCCTCCTCCAGAAAAAACGGGACGTCCAGATCGGTCTGCACGTAAGTATCATACAAATCCGCGATATGGTCATACGGTGATGGATCGAGCACGTTACCCCCCTAACAGCGCCTTGAGATTCTCCGCAATCTCCTGGGTGATGCCCGGCACGGCGATCAGGTCCTCGATGCTGGCGGCGCGGATCGCCTCGATGTCCTTGTTGAACGCCTTGAGCAGCGCCTTGCGCCGCGC
>CAYRWY010000497.1:0-3990 GCA_964427955.1 uncultured Anaerolineaceae bacterium
TCTCCAACCGAGTTGGCGAGGGGACTTACCCGGCGTGCCGATCTCCCCCTCTCCAGCTTGCCTGGAGAGGGGCCCAACAGCAGACCTGCCTTTCCAGACAGGGGGAGAAGAGGACATTCGGGTATGTCTAGACGAGTCATCCGCGCGGCCAGCCTGACCGGGCTGTTGATCGCGCTCAGTGTGGTCAGTCTCAGCCTGTCCGCCCTGCCCGGCACGCAGGGACTCCAGCGCCCGGCGGCCCTTGCGCTCCAGGACCCAGCGACCGCCACGCCGCCGCCCATCGCCGTCACCGGCTTCAACCCGGCGCAGGCCATGAGCGGCCAGCCGCAGATGATCGCCGTCTACGGGGCGAATTTCACGGCGAATTCGGTGATCGAGTTGAGCGGTGTGGGCGCGCTGCCGACGAGCCTGCAAGACGCGGGCACGCTGACCGCCGCGCTGCCGGACAACCTGTCCGCCGGGCAGTACACGGTGAGCGTGGACGATCCGCAGGGGACGCCGGTCGCCGCGCCGGGACTGCTGCTGATCCAGGACCCGCCCACCGAGACGCCGACCGCGACGAATACGCCGACTTTGACGCCCACCCTGACGCCCACCCTGACGCCGACGCTCACGCTGACGCCCACCCTCACCCTCACGCCGACGGAAACCGATCTGCCGCCGCTCAAGGTGACGCGCTCCGAGCCGATCCAGGTGATCGGCGGGCAGGAAAACCAGCTCAGCGTCTTCGGGCAGGGCTTCGACGAGGGCGCGACGATCCGGCTGGTCGGCTACGGGATTCTGACCACCCATTACGTGCACAGCGGCGCGCTGACCGGGACGATCCCAGCCCTGCTCCCTGCCGGGACATACAAGGTCCAGGTGAGCAATCCCGACGGCAGCCGCGCCGAATCGCCGCAGCAGTTGAACGTGCTCGCGCCGACCTCTACCCCGCTCCCCACCATGGAGCCGTCCAACGTGCCGACGCTCTACCCGACGTCCGAGCCGCCGACGCCGGTCCCCGGCCAGCCGGTGCTGACCGTGCTCAACTTCACGGCCTCCCCCGCCCTGATCGAGCCGGGCGGAACGGTCGTACTGAGCTTCGACGTCGTCAACCAGGGCAACCGGACCGCGCAGGGTATCGCGGTGGCGGTCGATGCCGGGAGCAAATTCGTGCCCGCCAACGGCCAGGCCAGCGTGATCGTGCCCGATCTGCCGCCGGGCCAGCGGTATATGATTCAACTGGCGGTGGACGTGATGAAGGATGCCACCGCCGGGCCGAACGTCGTCCCGCTCAGCATGAATTTCCACGATTTCAGCGGGCAGACCTATTCCAACAAAGCCAGCCTGAGCGTCACGATCAGCGATACGACGGCGACCTCGCAGGTCGTGCTGACCAGCTACACGCTCCAGCCCAATCCCGCCCTGCCGGGCGATACCGTCACGCTGACCGGGCAGGTCACCAACGCGGGCAGCGCCACAGCCTCGCAGGTCTTGCTGCGCGTGACGGGCACGGACAGCGTGCTGCTGGCCGGTCCGCAGGGCGACAGCCTGCCGCTGGGCGATCTTGCCGCCGGGGTGAGCGTGCCGATCTCGCTGGAACTGGTGGTCAGCACCGAGGCCAAGCCCGGCGCACAGCCCCAGCCGTTCACTATCAGCTACCTGCAAAACGACCAGTCCAAAGAGTCGCCGGGCAGCATCACGCTCGACGTCGCGAAAAAGGTGACGGAAGCCCCGCTGCTGCTGCTCGAAGCCTACGACGCGGGTGCGGACATCCTGAAACCGGGCGAGATGTTCACCCTGTCGCTCACGCTGCAAAACGTGGGCCAGGGGCGCGCCGAGCAATTGCTCGTCACCTTCGGGACGGTCGAGACGACCTCCCAGGATGACACGGGCACGCCGACCGGGTCCAGCACGACGCCCGGCACGGTCTTCGCGCCCATCGGCGGCGGCGGCACGATCTACGTCGGCACCCTGGACGCGGACGGCGCCGAAACCACCCTGGAACAGAAATTCATCGTCAACGGCACGGTGTCCAGCGGCATCTACAACCTGCCGGTCACGCTGCGCTACCAGAAACCCGACGGCACCGCCGGGCAGACCAGCCTGCCCGCCAGCCTGGTGGTCGTGGCGCTGCCGAAGGTGCAGATCACGGTGAACAGCCCGGTCCCCGAATCGGTCAACGTGGGCGAGCCGTTCTCCATCGACCTGACGATCAAAAACAACGGCAGCGCGACCGTCAATCTGCTCCGCGCGACCATCGAGGCTGACAATGGCGACGTGCTCGACGGCCAGGAGATTCAGCTTGGCCCGGTCAAATCCGACGAAGATACCGGGGTGACCGGGATGGTCGCCGCGCAAAGTGACGGACCGGTCAAGGTCACGGTCACGATTTACTACCTGAACGATCTGAACCAGGAAGCGACCCTGGTGCAGACCTTCGATACCGAGGCCATGACCCCGCCGCCCGCCGAAGAACCCGGCGAGATGCCGCCGATGGAGACGCCCACCCCTGAGCCGGAGGAAAAAGTCTCGGTCGGGGATGTGATCATGGGGCTGCTGGGGCTGGGGAGCTAACCATGCTCAGCGAAATGGCACGTCTGGCGGTCGGCAACCTGCTGCGGGCGCGGACCCGGCTGGCGATGACGGCAGGTGGCGTCCTGGTTGGCACCACCGCCGTGATCCTGCTGATCGCGCTGACGTTCGGCTTGCAGCGATCCGCCGAATCCGGGATCGGCGAGGACTCCAGCCTGACGCAGATCGAAGTCTATCCCAGTTGGAGTCCCGACCCGGACGTCGAAATCCCGCAGTTGACGCTGGATGCGGTGCGCTCCTTCTGGAAGATCTCCGGCGTGCAAGCCGTGATCCCGCTCGTCGATCTGCAAAACGGCGGGCAGTTGATCTCCGGCGACTATTACGGCTGGGGCCAGATCATGGGGGTCGATCCGGCGCTGCTGCCTTACCTGGGCGTGGACGTGCAGCAGGGCCAACTCTCGCTGCAACCGGGCCAGGTGTTGGTCGGATCGCAGGTCGGCATGAACTTCTACGATCCCAACGCCGACAGCGACACCTGGACGCCGATCACCGTCGATCTGATGGCCGAGCCATTCCAGATCGAGATTTACCAGGCCACCGACATGAGCTACACCCCGCGCGACCTCGACATCACTGCCGCCGGGCTGCTGCAACCCAACAGCACCTACGATTACGCCATCCTGGTTCCGCTCTCGGACGTGCTCAAGTGGAACGAGTGGAGCAGCGGCCAGGAGATCGATCCAAAGACCTTCACTTTCGGGCGGGTGATCGTGCAGGCCACCAGCCGCGAGACGACCGCCAAAGTCTCGGACGCCATCAAGAAGATGGGCTACGGCGCGGGTGGGATGGGCGATTACCTGACCCAGTTGAACAACTTCTTCCGCACCATGCGCCTGATGTTAGGCGGCGTGGGCGGCGTGGCGCTGCTGGTCGCGGCCTTCGGCGTGGCGAACACCATGACGATGGCGATCCTGGAGCGCACCAAGGAGATCGGGCTGATGAAGGCCATCGGCGCGACGGATCGCGACGTGCTGACCGTCTTCCTGATCGAATCCGGGCTGGTCGGGCTGTCGGGCGGGCTGTCGGGCGTGGGATTGTCGTTTTTCCTGCGCAACCTGATCAACCGGGCGGTCGCCAAAGCGCCGGAACCCGGCAGCGGCGGCGTGACCGACTGGCTCCCGTTCGACACGTCCAAGATCGGCGGCAAGCTGGTGATCATCCCGAACGAGCTGGCGATCCTGGCGATTGTGCTGGCGGTGCTGGTCGGCATCTGCGCCGGGCTGTACCCGGCCCTGCGCGCCGCGCGGATGCAGCCCGTCGTCGCCCTGAAGTCGGAGTAAGCGTTTCGGGTCCTGGAGTCTGTTACGCCCTCTAGCCCCTCTCCCCGGCGTGGATTGAGGGCGGACAGGTGGGTGAAAAGTATTGAGCACGCGGGAATTCGCGGTGTTTTACCTCACCCCCCGACCCCCTCTCCAC
>CAYRWY010000498.1:0-3975 GCA_964427955.1 uncultured Anaerolineaceae bacterium
TACTGAGGCTCGCATGAAAAACTAAACTTTGGATGCCCACGGTTTACCTCACCCCCTACCCCCTCTCCAATCATGCTGGAGAGGGGGATTGAACTTCGGGTGGAGTAAGTCCCCTCTCCGCTTTTTTCGGAGAGGGGATTTAGGGGTGAGGTAAACCTCCCAGGCAAAAGTTTAGCTATTGGTGCAAGGATCAGTAAGGTAATCGAATTCCATCAGGCGCAGGCTGTGTGTCAAATATCTGAACCGGGACTGTATTTTGCTACACGATGGAGGATGCCGAAAGGTCGGTCGCAACTCGTACTCGTCCGGGCGCTTGAGCCGCAGTAGGGGGCAATTCAATGCATTGCCCCCTACAAAACACGTCCCGGCGCTACACCATGAACTGCCCGGAGCGGTAGAACAGCTCGCCTTCGACGTAAATTTCGCCGCCATCCTTCATGCTGTGAATCATGTCCCAGTGGATGGCGCTCTGGTTGACACCGTGCGACTCTTCGTAACCGCGCCCCAACGCCATGTGGATCGAGCCGCCGATCTTCTCGTCGAACAGGATGTTGCGCGTCATGACCTGCACGCCGTGGTTCGTGCCGATGGCGAACTCGCCCAGCTTGCGCCCGCCCTCGTCCAGATCGAGCTGGCTGAGCAGGAAGGCTTCGTTTTTGTCGGCAGTCGCTTCGACGGCGACCCCGTCCTTGAAGCGCAGCTTGACCCCCTGCACCTCGCTGCCCAGGTACACGCACGGGTAGTTGAATTCGATGGTCCCGTTCATGGTATCTTCGACCGGGCTGGTGAAGATCTCGCCGTCGGGGAAGTTCAGATTGCCGTGGCAGCTCACCCAGGGGCGATCCGCATACTCGAACGACAGGTTGACGCCGGGACCGCGCACTTCGACGTGACTTTTGCCCTTCAGCCACGCGACCAGCCGCTCCTGCAAGGCGCGGAAGTCCTGCCAGTAGCGCACCGGATCGGGCTGATCCAGGCCGCAAGCTTTGGCGACGAAGTCGGTGTAGTCCAGCAGGCCCATCTCCGCCGTCTGCGCGGACGCCTGCGTCGGCCAGCCGAGCACCGTCCAGCGCAGCGTGCCCTCGGCATAGCGTTCGAGGTAACGGCTGCTGAACGCCTGCATGGTGCGCTTGTGGCGGGCGATGCGCGCCGGGGGGATCGTCGAGAGGGCCTTGGTGTTGGCCGGGGCCTTGATGAAGAACAGCGCATCGGACGCGTTGACCCAATGCATCATCGTCGAGTCCAGGCGATCCAACTGGGCGTCGCTCGCCTCGCGCAGGTACATTTCATAATAGGCGCTATAGTCCGGCGAGATCAGGCAGGCCGCCTGCACGTTGGGAATGCCGCCGCGCCGGATCACCGCCTCGGTCAGAGTTTCGATCAGCGGGGCGCAGGTTTGCCCGTTGCCCGCGATGGTCACATAGTCGCCCGGCTGGATCGGCGAGCAGTACTCGGTCAAAATCCGGGCCATTTCAAACGCAAGATTTTTGGTCATGAATACTCCTATTTCTTCCGAACCCAAACAAAGGTAGTTAGTGATTAGTAGTTAGTTGACGTTACGCCGCTCCCCATTCCAGGCTGTTTAGGGTTTACCTCACCCTCAACCTCCTCCCCTCTCCACGTCTTTTGGAGAGGGGCCTGGCGAAGTGCGTAACGCCATGTCAGCCAAAGCGGCCTGGACCTGAACTAAAAACTAATCACTACTGATCCTTGCACCAATAGCTAAACTTTTGCCTGGGAGATTTACCTCACCCCTCAATCCCCTCTCCAGCATGATTGGAGAGGGGGTAGGGGGTGAGGTCAACCGTGGGCATCAAAAGTTTAGTTTTTTAGGCGAGCCTCACTAAGAACCGTTTAGCCTACGACAAATTCGCCATTCTTATAGAACAGCTCGCCATCCACCCGGATTTCGCCGCCGTCGCGCATGGAGTGCACCATGTCCCAGTGAATCTGGCTCTTGTTGACGCCGCCCGCTTCCTGGATGCTCTCGCCCAGCGCCATGTGGATCGAACCGCCGATCTTCTCGTCGAACAGAGTCTCGCCGGTAAACTGCTGGATGCCCATGTTCGTCCCGATGGCGAACTCACCCAGGCGGTGGGTGCCTTCGTCCAGATCCAACTGGCTGAGCAGGTAGCTCTCGTTCTTGCGCGCCGACACCTCGACCACTGCGCCATCCTTGAACGTGAGCTTGACCCCCTCGACTTCACGCCCCCCGTACATGGTCGGATAGTTGAATTCGACATGGCCGTTGACCGAGTTTTCCAGCGGGCTGGTGAAAATCTCGCCATCCGGGAAATTGACGCTGCCCCAGCAGTTGACCCAGTGGCGGCCTTCAACGTCCAGCGACAGCTCGATGTCCTTGCCCTTGACCTCGACGTGACGCTTGCCCTTCAGCCAGTCCACGAGGCGATCCTGCCGCGTCCGCAGCGCGCTCCAGAACGCCACCGGATCGTCGTGATCCAGGCCGCAGGCGTTGTAGACGAATTCAGTGTACGCCAGCAGGCCCATCTCGGCTTCTTGCGCGGCGGACGCCGTCGGCCAGGCGGTGATGTTCCAGCGCAGCGTCTGGTCGTTGATCCGCTGGAAATATTTTTCGGTGATCGGGCGGGTGCCCTTCTGGCGGCGCGCCAGGCGGGCGACGTCGATCCCGGAGGTCGCTTTGGTATTGAAAGGCGCGATGATCTGGAACAGGGCATCGACCTTCTCGATCATGAAGAGGCCCAGCGGATCGCAGAAATCAAGCTGCTCGTCCGAGGCATGGCGGTAGAAAAGCTCCTGCAAACCGGGCAGCCCGACCTGTACCAGAGGATGTCCCCCCCGGCGGACGATAGCTTCGTACAGCGCCACGACCAGCGGCTCGGCGGTGACGGGAGCTACGATAGCCACATAATCTCCCTTTTGGACCGGGAGCGAATACTCGGTCAACACCTGGGCGAGGCGCGGCGCAAAATCATTGAACATAACAAGCCTCCTGTTGGTGGTGAAAAGCGTGGGGGTGACTATAGCATAGCATCGGGGAGAGTGCTACGACTTTTGGGCGGTCCCGCTCGTCCCCAGGCAACAAAAAACCAGCGCGCTGAGCACTGGTTTCGGGAGAGTTGCCCCTATAGAGATTCGAACTCTAGTCTTAGCCTTGAAAGGGCCACGTCCTGGTCCTCTAGACGATAGGGGCTAACGGATGGGCATTCTACCAGTGAAGCCGCCGAGCGTCAAGACTCAGTCCGGCGCGGCGTTTTTCGCCCGTACCGGTGGGCCATTCGATCCGGCGATAATAACAGTATATAATAGATAATGGGGTCTGGGAGCGTTCACAAGAGGGGATGAGAATGCCAGACGAATTTTCTACCAGGCGTTTTAATTGGAGGATATTGCAACCCGGGCAGATACAAGCCCGCCCAGATGGGCATCTGGACTCAAAAGCCGAGCACCGCTGCGCCATCACGCTGCTCTGGCCAGAGGGCAGCGAGCCTGCGGTCGATAATACGATCATCGTCGATCCCTGCTTCACCGACAAAGGCTACAAACTGGCGCTGGGGCAGCTCGGCGCGATCAACGCCTCATTTGCCGTGGTGAACCGCATGTTCCTCACGCATCCCCACGGCGACCATACGCCCTGCCTGCCGCCGGACACGCCACCCATTTTGCTCGACCGCGTCGCCATCAAAAATAACCCCCAGGCGGACGGGTTGGTCGCCCGCCTGTGCCCCGGACACCACCCGCTGCTGCTGGCCCTGGTCTTCCTGGACACCAACGGCGAGATGGTCTGGGCCGTAGGAGATGCCATCCTGGACGAGGAATGGCTGCGCGCCTGGGGGATTTATCACCCGACCGGCTATACCCCGGTGCAGATCGCGGATACCTGGCGCAGCGTGGCGAAGATCATGGCCTCCGCCGACCTCATTATCCCCGGCCACGGTCCGGCCATCCGCGTCACCGCCGACCTGATCCGCCACCTGATCGAGACGTTCCCGCAGG
>CAYRWY010000499.1:0-3963 GCA_964427955.1 uncultured Anaerolineaceae bacterium
TGATGAAGATGTACTGCCCGCAGTGGCCGCCGAACAGCTTGAGATCGCGCTCTATGGCGGGTTCACGGAATGCGATCCAGTTCTCCACCGCGTCAAAATACTGCCCGGCCAGCGCCGCCCGCACCTGATCGGGCTGAGAAATGTCCGCCATGATCGTCCGGGCGCCTTCAATCGTGACCGGACGCTGACCCCGGTTGAGCAGATAGAGATCGATACCGCGCTCCACCGCCAACCGGCTGACCGGGACACTGATATTGCCTGTACCACCAATGAACAGCACTTTCATCGGGATTCGCTCCTTTGTTAGCTGCGCCGCAGCGCCGTCAGGTTACGCAGATCATGAATGACCCGGACATCGCCGGGATCGGGGAGTGAACGACCAAGATCGCGATTCAGCCAGACGCCGATCAGACCGGCGGCCTGCGCGGCGCGGGCGTCCTTGTCCAGCAGATCGCCGACGTAGACACAGGCGGAGGGGGCCGCGCCCAACTGCTCGCACGCGGCGCGGAAAATGGCCGGATCGGGCTTCGACACTCCGGCGGTTTCGGGCGTGACGATGGCTGCAAAACGATCCGCGATCCCCACGGCCTCCAGCTTTTGGCGGGTCGCGGCGGCGCCATTGTTGGAGATCACCGCCAACGTCTCGCCCGCCAGGGCATCCAGGCAGGGCAGCACGTCGGGAAACAGCGCCCACGCCGCGCGATAGGCGACGTGGTAGACGTCGAACAACTCGTCTGCCGCGGGATCGCTCAAATCCGCGCCGAAGAATTCGCGAATGCGACGGCGGCGCTGCTCCTGGTAGCTGCACAGCCCGGCGTTGAAGGTGGCGAAATGCCGTTCCGCGGCCCGGTGCCAAAGGGTGACGAACTCGTCGTCGGCATAATCAAAGCAGTTACGAAATCGGCGCAGCAGCGCGATAGCAGCCGTGCGCTCTGCGCCGAGATGATCGACCAACGTGTCGTCTACGTCAAACAGGACCGGCATCAGCCGCGCTCGACCCTCACGAATTTACGCTTGCCAACCGACAGCACGACCGGCAGATCGTCGGGGGACAGGCTGGCGTCGCCGTTGGACAGCTTTTCGCCGTCGAGCTTCACGCCCTCTTCCGCGATCTTGCGGCGAGCTTCGCCCTTGCTGGCGGTCAGTCCCGCCGCGGCCAGGATGTCCACCACGCGCGTCGGCCCGGTGATGGTGTAGACCGGGATGTCCTCCGGCAAGCCCTGGCCCTGGAACACGGTGGAGAAGTGCTTCGCGCCGCGCTCTGCGCCGTCGGGACCGTAGAATTCCTGGGTCACGCGGAACGCCAGATCTTTCTTGACCCCCATCGGATCGGACGCCATGCGGCTGTTCAGCTCGCGCAGGCGGGCTTCGGTGTAGCCAAACAGCAACTTATGGTAGATGGGCATGGCTTTGTCCGGCACGCTCATCACCTTGCCGTACATGTCTTCGGGCGTGGTCATGAGCGGGATATGATTGCCCATGCTCTTGCTCATCTTGACGTCGCCATCCGTGCCGGGCAGACTCTCGCCCATGATGATCGCGATCAGCGGCGACATCCCCAACGCCTGCTGGAGCTTGCGCCCGGCGACCAGAATGTTGAACAACTGGTCCTGGCCGCCAACCTGCACGTCGGAGCGCATCGAGTAGGCGTCGTAGGCCTGCATGAGCGAGTAGAACATCTCGTGCAGGTAGATCGCCTCACCCGCTTCGAGGCGCCTGGCGAAGTTCTCGCGCGTCAAGAACTGCTGGACGGTGAAGTTCTGGGCCAGCTTGATCACGTCGAGAAAGGTCAGCTTCGAGAGCCATTCGTCGTTGCGGCGCACGGTCGTGCGGGCGGGGTCCAGAATCTTGAACGCCTGGTCCTGGTAGGTCCGGGCGTGATCCTCGACCTCGTCCTGGGTGAGCTGCGTGCGCGCTTTGTCCACGTCCGACGGATCGCCGATCAGGCTGGTGAAGGTGCCGATCAGAAAGGTCACGTCGTGCCCGAAGTCCTGGAACTGGCGCAGCTTGCGCATGGTGATGGTGTGCCCCAGGTGCAGATCAGGCTTGCGGGGATCGTAGCCACAATACACCCGCAGCGGACGCCCTTCCTTTTCGGCCTGGATCAGGCGGGCGCGGAGTTCCCGGGTCATATTCTCTTTGGTCTGGGGATCGCCGTATTCGGTCCCCGCCATCAAGACTTCGACCTGCTCATCGATGGTAGGCATAAGAAACACTCCTTTGATTAGGCAAATCGGGTGTGGCTACGAAAATCCGCACTATCATAACATAAGTGCAGAGGATGATCAGCAGGGAAAATCCAGCTTGCGCTATAATGGTATTAGAGATCGCAGCGTAATGGAGGCCAACGGAATGACGCTCGACGACATCGTGCGAGAAGTGCGCGCGCTGCCCATTCAGCAGCGCAAAGAACTGATCGGGCTGATTGTCGATACGCTAACCGAAACAACCCCCTCCTCCAGCCACAGTATCCTGGAGTTGGCCGGATTGGGCGCGGAAATCTGGCAGGGTATCGATGCACAGGAATACGTTCACCGCCTGCGCGACGAATGGGACACCCGTCCATGAAACTGCAAGATGCCCTGCGGGGAGTACACCGGTTAGCGTTTGACACATCGCCCCTGATCTACCTGATAGAAAAACACCCGGTCTATTTTGACCGCATGGTGTTCATCATACAGGCTGTCCACAATACCCCGATAGAAGGGATAGCCTCGTTCTTGACGCTCACCGAAGTGTTGGTTCAGCCGCTTCGCGCCGGAAACCTGACGTTAGCCAAAGATTACGAAGATATTCTCCTGAACAGCGTCAATTTCCGCCTGCTGCCCGTTGATGGACCTGTGGCACGGCAAGCGGCCCACCTGCGCGCCCGCTACAACCTGCGCACGCCGGATGCACTCCACCTGGCCACCGCCATCACCTCCGGCAGTGATGCCTTCTTGACGAACGACCTGGACCTCAAACGAGTCAAAGACGTGCGGGTGATCGTCCTCGATGAGCTTGAATTGGATCATGAAGAAGAAGACGCCCCTTAGATCTTTACTCGCGCAGCGACTTGATCATCAACAGGCAGGGGTTGCGCTCATCCCAGATCTGCGTGAACTCCTCCAGCAGCCGAAAGCCCATCGCCGCATAAAAGGCCCTGGTCCGGGCATAGCCGGGATCGGGGTGCGACGGTCCCAGCGTCTTGACGTAGAGATATTCCGCTCCGCAGTCGCGCGCATACGCCGCGGCGTGCTGCACCAGCGCCCGCCCTACCCCGGATCGATGCGCTTCAGGGCGAACGCCCATGACCAGAATTTCCGCGACATACTCGCTCCGAAGCAGAATCGTCAGGAAGCCCACGATCCGATCACCGGCGGTGGCGAGAAAGGTCGGGAGTTTTTCCAGATCGTCGAGGTATTGAACCAGCGCCTCTTCGATGCCGAACCACTCCGGCAGGGATCGCAGCACCGGCTCGCAGGCGGCGCGCTGGTATAACAGGGGGCCGGTGATCACCATGTCCATCGCTAATGCCGCTCGTTGCCGCGCTTGAAATTGCCGGTGGCTCTGGCCATGATCAACTGCGCCGCGTGATCGTCGGCCTCGTCGATCTGGCCAATGAATTTCTGCGCCCGGTCGCCTTTGAGCGTCGTCACCAATTTGCCGCGCCAGGAAATCAGCACTTTGCCGTCTTTCGTGATGCGATAGCTGAAGATTTCTTCGTCCATATGAGCCTCCCTAGCCTGAATGATTAAGGTTCATGCTTCTCAGGGAGACACTACCGGCACGAGGTCCAGGTCGCCCTGGATCGTGACTTTGGCCGACCGCCACACCCAGCCGGTCTGCCCCTCCCACTCCACCTGATACCAGACTTCATCTGCCGTCTTGCCCGTCACCGGCAGGCGCACCTCCTTGACGACCGCCAACCGACCCGTCCCAAAGCCGACTCCCGGCTGGATCATCACCGGTTCGCTGCCCACC
>CAYRWY010000500.1:0-3942 GCA_964427955.1 uncultured Anaerolineaceae bacterium
GGGGGAGTGGCGCCGTGGAAACGTCGTGGTAGGGAAGCGGCGCCGCCGCGCCCTGCTTTGAAAAATGAAAATTGTCTCTCAAAAAATCCCGGTTCTCAATGCCTGTCCGCCCCTGAACCACGCCGTGGAGAGGGACTTGACGCTCCCCTTTCTCCGCGCTGGGGGCGGGGCCAGAGGGGCCGGGGAATAGGGGCTAAAAATGCATAACAGGCTCTAAGTACGTGCAGCGGTAAAACGTCACGAAATCGAACGAGGTTTCGACCGCGCAGTGCGCCGCGACGAAGCGGTAGAGCGGGGTCAGATCGGGGAAGGTGGGGCGTCCGCCCTGGGCGATCCAGTCCGCCAGCCGGTCCGGATCGAGCGGCGGGACCAGACTCAACTCGTAGTACGAAGCATCCACAATCAGCACCGGCGGGTGGGCCTGCACCTCGTCCACGAAAGCCCGCACGCGCGCCGGAGTAGCGAAACCTTCCATCACCAGCGGCAGGCTGTAGAAGTAGTGCGACGGGCTGCGCCGGTCCGCCCCAAAATTGACGTCATTGGCATGGCCCCAGTTGAGCACGAAATCGCCGGGCCGGGTGTGATCCCGGACGTAAGCGGCGACCGTCGAGCGCCGGGGCGATCCCCACAGGTGGCCCCCGGACACGGCCACCGCCTGCGCCAGTTCCAGGATCGGCGGCACGAGCACCAGCAGGGCCAGGTACGCCCAGGTGGCCCGGCGGAGGCCGCGCGGCGACCGCAGCCAGTCTTGATCCAGCCACCACGCCAGTCCCACCAGCGCCAGAGGTACGAACGCCGCCAGCGGAGTCAGGAAATAGTGCGGATAGCCGCGCGCGGAACTGTTGGTCAGCGCGAAATCGGCCCCACAGGTGAGCGCCAGCCAGAGCACGAAGGTTCCGCCCGCCGGAGCCAGCCGCCGGAACAGCACCCCGACCAGCGCAAAATAGGCCAGCGGCCCGTACAGCGCGAGCACCGCCTGCGAGTCCGTTGTGGATCGTACCCAGCCGCTCACGCTGAAGCTGTGCAGGTGGTAGCGGTTGTAGACCAGGATCGCTTCGACGGCATCCGGCAGGCCGCCCCGTGCCGCCAGGTAGAGGGCGGCAATCCCCGGCGCGATCCCGACGCTGGCCAGCAGCACGATCACCGGGCGGACGTGCTGCCGCAGCCAGCCGCGCTGCGCGAGCGCCACCGCCGGGACGAAGGCCACGACCGCGCCACAGGTCGTCTGTTTGCCGAGCAGCGCCAGTCCCGCCGCACCGCCCGCGATCAGCGCCCAGCGGTCACGCGGATCGCGCAGCAGGCGCAGTCCCGCCCACAGGGTGATCACCTGGAAGGGCAGCGCGGCCATTTCGGGCGTATTCAGGCCCACCCACAGGCTGCGGCAGAGCAGCAGCACAGCTCCCAACGTGCCCGCGCCCGCCAGCCGGGTCCGCAGTCCCATCGCGCGCAGCAGGCCGTACAGCAGCAGACCGGTCACGAAGACGAGGACGCGTTCCAGCGCCCACACGGCCCAGCGATTTTCGCCGAACACGGAAAAACTCAGCGCGTCCAGGGCGTAGATCAGCGGGGGCTTGTGATCCCAGGCGTCGCGGTACGGCAGCCCGCCGTCGCGGATGACCTGGGCGACGTAGGCATAGGCGCTGCTGTCCGACCAGGGGTTGAGCAGCGCGGGCGACAGCGCCAGCCCGCCCACCAGGACCACCCACGCTAACCCGACCACCCTGCCCCACTGCCGCCCGGTCATCCGCCCGCCGCCTCATACTGGCAGTGATAGATCATCGCGTAGGTGATCACCGTCTTCAGGGTGCAGTGCTCCGCCACAAAATCGAAAACGCCGTCCAGCGCGGGATTGGTGTGCCCGCCGTAGGCCCGCTGCCACACGGGTTGGAGACGGCGGCTGAGCGGCGGCACCAACTCCTGCGGCACGGGGATGCCCGGCATGGTGGAATCCACGATCAGGACCGGGCGCTTTTGCTCCAGATCGGCCAGGAAGGCCGCGATCTCCTCCGGCGTCGTGTAGCCCGGCATCGCCAACGGTTGGGTGTAGCTGTAGCGCGAGGGGCTGCGCCGGTCTGCCCCGAAATTCACGCTGCTGGCGTGGCCCCAGTTGAGCACCGTGTCGCCGGGCGACGAGTGCGCCCGCACATAGTCGATCACAGGGCGGGTCTTGGCCGGGCCGATCAGGTGCCCACCGGACACCGCCAGCGCCAGCACCATTTCCAGCAGGGAGGGGATCAGCACCACCAGCGCCAGGAAGGTCCACGTCGCCCAGCGGACCGGGCGCAGCCGCGGGAGCCGGTTCCGATCCAGCCAGAGGCCGATCCCCGCCACGACCAGCACCGTGAACGCGGGCAGCGGCGTGAAGAAATAGTGCGCGTAGCCCCGCGCCGCCAGGTTGGTCAGGACGAAGTCCAGCAGGCAGGTCAGGCCGAGCCAGGTGCGCCAGCCGCGCCCCGCCGCCGCGCCGATCAGCGCGAAAAATGCCAGCGGTGCGAGAATGTGGGTCACCGGCAGGCAGTCCAGCATCGAGCGCCCGATGGCGGGCAGCGTGATCCGCCCGCCGTAGGCCCGGTTGAAGGTCCACAGGGCATTGACCGCGTCCGGCAGCGCGCCGCGCGCCGCCAGGTAGAGGGCCAGCACGCCGGGGGCGATCAGCGCGCCGCCCGCCAGCGCCAGCCAGGTTTTCCACTCCGTCCCCAGCGGGCGCAGGGAGCGGCGGATCAGGATCACGGCAGGGATGAGCGTCACGGCGGCGGCGAAGGTCGTCTGTTTGGCGAGCAGCGCCAGTCCTACCGCGAAACCGGCCAGCAGGCCCCAGCGGGCGCGCGGATCGCGCAGCAGGCGGCAGCCCGCCCATAGAGCCAGGGTCTGAAACGGCAAGCCGTAGAATTCCGGGGTGTTGGTCCCTTGCCAATCGGCGCGGCAGATCACCAGCACGAATCCGGCGGTGCCCAGCACGACCAGCCGCCGCGACAGCCCGACCTCGTGCAGCAGCGCCGCCATCAGCCACGCCGTGATCCAGCCGGTGACCACGCCCAGGCCCCACAGCGCCCAGCGATTCTCGCCCCCCACCGCGAAGCTGAGCGCGTCAAGATAGAACGTCAGCGGCGGCTTGTGATCCCAGGCATCGCGGTAGGGCACGCCGCCGTGATAGATCACCTGGCCCACGTAGGCATACGCCCCGCTGTCCTCATACGGATTCAGCAGCGCGGGCGACATCGGCAGCATCGCCAGCGCGACCAACAACCCTGATCCCAGCGCCCATCCGATACGATGTCTCGTCATGCCGCTCACGGCGTGTCGGTCACCGCCACCACCTGCTGGCCGGACGCATCCCCCGCCAGAATGACGGTGTAGACCGATCCCGCCTCCAGCACGAGCGACTGTGTCACCGCAACGTCGCCGATCAGGAAGCCGAAGGCGTGCGCGCCCGGCGTGATGTTCATATTCACGCTGGCGTCGCCGTAGGACAGGGCGTCCACCCACGTCGCGCCGTCCGCCGCCTCGACGATGCGGGCCACGCCGACCCCGGCGGCGGCATGGACGAAGCGCACGCGCGCCCGGTCCGGCGGCAGCAGATCGACGCGATCCGGCACGGACATCACGTGATCGCCCAGCAGGAACACGGTGTGCGGCCCGTCGGCAGTCGAGAGCTTGAGCACCGTCTCGACCAGCGGCGGCACCACCGCCGGATCGGCCCCCGCCGGGTAGACGGCCAGGGTGTAGGACTGGAAATCGACCAACTGGTAGGCCGACACCTGCCGGTCAGCCACGCCGGGTACCACCAGCACGCCGTCCAGGTACACGTCCACGGCGGGCTGATCGGGGGTGAAATTCGCCCAGCGCACGGGAGCCTGCACCGGCACGCCGCCCAGGCTGGCGGAGACGGCATTCATCAGCGGCGCGCGCGGATCGTCATCGACCGCAATCAACAGCGTCACG
>CAYRWY010000501.1:0-3925 GCA_964427955.1 uncultured Anaerolineaceae bacterium
GCCGGGGTCCCAGGCCAGCGTGCTGGCGAAGCCGTTCAGCGGCGGGTGATCTTCCTGGTCCCACAGTGGATTTCCGTCGGGGTGGGGCGGTCCGATCAGGTGCACGAAGACCTTATAGTCGATGGTATCGGATCGCGCCAGCGGCTCCCAGTACAGCAGCACCGTGATCGCGCGCGATCCCCGGTCCGGCCCCTGGATCGTGTAGCCCACCAGCCGGGCGATCTCCCCGAAGCGGATGTCGGTCTTGACGTCGATCTCGTCTTCCCGCGGCGTCCACTGGCGGTACTGGAACACGCTGAAGCTCCCCAAAGTGTGGAAGCTGATCGCCTGCAAATGGTCGTTCAGGAACGTCTCGGCCTCGGCGGATCGTCCGATCAGCCAGAAGGTCTGGTGCTGGTCGAGCGTGGGCTGGATCTGGTCCGCGTGGCTTTTTTCGGGATCGAGGCTGAACTCCTCCACGCCGCCGTGATAATAGTAGCCGAACGCGGGATCGGCCAGCGTCTGGATAATCAGGTCGCCGGGCCGGGCGCGATCCTCCAGGTACGCCGCCAGCGCGGGCCAGTCCGGCGCTTTGGCGTCAATGCCCCGGTAGTAATCCCGCAGCGTGCCCAATCCCAGTAGGGGAATGATCAGCACCGTTGCTCCCAAGAGGATGCGAATCGTTTTCGTAGGGGCGCGGCTTGCCGTGCCCTCGTTTTCCGGCACGACCGCCCGCGCCGTGAGCAGCAGCAGGGCGGGCGTCACCGCGATCAGATAGCGCGGGTGCGAGACGCTCATCTTCGTCGCGGCGATCAACAGCAGCAGCGCGGGCAGCACGATCCACACCATCAGCCACAGCTTTGTAGGGGCGCTGCTTGCTGCGCCCTTCTTTGGCTTCATGGTCAATGGTATCACGCTCACCAGCGCGATCCACGCCAGCGGTACGATCCCGCTCCACGGGGCAGGAAATTCGCGCCCGGTCAGCAGCACGGGCAGGAACCACGTGATCAGCCGGGCGGCGTCGGCCTGTTCGGTCGCGCCCCGGTAGCCGCTGGTGGACAGGTAGGCCAGTTGGACGAACCACGGGATCATCAGCACGCCCAGCACGACCCAGGCGCGCACGGCCCGGCGCAGGGTGGGGCGCTCGCGGCACAGCAGCAGCAGGTAGGCGGCTTGCACCACCACCAGGAAGCTTTCCAGGAAAAACATATACAGCGCCGCGGTTTCGGCGGCGACGTACAGCGCCCAATCCCGTGGGCGGTTCCGCTGCACGGCGCGCAGGAACAGCACCACCGCCAGCGGGCTGAGTCCGGCCCAGATCGCGTAATTCCGCACGTCCTGCGCGTGCCAGATCTGAAACGGGTGCACGGCCCACAGCGCCGCCGCGAGCAGCGCGATCCGGTCGCTCTTGAATAACTGCCGTCCCAGCGCCGCCGTCGCCGCCAGCCCGATCAGGTTGCCCAGCAGCGGCAAATAGCGCATCGCAAAGGGGCTGTCGCCCGCGGTGCTTTTCCACAGCCAGAAGGTGAGGAAGGTGCCCAGCGGGTGCGGTTCCTTGTTGACGGGATCGTGGACAACCTCATCCGGCGGCGCGGCCCAGTAGCGCACGGCGAAGGCTTCATCCCCGCGCAGCGGCACCGCGTCCAGCCGGACCACGCGCAGCACGAACGCGGCGCCCAGCAGGGCGGTCAGGATCAGCAGCGAACGCAGTGTGGCGCGTGACATGATGCGAGGACCTGCCTTGAGAACGGGATTTTCGGGAGCCAATTTCATGGTTTTCAAAGCCGGGCGCAGCATCGCCGCTTCCCTACCACGACGTTTCCGCCGCGCCGCTCCCCCTCGCCACCGGGTGGAGAGGGGGTCGGGGGGTGAGGTAAAACCCCGTGAATCTTCGCGTCCTCAAGAGTCTGGCGCTCACTCACCGGCGCGACTTCAACCATGCCAGGTCTTTCTGGCCCAGCCCATACCAGTTGTCGCGCTGCTGTTTGCGCTCGAAACGGCGCTGGATCGCGGCCTTGGCCGCGTCAGGATTCTTGGTCTCGAAGCTGTGCACGACTTCGAGTTCGCGATCCGGTGTGGTCCGCAGATTCTCGACTGCTTCTTCGAGCGAGCCTGTCGTCGATCCGATGAAATAAAGCTGTCCGGACCGCACGACGTACACCGTCCCGGTGGCCGTGGACTCGACGTCCGCCGTGGCGGCGCTCACGACGTCCGGTTCGCTGCTGTCGTCGGCGTCGTCCTCGAAATCTTCGCCCGCCATCTCGGCGAGCTGCTGGCGCGTGACCAGCCCGTACATCTGGTCGATTTTGTCCATCGCCTCGGACGGCAGCGTGGGCTTCGGGGTCTGTTCTTTGAGAAAGGCGCGCAGCGATGGTTTTTTCTTGCTGTCGGCGTACAGGATCGGCACCAGGGGATCTTCAGCTTCGAAGCTGGCCTTAGGGTTGACGAAGACGATCACGGGCTGGACCTCGATGCCGGAATCCGGGGCGAGCTTGTTGACCAGTTTCTGAACTTCCTGGGCATGGAAAGCGGCCTCGCCGTACGGGTTGCCGATCAAGTCCTGGCGCATGTAGCCGTTGAGCTTGCGCAGCAGGCCATCATCGCCGTACCACTTCTTGCTCTTGATCTGGTAGGCCCGGTCCTGCCAGATGGCTGTGATCGTGAACACCCCTTCGGGGCCGATCAGCACGTGGGGGGCGGGCAGCAGATAGTGGAAGGCCGTGTATTTCTTGCTCAACCCCTTGTACGACTCGTTCAGGATTTTTTCGGGACGCGGCTCTCGAATCCACAGATTCGCCATGCGCACCGACATGAGCGTCATGATCAGCAGCATCGGCAGGATCAGGCAGCTCAGTTGGCTGCCGCTCGAGTTGGGGTTGGAGGTCCAGGTATAGAAGAAGCCGAGGCCCATACCGCCCAGGCTGACGAAAAACAGGATGTGCGAAATCTTACGGTTGCGGTCGATTTGCGCTTGATTGATGACCACGCGCATAGCAAAGGGCCTTTCTCAGGGTATCGGGTTTCAGCGCGGCAATGTTAACACAAAATACGCCGTCTTGAAATTGGCGGATGGGCGAACTGGGCAAATCTGGTATAATCGCGCCCGCACAGAGTTCGGAGAATGGTCATCTCGATGGGTGAACGAAAACAACAATGTCCCATTTGCGGCGCGGTGCAGCCGTTGGCAGCCCGCAAGTGCTCGATTTGCGGCGCCGTGCTGCCCGGACAGATGACGCCGGTGGTCCCGCAGCCGCCGGTCGAAAAGAAGAAAAAAAGCTCGGCCTATGAGGCCGCTCTTGGGGATGATGATCTCTATGTGGGCGATCTGTCGGGCCGGATGCTCCGGCTGGTCGTGGCCGGATGCGTGGTCCTGGCCTTGCTGCTCGGCCTGGGGATCGGGGTCGGTCTCAGCCGGGTGCTGTTTCAGGGCGACGACGAGCCATCCTCCGGCCAGGCGGCCCACATGACCGAGCGGCCCACGGCTCCGCCGACCGCGACCCCGCGCGGGGCTGTTCCGGCGCTGCCGCCGACGGTGACCTTCACGCCGACCCAGGCCATCACGCTGTCGTTTGCTACCATCACCCCCATGCCGCCGACGGCCACCGAGACGCCGCTGCCCACGCCGTGTTACCAGACTGCGCGGCAGGGCGATACCATCTCGGACCTGGCCTACCGCTGCGGTCATGTGAGCATGGACGTCGTGCCGCTCATTCTCGAAGCCAACAACATGAAAAGCCCGCAGGAACTCCAGGTCGGCCAGACGCTGGAGATCCCCTGGCCGACGGCGACGCCGGGCGGCGAGCCGACTCTGCCTCCCGCCTCGGACGCGGGCACCGGCGGGGGGGGGGAGATGTCCGCCGACGCCACCGCCGAGGTTTGCCACAACGAATTCGGCACGCCCGACATGATGGCGAAGTACGAGAATCTCGCGGCGGCGCCTCGTCCG
>CAYRWY010000502.1:0-3918 GCA_964427955.1 uncultured Anaerolineaceae bacterium
CGCCCCACTGTCTGCCCTACGGTATACTGCCGCCCTCTTGCACGATCATCCCGGTGTGCGCTACGTTATACACAATCACTCACCGCGGGTGGGTGAATCCGACAGAGCGTTCAAAAAGGGTGATCCATGAAAACCATCCCTATGTCAAACCGGCATCGCGCGCTGACCATCCTGCTGGTGGTCCTGCTCTGCGCGGTCTTTGCCTTTCCGGCGTGGGCCCAGGACCCCGCCACGCCGCCTTCGGCCCGGCTGACCGGGCTGCGGCACGTCTACCAGACCTGGAACAATTGCAGCGGCGCGAATCTGACGATGGCCATGTCGTACTACGGCTGGGGCTACGATCAGGACGTCGCGCGGAGCTGGCTCAAGCCCAACGTCGAAGATAAGAATGTCTCGCCCAAAGAAATGGTGAATTACGTCAACACCGTCCAGAACAGCATCCCCACGATGCGGGCGCTGTGGCGCTATGGTGGCGACATCGATCTGATCAAGCGCGCCATCGCCGCCGGATTCCCGATCATCATCGAGAGCGGCTTCGACGTGGACGATCTCGGCTGGATGGGCCATTACGAAACGGTCGTGGCCTACGATGACGCCGCGCAGATGGTGTGGGTCTACGACAGCTATTTGGGGCTGGGTGAAGGGTCCGGCGTCACCCACTCGTACCAGGAACTCGACCAGTGGTGGCGGCACTTCAACCGGGCGTTCATCATGCTGTTTTCGCTGGATCGCGAGAGCGAGGCCCGCGCCGTGCTCGGCAACTACGTCGATCCGGCCTATGCTGCGCAGGTCGCGCTGGACAAGGCCCGCCAGGAAGCCAGCACCAATCAGACGGATGCCTGGGCCTGGTTCAACGCGGGCACGTCGGCCACCAAGCTCGGCCAGTATCACGACGCCGCGATCTACTTCGACGAAGCCTTCCGGCAGGGCTTACCCTGGCGGCTGATGTGGTACGAATTCGGCCCTTACGAGGCGTATTTCAACATCGGGCGTTATAACGACATCCTCACCCTGGCCAACAATACTGAGGCCACGACGGAATACGTCGAGGAGACGTTCTACTGGCGCGGCATGGCCTACGCGGCCCTCGGCCAGCGGGACGAGGCCATCAACCAGTTCAGCCAGGCGTTGGGCTTCAACCCCAATTTCGCCGACGCGGCAACCACCAAGGCGAGCGTCGAAAACGGCACATTTAGCGCCCCCTCCCCGGCGGCATAGAGGTTGACGAAATGTCCAAACGAGCACTCGCCGTACTCCTTCTGATCGTCGTGGGGCTGGGGCTGTGGTCGCCGGTGACGGTTCCCGCCGCGGGACAGGTCCACGCCGCCTTTGCACCCTACCAACGGCTGGTCATGCTGCGCGCGGACCCGGCACAGCCCGCGCAGTTGGTCTATCGTGACGTGTCCCGCTACGGGGCCCTGTATTCGTGGGCACCGGGCGAAACCGCCCTGCTCCGCGAGACCCACTACGGCTACAACGACGCGCCGATCCTGTCACCGGACGGCTCCAAAGTCGTCTATCTCTCGCTGCCATTGGAATTCGTTCAGGCCCTGCAAAGCGGCCAGGACCCGACGCAGGGCATGGGACCGGAGCCAACCAATATCTGGCTGATGGATCTCACCACGGCGGTGAACGATCCGGCGCGCTTCGTCCGGATCGCGGATCAAGTCGCCGGGCTGCCCACCGACGCGGAGCCGGGCGCATTCCAGCGGCGGTCGAACCCGGTCTGGTCGCCGGACAGCACCCGGATCGCCTGGCTGGAACTGGATTACGTGACCACAGCTTTCAGCGGGCGGATCATGGTCTACGACACGCGCATGGGGATCACGCAGATCGCCGCACGCGGCGTCAGCCTGGGGTATGCGGATGCCGGGCAATGGGGCGTGCCCAACCTGGTCGGATGGGGCCGCGCCATTGCCAATGCCTCGTCGGATGCAGGCGTGTATCCCAACCAACCGGGCGGCGGCTTCGGGATCAACCTCACGCTGGTCGATCCGCCGACCTCGTCCTGGACTATCCCGATGGGCTACTTCGCGACGATGGAGGATGCCCTGGATGGTCTCCACTGGGTCACGCACCGCGGCGCAGCCTGGCTGGCGCTGCACTACACGCAGTCCGGCTGGATCGTGCTCGATCCCGTGCAGGGGACCTACGAGCGCCCGGCTAACCCGCCGCTCATCCACGCGATCACCGGTGTCGGCTGGTCGTGGCCGCTGGTGTCGCCCAAGGCGCTGGTCGCCAACGGGGGCCTGGGCGGCGAGGTCGTCTCCGGCCTGCCGGTCACCTTCACCCCGGCGGGGAATCCGGTCTGGATCGACGCGACCGGCCAACTCGCGGTCCTCGACCAGGGCAGCCTGCAACTGCTGCCGCTGCCGATCGCGGACAGTCTGCGCACCCTGGCCGCGGCCTGGGTGCCGGTAGAATGGATGACGGATGGCGCAGGCACTCCGACCGCTCCCCAAGTGGTTCCGTAGCCTGAGCCTCGGCCTGCTGCTAAGCCTGCTCCTGGTGGGCAGGCTGGCCCAGGCCGACCCGCGACTGCCCCCGGCGGCGCGCGTGGACGGGCTGCGCTTCGAGTTCCAGACATGGTGCAACTGCGGCCCGGTCAACCTGACGATGGTGCTGTCCTACTACGGCTGGACGCACGATCAGCAGACCGCCGCCGCCTGGCTGAAACCGACCGTGGCGGACAAGAATGTCTCGCCGGGTGATCTGGTGGCCTACGTGGAGCACCAGACCGAGCTGCCCACCCTGCGGGCGCTGTGGCGCTATGGCGGCGACCTGGAGCGGATCAAGGGCTTCATCGCCGCCGGGATGCCGGTCATCGTCGAGAGCGGCTTCCAGCCGCCCGAACACGAGTGGATGGGCCACTACATCACCGTGGTGGCCTACGACGACGCCGTACAAACGCTGTGGGTCTACGACAGCTACAACGGGATCGGGCGCGGCGCTGGCGAAGAACTCTCCTACGCCGAATTCGACGCCTGGTGGCGGCACTTCAACCGCCTGATGGTGATCGTCTATCCCCAGGAGCATGAGGCGGAAGTGTTGGCGCTGCTGGGACCGCTGGCCGATCCAGACTCCGCCGCGCAAACGGCGTTGGTCCAGGCCCAGGCGGAGATCGCCGCTTCGCCGGGCGACGTCTGGGCGTATTTCAACCTGGGCACGTCGTCCACCGCCACCGGAGAATACGCCGCCGCCGTGCAGGCGTTCGATCACGCCTTCCGGCTGGGCTTACCCTTCCGGATGCTGTGGTACCAGTTCGGCCCCTACGAGGCGTACTATCGCACCGGGCGCTACTACGACGTACTGCGCCTGGCGGACGAGACCGAGGCGATCACCGCCGAAGTCGAAGAGACGAAGGTCTGGCGCGGCCTGACGCTGGCGGCGCTGGGACGCCCGACGGACGCCCTGGCCCAGTTCGACGCGGCGCTGAGCTTCAACCCCCACAGTGCGGTCGCCCGTGCCGCGCGGGACCTGGTGGCGTCCGGCGCGTACGTTCCCCCGGCCCTGCTGCGCCTGCCGCCCGACGCGATTCCGTGAGATAGCCCTCACCCCTGTCCGCCTCTGAACCCATAAAGAGCGATGGGAGAGGGGAACAAGCAGCCCTACGAGCGGGGCAATTCATGAAGGCTCAACGCGGAAAAACAATCCCGACTCTGATATTTTGCCGCCTGACCGCAAGGCCAACACAAAAAAGTTCGGGCGGAGGTCCGCCCGAACTTTGCCACTTGGTGCAGGAGGTCAGGTTAGTTGAGTTCCATCACGGTTTCAATCGCGGGCGGGGTAGTGCGGTCCAGGTTCAGCACCGCGCCGGTCGGGGGCTTGACTTCGATGGTGAACTCGGTGTTCGCACCCAGAGTCGGGCTGAGGCTCGTCAGCGGGACGGTGATCTCGACCAGTTCGCCGTCTTCCAGC
>CAYRWY010000503.1:0-1835 GCA_964427955.1 uncultured Anaerolineaceae bacterium
TCCGGCGCGATGATCTCCACCGGGACGCCGAACGCCGAAAAGGTCACGGTGTCGGTCTTGTCGAACGTGGTCGTCATGGTGTCCCCGGACCACGCCTCCGCCGCCGCCAGGGCGGGAATGGCCTCGCGCAGCGCGGCAGTGTCATAGCCGCCGGTACTATGCGTTTCGATGCGGTGGATCAGGTGATCCTCGGCCCCGATCCAGATCGTCTGGCGGTCGTTGATGTGCGCGCGCAGCCAGACCCGGAGCGCCTGGATTGTGGCGGCGTCCAGATCGGCGGTCGGATCGGCCTGGGTCAGCGGATTGGCTTTTGCCGTCTCGACCGCCCAGTACAGCGGATCGAGCGTGAGTTCAAAAACGCGCATCGACTGTCCGTCCAGGGCCGCGCCCGCCACTTCCTGAATGTCGATCAGGAAGGCGTCGGGCAGCGGTCCGGTTGGCAGACCCACCAGGGCGAAGCCGCCGTCCGGGCGCGGGATGAGGACGTTGAACAGGCGGAGCTGTAAGCCCAGGGCGCTCATCGAGTACTCGTTCGCCAGGATGGCGTTCAGATCGTCATAGGACAGCACCAGCCACTGATCCGGCAGGTTGAGCAGCAGCGCGAGTTCCCCGGCAGGGTCGAAGCGTTCGTACAGATACTCGTCGGCCAGCACGAACCGAGCCTCAAAAATGACCGGCGCTACGGGCGTTTGAATCCCGCTGATCGAGGGGGTGATCTGCACCGTGAGCTGTCCCTGGGCGCTCGTCAACTGCTGACCGGCATCGAACCGGACATCGACACTGCTCGAATCTTCAATAGAAAAATTGACGCTGGGATTGTCAGCGGATTGGGTGGTTTGTGTCGTCGAATTCTGGCGGCTGACGTGGTAGTTTGCCTGGGCGAGGGTGGTGGTAATCGCCTCGTTCACCACGTCCAGCGCCGCACGCTGATCGCCGGTCAGACCGCCGTCCTGCGCGTGCGCCGTGCCCAGCATTCCGATCAGCAGGGCCAGCACCACCATGATACGTCGTTTCATCCGCTGCTCCTTGTCGAATGGCGGTAATGATAGTGCAGACGGGGCGATCCTGCCATGATTCCGTGCTGGGCAGGGGAGCGGAGGTGAGGTACAGTCGATCATCCGTGCAGTCTGAGGAGGATAGACGATGAACCCGTTACACGGTAAGACCGCCCTGGTGACCGGGGCGTCGAGCGGATTGGGCGTGGCCTTTGCTCACCGGCTGGCGGCGCGCGGCGCGTGCCTGATCCTGGTGGCGCGGCGTGAGGATAAGCTGCGCGAGGTCCAGCAGAAGATCCAGGAAACCTATGGCGTGCAGGTCGAGATCGTGGCGATGGACCTGGCCGCGCCGGAGGCTCCCCAGCGGCTCTACGACCAGCTTAAGGCGTCGGGCCGGACCGTCGAGATCCTGATCAACAATGCCGGGCTGGGCCTGTTCGGGGAATTCGTGAACATCCCCTGGGAGCGCGAGCACGCCATGCTCGAACTGGACATGATCACGCTCGTGCACCTGACCAAGCTGTTCGTCAAAGACATGGTGGATCGCCATTCGGGCTACGTGCTGCACGTCGCCTCGACCGGGGCCTACCAGCCGTCCCCGCTGTATGCCACCTACTGCGCGGCCAAGAGCTTCGTGTTGAGCTTCGGCGAGGCGCTGCACTTCGAGCTGCGCGACACGGGCGTGATGAGCACGGTGCTCTCGCCCGGCGTGACCCGCACCGAGTTTCACGACGTGGCCGGGCAGGACTACCGTCTCTACCACCGCCTGACCGCGATGGACAGCGAAAAAGTAGCCGAGATCGGCCTGCGCGCCCTGCTCAAGAACCGTCCCAGCGTCGT
>CAYRWY010000503.1:1935-3902 GCA_964427955.1 uncultured Anaerolineaceae bacterium
TCCGCGAACGTGATCCGGTCGGATTTGCGCGGATTCAGGTGCACGCCGTAGGCGGCGTTGGCGTCGCCGGACTCGTGATGCAGCCGGTAGCCGACCGCGATCTCGTTCCGCTGGCAGGCGGCTTCCAGCACCGTGTAGAAAGTGACCGGCTGGCCGAGTTGGACGTAATCTCCGGCAGGCTTCAAATACAGTTCGGACCCTTCCGGATCGAACAGGTCCATCAGCACGTCCATCAGCGCCTTGTTTTCGGACACTTGCGAGAGCATCAGGCTGATCAGCCGGTCGCTGACGATGAAATCGTCCGCGCGGGTGACCTCGGCCAGCTCGCGGTTGCGCACGTCCAGCATCTCGCTGACGATGGAGAAGCTGCGCCCCAGCTTCTCGCCCATGTCGCGCAGGTGCAGCAGCGTGACCAGCGTGCGCGCGTCGGCATCCTGCGGGGCCAGGGTGTCCATGTAGCTCAACGTGATGATGTGATCGTAGGTCTGGACGTTCAGGTTGTCCAGCAGGCGGCGGTTGGTGGTGCTGCCCGGCTGGAAGCTCACCGTCAGGTTCTTCAGATCGGCGCAATAGTCGGCCAGCGCCGCCTCGACGGTGTCGCTCTCCGCCACGATCGTGATCGCCGAGCCGGGCGCGACGTATAGATCGAGCTGGTTGATGATGGTCGTGCCGCGCTGGTTCCAGCCCAGGATCAGCGTGCGTTCCGGCTGGGGAGCGCGCTGCACCGGGGCCGCGATACGCGGGCGGTCGATGCGCTGCTGGAGTTCGGCGGGCGTCAGGCCCGACACGACCACCGTATCGTCGTCTTCCGACACGGCAATCAGGTGATCGCCGCGCCGCAGTGTGTAATCCAGCGGCGGATTGAGCTGCACCTGGCCATCGGCCCGCTGCACGCCGATGATGGTCGAAGTCTCGTAGGCGAACAGGGCCTCGCGCAGCGTCTGGCCTTCCAGCCGGGGTTCGTCGTGGAAGTAAATCTCGTCCCCGCCGAAGTCGAGCAGTTCCAGGTAGGCGATTGACAGCCCGGATTGGCGGCAGGTCTGCACCGCGATGCGCGCGATCAGGTCGCTGACCGGCAGGAACACCGCCTCGTGCCGCCCGACCATGCGCGCCACTTCCAGGTTATCGGCGTCGTGGATTTCCGCCACGATGTGGTAGGGCTGTTCCCGCCGCCGGACTGCGCCGGTCAGGGCCAGGATGCTCTTGATCACGTGCGCGTCGGGGTCGTCGTGCTCGCCGGACAGGATGATGATCGCGCGCGCGCCGTCCGGGTTGACGATGTGCAGATCGGCGGGATCGATCGGGCTGCCGGTCCGGCAGACGATGCGGGTATTCTGCGTATCCCCGACCCGGCTGCGGATTTCGTCTTCCATCGCGACTTTGTCCATTTCGGCCAGGATGGCGATGCAGGCGTGCGGGCGGTTCTCGTTGGCGATCACCAGCTCGGTGAGGATCGAAAAAATCTGCGGCGACCAGCCCAGGATCACGGTGTGATCCCGCTCGACGACGAACGAGCGGCCCTTGCGCAGATCCTCGACTTTGGCGTTGATGGCGTTGGTCAGGATACCGATCAGGATGCTCAGGATCAGGATGCCGAACAGCGTCGCCGCCGACATCAGGATCACGAAGATCGCGTTGCTGGTCGCGTCGCCACCCAGCGCGCCCGAATCGACGGCGTGCATCAGGCTGAACCAGAACATTTCGGGCACATTGCGCGCGTGGTCACCGCTGCTGGCGGTGGTCGCGCCGGTGATGACGCCGATCAGGGTGATGATCAGCAGCACGGCCACGGTCGTGATCAGCAGCCAGCCGATCACCGCGCCCATGCCGCGCGCCATGAGATTGTCGAAACGATAGCGAAGGCGCTCGCGCCAGGAAATGTCGCCCATGTTGGCCCCACTCTTGATCTGGATGGATAGGTCCTCCTATCCTACGCTATCGCCGCAATTTTACAAGGGTGGTTGGGG
>CAYRWY010000504.1:0-3902 GCA_964427955.1 uncultured Anaerolineaceae bacterium
GGCGTCGGACTGACAACCGGCGTCGGCGTCGGCGCATCCAGGGGCACTTCGACCACGCAGTCATTGGCGGGATCGTAGGCCGTCCCCGCGTAGACGGTGCTCAAATAGAGCCGGGTGCCCGCGAAGGTGTTGATCCCGAAGGTGTTCTGCATTTGCGCCGGGCCGTTGAGGAACCAGACGCGCAGCGCAGTGACGGTATTCGGGTCGAAACGCCGCAGGGTGCCGGTGGGCAGGTCGTCGAACCACGTCGGATCGCCGCTGGTGGCCGTCGTCGGCGGGCTGTAATCCGGGCCGGTCCAGAAGTGGGTGCGCCCGGCCAGGCTCAGCTCGTAGGCATACATGCCGGGATAGCCGTCCGCGGTCGCCCACTGGACTTCGGCACGGGTGATGAACACCGGGGCTGTGGCGTTGTCGTTGCGCACGCTGATTTCCAGGGTGTTATCGACCAGCCGCGCGCTGCTGAAGGTGATCAGGCTGCACGCAGCCGGAGGCGTGGGTGTGTAGCTCGCCAGCGTGGTGCTCGGCGTCCGACTTGGCGTGAGGGTGATGGTTGGCGTGTGACTGGATGTCGGGGTGATCGATGGTCCCGGCGTGGCCGTGATGCTCGGCGTCGCGGTGTTGGTATCCTGCCGTAAGAGCGGCGGTTGCTCATATCCGGCGCTGTCCTGGGCCTGGGCGGTCCGCGCCTGAATCGAGATTCCGAGTGTGACGATCACGGCGGCAGTGATCCCGAAGAAGCTGATCGCGCCCCACGCGCGCCGCCGCATTCCCCAATCCCGCTTATTCATTTGATAATCCTCATGAATAACTATTAATTCGGGTGTGCGCCTGCTATTACACAGACTTTAATATTATTCACTTATAAAGTCAACCGACGGCTGACCTGCGCCCGACCACAGAGACGCTTTTCCCGCCCGCCAAAACGCGGTACAATGCCCCCCGCAGCGCCCCACGCGCTGATCTCATCCGCACAGTTTGAAGGAACAACGATGGCTGAACAACGCTCGATTAAATTGATTGCGCCGCACGGCGGCGTTCTGATCAACCGCCTGCTGGACGGCGAAATGCGCGACGCCATGCGCGAGCGCGCCCAAAGTCTGGCCCGCATCCCCCTGACGCCGTTGAACGTGGCCGACCTGGAATGCGTCTCCACCGGGGTCTACAGCCCGCTCACCGGCTACATGGGCGAAGCGGATTATAAAAGTGTCATGTTTGATATGCACCTGACCAACGGTCTGCCCTGGACCGTGCCGGTGACGCTGGCCGTGGACGAAGAACTGGCCAACCGCATCAAGATCGGGCAGTCGGTCGCGCTGGCCGAACCGGTCGAAGGCGATGGCGAGCGCCTGCTGGCCGTGCTGACCGTCACCGAAAAATTCAAGTACGACAAGCAGTTGGAAGCCGAAAAAGTCTTTCGCACCACCGACGCCGAGCATCCCGGCGTGGCGCGCATCTACGCCCAGGGCGACGTCTACCTGGCCGGGGACATCTGGGTCTTTGACCGCCCGCTGGAAGTCGAGACGACGTTCACCGACATTCGCTTCACCCCCGCGGACACGCGCCGGATGTTCGTCGAGCGCGGCTGGCGGCGGATCGTGGCGTTCCAGACGCGCAACCCGATCCACCGCGCGCACGAGTACCTGCAAAAAGTGGCGCTGGAAGTGGTCGATGGTCTTATGTTACACCCCCTGGTCGGGGAGACGAAGTCCGACGACGTGCCTGCCGACGTGCGCGTCGCCAGCTATCAGGCCATCCTCGAAACCTATTACCCGATGGATCGCGTGCTGCTGAACGTCTTCCCGGCGGCCATGCGCTACGGCGGCCCGCGCGAAGCGATCTTCCACGCCATCGCCCGCAAGAATTACGGCTGCTCGCACTTCATCGTCGGGCGCGATCACGCCGGGGTCGGCAAATATTACGGCTCCTACGACGCGCACTACATTTTCGACGAATTCGATCCGCGCGCGCTGGACATCACGCCGCTGTTCTTCGAGCACGCCTTCTACTGCCGCAAGTGCGAAGCCGTCGTCACGTCCAAGACCTGCCCGCACGGCAAGGATGACTGGGTATTTCTGAGCGGCACCCAGGTGCGTGAGAAGCTCGCGAAGGGCGAGCTGCTGCCCGTCGAGTTCACCCGCCCCGAAGTCAGCAAGGTGCTGATCGAAGGGATGCGCGCCAAGAACGGGAAGTAAAACGAGTAGTTTGTGGGATAGAATGGAATATCCCTTAGAGAGTAGGGGATATTCCTTCTTATTTCCAGATATGCTATCTTGCCTCCATAAAAACTTCTGAATATACTAAAAATGATGTAACATCATTTTGTCTTCTGACGATAACCATGCCAATTTTTTCTTAGGTTTAGAGGGATCTCTGACATGAGTATGCGGACAGAAAAGATCAAAGTAGATCGAGTCAGTTTAGGCACTCTAATGCATGAAATGGAACAGGGTGAACTTCGAATACCACGTTTCCAAAGAGAATTTGTGTGGGAACGGTTTCGTATTCAAAAACTCCTGGATAGTATGTATAAAGAATATCCGATTGGTACGCTATTCTTATGGAGAGCACCGGTAGAATACAATCGTTTGTTGCGAAATGTGGTTGATTTAGGACAGCCCCCCTTAAAGAAGACAAGAGTTATACTTTCATTCTGGATGGTCAGCAGCGCCTCATTTCACTCTATGTTGTCACTAAAGGATTTACTTTTGATGGTGAAGATTATAGTAAAATCGTTGTAGACTTAGGAAATATTGATCCCCGAAACAAGCAGCCATTTCAATATCGTACTCCAGATGGGTCGCGCTGGGTTGCTATACGTGATTTATTAGGTGCGAATCATTACCCAATATACGATAAACTTCCTCCCGAATATCGCCAACGGTTTGTTGAGTATCGTGATCTCCTGAACAATTACCCATTCTCAGTAGTCACCGTAAATGAGATGCATATAGAAGATGCGATAGAGATCTTCGAGCGAATAAACCAGCAGGGGAAACGCCTTAGTCGGTACGATCTTATAACTGCAAGCATGACGCGCAGTTTCGATCTTCGAGAACAAGCTCAGCGGGATATCGTTGAGAAGCTCAAGCCTGGGTTTGGCGAGATAGCCGAAACCAGTATTCCTCAAGCACTAGCTTTGAATCTTAAGAACAATACTGAATCGGCAACGCAAATGAGCCTTCTACCTGAGGAGGTTTAAAGAGTGTGGGACAGAACTGTCGAATGTCTGTTCCTCGCTGTTGATTTTGTGCGAAATATGATGGGTGTGGCCCATGTTAGTTTTTTGCCCTATGATGCTATATTGCCGGTGCTTGCTTACTATTTCTATTTTGGAAAAACGCGTTCTATCCTTCGTCCTGAAGATCGGGAACAACTTGAAAGATGGTTCTGGCACGTCACTTTCTCTGAAAGATATAGTAGTGCTAGTCAGACGCGGATGACTGAAGATGCTGGGATGATTCAGCGGTTGATCAATCAACATCAGCCTTTTGATCTATCTCCAATAACTATTGATGAAAATGTTCTTATTGATGCTTCAATGAGAAATGCGGCTTCAGCTATGCGAAATGGTGTCCTCTGCCTTCTGAATGTTAAACGTCCACGCCATTTTGAAAATGGGTCTGAGATCCGAATCGCCCCCAACGACGAACACTTTCTAAAGGTCACAGTTGCTGAAAAACATCATATTTTCCCGGCTGGTTTTTTGAGAGAACGTGGCAACATCAGGGCAGTGCATCGAATACCCAACTTCTGTTTCATACCCGGTGATCTCAATGCTCGCATCTCGGACACTCCGCCAAGCATATACATGGCGAGAATAGCGGAGAACTATAGCGACCATCGAGAGTTTGAAAAAGTAATGAAATCTCATCTTATCCCAGTTGATGAGCGTTCCGGTATCT
>CAYRWY010000505.1:0-1863 GCA_964427955.1 uncultured Anaerolineaceae bacterium
CGAGGCACTGATGCCCCTCTCCATCGTTTTCTGATGGAGAGGGGGTAGGGGTGAGGCCGGTTTTTCCTATTGGGCAATTCGTGAATTGCCCCTACAAAATCAATGTCTGCGTGATCGGTTTAATCGCCACCTGAAAAAATGAAAACCCGCCTGATCGTGCTCTCGATCCTCCTGCTGGCCGGGCTGCTGCCGACCGCCGTGCTGCACGCCCAACCGCCGACGCCCTGGCTGCACCTGACCGCCGGGGCCGAACGGCGCGACAGCCGCGGGATCGCTCAGGTGTGGGTGCCCGCCGGGACATTTCTCGCCGGGAGCACCCCGGAACAGGTCCAGGCGGCGTACCAGGAATGCCTGGACGTCTGGCCGGGGATGTGTTTGCAGCAGGAATACACGGCGGAACTGGTCCAGCACGCCGTGACGCTGACCTCCGGCTACTGGATCGACGAGTACGAAGTCACCAACGCGGATTACCGTGTTTTCGTGGACAACGGCGGCTACCTGTACGCCAGCTATTGGTCGGCGGAGGGCTGGCAGTGGAAAGGCGACCGCGTCGGGCCGAATGATCGCGAGTGCGAGCAAGACCTGCTCGCGCCGGACCTGCCGCGCACCTGTATCACGTGGTATGAAGCCGAAGCCTATGCGCGCTGGCGCGGGGGCAGGCTGCCTACCGAGGCCGAATGGGAGTATGCCGCGCGCGGCCCGGATGGCCGGGCTTTTCCCTGGGGCGACGAATTCGACGGCACGCGGCTGAACACCTGTGACGCGACCTGCCCGAACGCGTGGCGCGCCCTGGCCTATGACGACGGCTACGCGCGCACGGCCCCGGTTGGCAGTTTTCCGGCGGGGCGGAGCTGGATCGGCGCCTACGATCTGGCGGGGAACGTCTGGGAATGGACGGCGGACTGGTACGATCCGCTCTACCACCAGTCGGGCCAGGCCATCGATCCGGCGGCGCCCGCGACCGGGATCGAGAAGGTGCTGCGCGGCGGCGCCTGGAACATGCCCGGCCTGTTTTCACGCACGGCGTATCGCGACGGGGTGCTGCCCGGTTCCTGGAGCAGCATCATCGGTTTTCGCGTGGTGAGTGACGAAACTTCGACCCTGCAAGAGGCACGCCCCTGACGAGTGACCTGTGACCGACTCCAAAAATGACTGGCGTGGGATCGCCCTGGTGATGGCCGGGGCCTTCTGCTTCAGCCTGGCGATCCCGCTGGTGCGCTGGACGCACGGCCTCAATACCCTGACCATCGCGTTTTTTCGCGCGCTGTTCGGCTTTCTGTTCCTCTGCACGCTGGTCACGCGCTCGCGCGAGCCGATCCACTTCGCAGCCTACCGGTCGTCGCAGCGCCGCCTGATCGTGTTGGGCGTCTTCGTCTGCCTGACGGTGGTGCTTTACACCTACTCGATCCAGCACACGACAGCGGCCAACGCGGCCCTGCTGGTCAATTCCTCGCCGATCTACGTCGCCGTGCTGGGACCGCTGGTGCTCAAGGAACCGCTGGCGCGCTATACCTGGCTCAGCCTGGGGCTGGCCGTGGTCGGGATCGTGTGTGTCTCGGACCCGGCTCATCTCGACCTGGATTCGCTGAACGGGATCGGGGCGGCGGCGCTGTCGGGCTTCACCTACGCCATCGTGATGTTGATCAGCCGCACGCTGAAGGGCAAGATCAGCGGCCTGACCCAAAACCTGTGGACGCTGGGGATCATCGTCCTGGTGCTGCTGCCCTGGGCCGTCCAGACGCCCACCGGGCAGATCGTGTCGGAACTGCCGACCCTGATCCCGATGGGCATCTTCTCGCTGGGGCTGTCCTACCTGTTTTATTTCCAGGGCTTGCAGCGGCTCAGCGCCCAGGTGGTCAGCGT
>CAYRWY010000505.1:1963-3889 GCA_964427955.1 uncultured Anaerolineaceae bacterium
TACCGCGCCGAACTCGCGCAGCAGCGCGGACACCTCGCGGCGATCCGTCTCGTCGTCGTGGTGCGACTCCGACCAACCCAGCGGGGTCAGGTGCTGCGCGCTGTCGCGGGCGCTCAGGTCTGCGCCGTGTTCCACCAGCAGGCGCGGCAGATCGGGCAGCAGCCGCAGGATGCCGGGACTGCTCAGAAATTCATCGAGCGGCGGCGTGATGGCGGGTTCCTCGCGCGGCCCCCAGCAGATCGCCAGGTGCAGCGGCGTCATGTCCTGCATGGTCGGCGCGACGGCGTTCACGTCCGCCCCCGCCGCGATCAACCGCTGGGCGATCTCGAACTGGCCGTAGCGGGCGGCGATGTGCAGCAGCGTCAGATCGGCTTCCAGCACGTGCCCGGCGCCCGTCCGCGCGTGGACCAGGGCCGGATCAGCCGCCAGCGCCGCCTCCACCGGATCGACTTCTCCTAACGCACAGGTCAGAAAGACGTCCAGCGCGATCCCGGCGCGATCCAGCAAATAGCGCAGCAGGTCGGGCTGGCTGTGCAGCAGCCAGCGCAGCGGCGTCTGTGTGCCCAGGTGGCCCTCGATGGGCAGCCACAGATCCGCGCCGTGATCCAGCAAAAACTGCGCCATGTCGAGGGTCTGCGCGTAACACAGCGGCGGCGCGTTGCCGGGGCCGAGCACGTTGACCAGCGCCGGATCGCGCTCGATCAGGGCTTTGGCCTGGTCGTATTCCTCCAGCCACAGGTGGGCGGTCAGGTCTTTGGTCGCGCCGCGCGCCAGCAAAAACGCTACCATGCCCAGCGCGGCATAGTCTTCGAGAAAATCCAGGTCGATAGCGTGGTGCAGGGCGGTGAACTTCCAGCGTTCGTCGCGCTCGTTGATGTCGGCTCCATGCGCCAGCAGCAGATCGACGATGTCTTGGCGCCCGTGCATCACGGCGACGTGCAGCGCCGATCCGCGCGACTGCCAGAGCGCCGTCCCGACAAAGCCGCTGGCGCTGGCGAGCGCCGTATCTTCGGCCAGCAGCCGCCGGACCTGGGGCGTATCGCCCGCGATGGTGGCCTGAAAAAGCTGAATAACCCGGTTCGTGAAGTCGTCGCTGCGCGAGGGGCGCAGGCCGGACAGGTGATCGGACATGACGGTAACCATCCTCGCTTTCAACTGCTGGCGGGCGGCGTGCAGGCGAGTTTTGACCGTGCCTAACGGGATTTCGAGAAAGGCGCTGATCTCTTTGAGGGAATGCTCGCTGATGTAGAACAGCGTCACGATGGTGCGGTGCTGTTCGGGCAGCAGTTGGATCGCCTGCCAGATGCGATCCTGGGTCTCGTGCGCTTCCGCCGCCTCTGCCGGGCCGGGATCGGGTGCGACCAGTTCCGCCACCTCGGCCAGCGGCAGCGTGCGGCTCCGGCGATCCCGGCGCACACGATCCACCTGCTTGAACACGATCCGCCGGAACCAGCCCGGAAAGGCTGCCGGTTCGCGCAGCATTGGCAGATCGTAGTAGGCGGTGATGAACGCTTCCTGGGCGGCATCTTCGGCCAGGGCCAGATCGCCCAGCAGCGCGTAGCCATAGCCCACCGCCATATCCTGAAAGCGCCGGACGATGAGTTCGAACGCTTCACCGTCGCCCTGTTGGGCGCGCCGTACACTCGCTGAAAGGTCTTCCACAGCCGCCTGCCTGATGATAAGGTTCTATAGATTAAGCCCCATTTCAGCCGCGCGAGGTTCATCGAAAACAGTCGTCAGTTTTCAGTTTGCAGTAGGGGCGACCCGCCGGATCGCCCAATAGGTGTCAACTTACTGATCCTTGCACAAATAGCTAAACTTCTTGCCAGGGAGACTTACCTCACCCCTGCCCCCTCTCCAGCTTGCCTGGGGAGGGGCATCAGCGCCTCGGTTTTCTCCCCCTCTCCACCCGGTGGCGAGGGGGAA
>CAYRWY010000506.1:0-3885 GCA_964427955.1 uncultured Anaerolineaceae bacterium
GCCCGCGCATCCTGTTTCTGGACGAGCCGACCATCGGGCTGGACGTGGTCGCCAAGCAGCAGCTTCGGGAGGCGATCACCACCCTGCACGACCAGGACAAGCTGACGATCTTCCTGACCAGCCACGACGCGGGCGACGTGGAATCGCTGTGCAAGCGGGTGATCGTGATCAATCACGGCCAGGTGATCTTCGACGACCGCACCAGCGCGCTAAAACGGCGCTTCCTGCGGCGCAAGGTGATCGGGGTACGCTTCGGCCAGCCGGTGGACGATCACTTCACGCTGGACAACGCGACGATCCTCAAGCGCGGCACGTGGGGCCTCAAGATCGAGCTGGATACGCAGGTCCGCCCGGTCGAAAACCTGATCGCGGCGCTGATGGCGTATGCGCCCATCGTCGATCTGACGGTCGAAGACCCGCCAATGGAAGAGATCATCCGCGAAATCTACCAGGCGGCGGAAGCCGTCGAGGTGGAGGAGATCGCCATATGACCAGACGGGAGAAATTACGCCAGCGTATCGAGCGCAACCCGAACAATGTCTCATTTCATAATTTGAGAGTATTGTTAGAGTCATACGGATTCGAACTCAAGCGCACCAAAGGAAGCCATCATTCGTTCGTGGCGCAGATCGGCGAGCGCAAGGTGCTGCTGGTCATTCCTTTTCGCAAACCGCTCAAGCCCATTTACGTCAAACAAGCCCTGACATTGATAGAAGAAATCGAAAAAGAAACCTCATCCGGTGACAATGGAGAGAACGAAGATGACGAATAAAACTCTGGAATATTATCTCTCTCTCCCCTACCCTATCGAACTGATTCCTGACCGGGATGGATTCTGGTTTGCCCGGATTCCGCTGCTGACCGGCTGCATGACCCAGGGTGAAACGCGCGCTGAAGCATTGGATATGCTTGATGAAGCCAAATCATTATGGCTGGAAACGGCTTTGAGCGAAGGAATCCCGATCCCGGAACCGGCAGGCGTCTGAAACAAGGGGGTTTGAAATGAGTACGCTCAGCCTCGCCGCGCCGGATCGCGGCACCTGGCGGGCGCAGGCCCGCAAATATACAGCCATCGCGCGCATCAACGTGCAGAACAGCCTGGCGTACGTGTGGGATGCGCTGGGCGGCGGCATCTTCACGATCCTGATCATCTTCATCTTCGCGCAGTTGTGGCGCGCGACCTTCAAGGCGCAGGGCGTGACCGTGATCGGTGGTCTGACGCTCAACCAGACGCTGTGGTATTTCGTGTGGGCAGAGCTGGTCCAGTTGTCGAAAATCAACGTCGCCGGGACCATCGAGCAGGAAGTCAAGGACGGCAGCCTGGCCTACACGCTGGGACGGCCTTACAACTACCTGCTCTACCACTTCTTCGCGGGATGGGGCGGAGTCGTCACGCGCATGATATTCGTGCTGGGCTTCGGATCGGTCGTGGCGCTGATCGAGGTCGGACCGCTGCATACCTTCCGCCCGGCGGCGCTGCCCGCGGTGGCCCTGATCACGGCGCTGGCGTTCGTGCTGGACTACTGCATGATGGCCGCGATTGGCCTGCTGGCCTTTTTCTTCGAAGATACGTCGGCCTTCCGCCTGATCTACTCGAAAATCAACTTCGTGCTGGGCGGGCTGCTGCTACCGGTGGACGTGCTGCCGGGCGGCGTGCAGACGGTGGCGCGCCTGCTGCCGTTCAACCTGATCCTGTACGCCCCGGCGAAACAGTTCGTCGCCTGGAACAGCACCCAGTTTCTCGAAATGCTGGGGCTGCAACTGGTCTGGATCGCGCTTATGGCGGCGCTGCTGGCCGGGCTGTTCCGCTACGGCTCGCGCCGGGTGAGCATCAACGGGGGATAGAAATCATGCCGCGCGTGCGCTCCGAAATGAGCTTCATCAATCACCTGGTCCGCCTGAACCTGGCGAGCAACATGGAATACCGCTCCACGTTCCTCACGCAGGCCATCGGGATGTTCATCAACAACGGCATCTACTTCGTCTTCTGGCTGCTGTTTTTCGACCGTTTCAACCAGATCCGCGGCTATGCCATCCACCAGATTTACCTGCTGTTCGCCATCGTGGCGCTGGGCTGGGGATTGGCCTTCACCTTTGCGGGCAACGCCCCGCGCCTGGCCGAACTGATCGCCCAGGGGCGGCTGGATTATTACCTTACCCTACCCCGCCCGGTGCTGCCACACCTGCTGTTCAGCCGGATGGACCCCTTCACCGTCGGCGATCTGACCTTCGGCGTGATCGCCTTCCTGTTCACCGGGCGCTACGATCCGCTCTCGATCCTGCTGTTCCTGGTGTGCGCGGCGCTGGTCGCCGTGATCTGCGCGGCGTTTACGGCGCTGGGGGGGTGTCTGGCGTTTTTCATGGGCAACGCCAACCAGTGGAGCTTTCATCTCACGAATATGTTGATCACCTTCTCCCTGTACCCGTTCGGGCTGTTCCAGGGCGCGATCCGGCTGTTCCTCTTCACGCTAGTCCCGGCAGCGTTCATCGGCGCGGTGCCGGTGGACGTCGTGCAGACGCACAGCCTGCCGCTGCTGGCGGGATTGGCGGGCGCGGCGGCGGTCTGCTGCCTGGTGCTGGCGACGGTGTTCAAGATCGGCCTGCGGCGCTACGAGAGCGGCAGCGCGATCAACATCAATATCTAGCCCCGCGCAAAGGTTGTCGAAACATTAATGAATCTTCTGTGAATAACGTTTTTTGTTTGAAGATTCATACTTCGTCGCGGCTTTACTTGTGCTAAAGTAGATTAAATATTCGAAAAAACAAAGACGGTAAATATGTCCGCCAACCCACCCGAACCCGCTGCGAAACTCACCGCCTTCGAGCTGCTGCTGCGCTTCACCTCGTTACGCCAAAATGGCGTGAACCGGGATGATGCATGGTACCAGGTGTGTGACGCCGCCAGCGACGTCAACCAGGTGACGATCAAGGCATTCTTGAACCTGGCGAAAAACTGGGAGCGCCAGGAAGGGCATAAATACCACTATCGCACCCCCGCCGAAAAGGAATCCACCCAGTCCGGCGGCCTCCCGGTCGTGAAGAAGGAAGTCACCTCCCCGGTGCCCCTGCCCAGGCCCGCCGCGCCGCTCAAGAAGCTCCCGCCGCAGCCGCCGCGCCCCGTATCGCCGCGCAAAGAAGCCCTGACCGGCACGCTCGATCCGCGCAAGCTGCGCCAACAAGAGCAGGAACAACTCGCGAACATCCTGGACGAGTTGGAAGACGAGGACGAAGGCGACCTGGTCCCGCGACCGCTGGCCAAGAGCAAGTCCGGCACGCCATCACGCACGGCGCCGCTCGGCCAGAATCGCGGGTTTTTCGGCCCGAACACCACCCTGCTGATGTTCTTCAAAACCCGGCGCGAGCCGCTGCGGGTGACCATCGCCGGAGAAGATGAGCTGTTCATCGGGCGCATGACGTCGAATACCGCGATGGCGCCGGAAATCGATCTGAATATCGTCAACGCGGGCGATTACGGCGTGTCGCGAATGCACTCGGCCATCACCCGCCGCCACGACCAACTGCTGATCACCGACCTGGAAAGCCTGAACTACACCTACGTCAATGGAATGCGGCTGCTGCCCCAGGAAGTACGGGCCTTGCAGGACGGTGACGAAATCTGGTTCGGGCAGCTTCAGTGCCGGATCCGGTTCCAGCACGCCTGAGACTCCCCCTACTCTAGCTTGAGTGTGCCAAACGGCGCGCCCTGGTTTCGGATCGCGCCGCCTGTGATTCCTGCCCTAAACTACTGATCCTTGCATTGAAATCTAAACCCCAGCCCTTCTCCAGCTTGCCTGGGGAGGGGAGAAAACGGGCTTGTTCCCCTCTCCAAAGTTGGAGAGGGGTCAGGGGTGAGGTAAATCTCCCTGGCAAAAAGTTTAGCTATTT
>CAYRWY010000507.1:0-3858 GCA_964427955.1 uncultured Anaerolineaceae bacterium
TGGGCCGACGAGGGCTGGAGCCTGTGGGCCGTGCGCGGCGGCCCGCTGACCACGCTGGAACGGGTCGGGAACGACGTCCACCCGCCGCTGTACTTCGCGCTGTTGGACGGCTGGACGGCCCTGGCGGGCGAGTCGGTCTATGCCGTGCGGCTGCTGTCGGCCTTTTTCGCCCTGATCGCGCTGGCCGGAACCTACGCCCTCGCCAAGCTGCTCTTTGATCGCTGGACGGCGCTGATCGCGCTGGCGCTGGCGAGCACGTCCGGTTTCGTGGCCGTCTACGCTCGCGAAGCGCGCATGTATACGCTGCTGCTGGCGCTGGCGGTGTTAGCCGGGCGCGCCTACGTGATCTGGCTGCACCGCCCGACGCGACGGTCCGCCGTGATCCTGGCGGCGCTGCTGGCCGGGCTGGTCTACACCCATTACAACGGCGCGTGGATCGCGCTGTCCTTCGGCCTGCACGCGCTGATTACGCAGCCGCGGCAGTGGCGGCGCTGGCTCAGGGTGACCGGCCTGGCGCTGCTGTTTTTCGCCCCCTGGCTGCCGGTGCTGGCCCACCAGATGCACACCCATCCCGCCGGGCTGTGGGCCCAACCCGCCCCGCTCAATTGGCCGACCATCTCCTGGCTGATCACGCTGCTCACCACCGGCCAAGGACTGCCGCTGCTGATCGCGCTGGTCACCGGGCGCAGGCTGCTTCGCCCACGCTCCACGCTGGCCCTGCTGCTGATCTGGCTGCTGCTCTCGCCGGTGATCGTGTTCGCCGTCAACGCGTGGGGACGGCCCTTCTACCAGCCGCGCTACCTGATCGCGATCCTGCCCGCGCTGCTGATCGGCGCCGCGTACCGCCTGCGCTGCACCGCCTGGAAGCCGCTGGCGGCGGTCCTGCTGATCTGGATCGTGGCCGGGCAGGCGGTCATGATCGATTACCTGTGGCCCGCCAAGCCCCATTGGAAAGCGAGCATCAGCGCGCTGATCGCCGCCCGCGCGCCGTCCGAGCCGCTGGTGACGCTGATCGACCCGGTGAGCGTCGAGGCGTATTACGACCGCTGGGTTCACCTCCGGCAGGGGCGGGTGATCGACTTTTCGCCGCGCCCGCCCGATCCGGCTGCGGCGCGAGCCGCGATAGCCCCCCTGGCGGCGGAGCCGGTCGTCTGGGCGGTGCTGCCCAATACCACGTTCATCACCTGGGACGTACTCGCTGCGCTGGACGCCACCCGCCACGTCACCTATCGCGATGGGATCGATAAGCTGGCGATCTACCGTTTCGAGGCGGGCGACAGCAGCGATCTGCGCTATCACTTCGGCGATCTGGTGGAGGTCGAGGGCGGGTTGGGCCGCCAAATCGAGGCGCGGCCCGGCGATCCGGTGTGTGCGTCCATCCTGCTGCGGGCGCGCGGGCCGCTGGCGGGCTGGCACTCGATCAGCTTGCAGTTGTTGGATGCCCGGCGTACACTGATCGCGCAGCAGGATGAGGGGATCGGCGTGCGGGCGGCGGGTGAGGCGTTCACGTGGTCGCCCTGCCTGACAGTTCCGGCTGCCGCCCCGCACGACACCTACCGCCTGGTGCTGGTCGTCTACAACTGGACGACGCTGGAACCGCTGCGCGTGATCGAGGGCGGATTTGATTGGGGCGATCTGCTGGTGCTGGGCACCGTCGAGATCGCGCGTTAGACGAAATACGAGAACTATGAGCACATCAGACAGCCTGACCGGATCGGTGGAACGCATCACCTATTACAGCGACGAGACGAATTACTGCGTGCTGCGCCTGCGTCCCGAACAACTGATGTTGGGCCGGGAGCAGTTGGTGACGGTCGTCGGCACGATGCCGGAGCTTCAACCGGGCGAGACGGTGCGCCTGCAAGGGGAGTGGTCCAACCATCCCAAACACGGGCGGCAGTTCAAGGCCGAGGTTGTGACGCAGGTGCGCCCGGCCAGCGCGGAAGCGATCCGGCGCTATTTGGGCAGCGGGCTGATCAAGGGCGTGGGACCGGTGACGGCAGAGCGGATCGTCGATCACTTCGGGTCCGACACGCTGGACATCCTGGATCGGACGCCGGGTCGCGTGCTGGAAGTGCCGGGCGTGGGCGGCGTGCGCGCCCGCCTGATCGCCGAAGCGTGGGTCCAGCAGCAGCAGATCAAGGACGTGATGCTGTTTTTGCAGGGCCACGGCGTGACCAGCGGGCTGGCCGTCAAAATCTACAAACAATACGGCGACCAATCGATCCCCATCGTCAGCAAGGACCCGTACCGGCTGGCGCAGGATGTCTACGGGATCGGCTTTCGCACGGCGGACAAGATCGCGCAGGATTTGGGGCTGCCCGCCGACGCGCCGGGCCGGATCGTGGCCGGGATCGCCTTCGCCTTGCAGGAGGCGACCGACGAGGGGCACGTTTTTCTGCCGCGCGACGAGCTGGTCAATGACGCCGTCGAAATGTTGGGTGTGCCGCCGGAACCGGTCGAAGAGGCGCTCAAGCGTATGGTGGCGCGCGCCGAGGTGCTGCTCGAAGCCGTCCCGGTGCCCGACGGGCTGGAACTGGTCGAAGGGGTGTACCTGCCGCCGATGTATTACAGCGAAAAAGGCGCAGCGGCCCGGCTCAAGCTGATGCAGTCCACCGCCGCCAGCCGCCTGGCCGATCTGAAAGCGGCCCAGATCGACCGCCTGCTCAACACGCCTGCCGCCGCGGGCGCGATGACGCTCACGCCGCAGCAAAAAGACGCCGTACGCTCGGCGCTGACGCACAAGGTCAGCATCCTGACCGGCGGTCCCGGCACCGGCAAAACGACCACGCTGCGCACTCTGATCACCGTGTTGGAACAAACACATCACACCTTCCTGCTGGCATCGCCGACCGGGCGCGCGGCCAAGCGCCTGAACGAAGCCACCGGCCATCCCGCCCGCACCATCCACCGGATGCTGGGCTTCAACCCATCCGAGCGCAAATTCCAGCACAACGAGGACGATCCGCTCGACGCCGACATGATCGTCGTGGACGAGGCGTCGATGATCGACCTGGTGCTGCTGTACGGCCTGCTGAAAGCCATCCCGGCGGATACGCATCTGCTGCTGGTGGGGGACATCGACCAACTACCCAGCGTAGGGGCGGGCAACGTGCTGCACGACATCATCTACAGCGGGGTCGGCCCGGTCACACGGCTGGACGTGATCTTCCGCCAGGAGGAAACCAGCCAGATCATCCGCAACGCGCACCGCATCAATCACGGCGAGGTGCCGGACACGTCCAACCAGAGCCAGGATTTCTTCGTGTTCGTCGAAGAAGACCCCGAAAAAGCGGCTGAGCTGCTGGTCAACGTGGTCGAGGAGCGCATCCCGAAAAAATTCGGCCTCGATCCGCTCCAGGACGTGCAGGTGCTCGCGCCCATGTACCGCGGCCCGGCGGGCGTGGTGTCGCTCAACCAGGTGTTGCAGGAGCGGCTGAATCCCAACCAGTCCGGGCGCAAGGCCGAGCGGCGGCTGGCGGGGCGGCTGTTTCGCGTGGGCGACAAGGTGATCCAGACGCGCAACAACTACGACAAAGACGTCTTCAACGGCGACATCGGGCGGGTCTACAGCTTCGATCTGACCCACCAGGTCATGGTCGTGACCATCGACGAGCGGCCCGTCAAGTACGATTGGGCGGAAGTGGACGAACTGACGCACGCCTACTGCATCAGCGTGCACCGCGCCCAGGGCAGCGAATATCCCTGCGTGGTGGTCCCGGTGCTGACGCAGCATTACATGATGCTTCAGCGTAACCTGCTGTATACCGCCGTCACGCGCGCGAAAAAGCTGGTGGTGCTGGTCGGGACGCGCAAAGCCATCGCCATCGCCGTCCGCAACGATCAGGTGATGCGGCG
>CAYRWY010000508.1:0-3852 GCA_964427955.1 uncultured Anaerolineaceae bacterium
ACTGCCAGTCGGGATGATCGTCGCCCCAGACCATGCTGATCGCGGCGCCGACGATCTCGCCGGACGCCTCGTCCAGCGCCACCGTCCACAGCGCCGGATCGAAGTGATCGAGAGTGATATTGTGCTCCCGCCATTCCTCGAACGTCTGCCGCACCGCCTGGCCGCCGCCGTCCAGAAACGCCGCCTGATCGACCTCGTAGACGGCGCGGGCGTCGCGCTCCGGGTCGAAGGGACGCAGCACGAAGCCCGGCGGCGGGGTAGCCGGATCGCGGGGCTGATCGAGCGCGAGACTCATCCGGTATGACGAGCGGAGTTCGGCATACCCTTCGGACAGCGCCAGCGCGACCTCGCCCGGCTTGGTGCTCTGGATGAAACGCTGGATGAACACGGCGCGATCCCGGACATCCGCCGCCGCGACGCGCTCGACGAAACGCTGATCCGCCGCGCGCCACAGCCGCCGCCCGATCCCCTGGCGGCGCAGGTCGGGATGCACCGCGCCCCAGGCGTAACCCCACAGCCGGTCCTCGTCGTCACGCCATTCGACATACGCGACGCCAGCGATCCGGCCCTGGGGCAGTTCGGCTACGAAGCAGTTATCCTGCGGATCGCCGCAGACCTCTAATTCCTTGCGGTACGTCTCCAGATCGTAGTGCTCGTCCACCTGGTCGGCGTCGGCAGCGGCGTTGTAAAGATCCACCACGGCGGGGAGATCATCCCAGCGAAAGCGGCGGAGCGTGGCGGTATGTTCAACAGGCATAAAAATCTCCCTGAGCGAGAAGTCGATGGTAATTGCCCCGTCCCAGCCTCACCCCCTGCCCCTCTCCATTTGCAGCTTCAAGGGCGGACAGGCATTGAGAACCGGAGTTCTTGAGAGACAATTTTCATTTTTTCAGAGCAGGGCGCGGCTACACCGACGTTTCCTCTATGCCGCTCCCCCTCGCCACGGGGTGGAGAGGGGGTCGGGGGGTGAGGTAAATTTCAGCATGTGTCAACCGTTTTCCTTCAAAATTCGGGACGACTCATACCCTACTTCCGCGAGGCCGCCCGGATCAATCCCGGAAGCGCCTCACCTGGGGATGCGCGAACAGCTTCTCCACCAGCAGGGCGTGCTCCTTCGGCGTGCCGTAGACATACCACGAGGCGATCATCTCGTCGTCGGCCTTGAAACGCTTGCGGCTGCGGACGTGCAGGCCGCAGGCGGTGATCAGCCCTTCCAGTTCCTCGAACAAGCCCGGGACCAGCGGGCACGTCACTTCGTAGGTGCGGGCATCGCGCAGACGATCCACCCAACGTTCGAAAGTCGGGAACACCATCTGGACGAACAGCATCACCCCGGTGGCGAGCAGCGAGAAGAGGTAATATCCGCCGCCCACCCCCATACCCAGCGCCGCCACCAGCCAGATCATCGCCGCCGTCGTGACGCCCGTGATCCGCCCGCCGTCGCGCATGACGACGCCCGCGCCCAGGAAGCCCACGCCGCTGACGATCTGCGCGGCGATGCGGACGGTGTTGTTATCCGCCCGGCCCATCCTGATCGAGAAGATGGTGAACAGGGTCGCGCCCACGCAGATGAAGCTGAGCGTGCGGAAGCCCGCGACCTTGTCATGATATTCGCGTTCCGCGCCAAACAAGCCGCCGATCAACAGCGCCAGCAGCAGCTTGGTCACATCCGACAGTTCCAGCGTCATGGCTCGCCTTTACTTGAACGCCCACGAACTCTCGACGATATACGCGATGCGCCCATCCGGCCAGGTCAGGTACAGGCGCGCATACTTGTAATCGCCCGAGGTCTGGTACTGCATGGTGTAGCCCTGCTCCAGGGTGGTCGCCCAGCCTAACCCGTTGCGGACGCCCTGATCCGACGCCCATACCTTGCCGAAGCCGCGCACCGGGGCGTACAGGCCCGCCGGAGGCGTCTCGTCAATCGCGACCGTCTCGCCTTCTTGCCAGGTGTCGCGGAAGCGGCTGACCATGCCGGAATTGTAGAGCACGAGAATCTCACTGGTATCCGCCCGCCAGATCATCACCCCGCCCTGGAACGCCTGGAAGGCGGCCTGGACGGTAGTGGCTTCGTTGAGTGGGCAGGACGACAGGCCCGGACCGGGATCGCCGAAGAAGTAGATGTAAGGGCAGATGATGCTCACCGTCACCGCCGACTGCGTCGTATTCCCGGCGGCATCCGTCGCAAAGAGCAGGAACGAGGCAACGGTCGTGTAGGAGGTGGGCAGCGTGAGCGTCCACGATCCGGTGGGCGACGAAACCGGCGATTGCTCGGCCAGCGGCCCGCCCGGCTCGGTGCGGTAGACGGCCACCTGCGACGCCCCGGTCACCTGCCAGGACAGGGTGAGCGTGCCCCCCCGCGCGACGACTTCCGGCGCGGCGGTGAAGTAGATCACCCGCGCGGCGGACGTGCCCGGCACGGCGGTCGGCGGCACGCTGACCGGCGTCGGCGACGGCGGCACCAGCGATCCGCTGACGGTGATCGGCGCGAGATCCTGCTCGGCGAGGGTGCTGTCATCCAGCATGTTCACGATCCGCAGCCGCAGCCGGATCGGCTGGCCGACGGCGGGCATGATCGGCGCGACAACCCCGCTGCCCTGCGACGGCACCCACAGGTTCGTGCGCGGCAGCTCGACTGAGACCGTCCGGCCTCCTTCGAGCACCTGCTCGAAGACGAGGTTGCTGTAGGGGGCCCGATCCGTCACTTCCCACGAGACGGGCACCTGGGCGGTGCCGTTGGCGACCGCATAGGCCGCGACGTCCTGCACCGTGCTGGAGAGGCTGACGATCTCCGGCTGGGTCGGCTCACCCGTATCGTAGGGAATCGTTACGATCTGCTGGCCGACCACCGTCTGCCCGTTCAAGATCATCAGGGCATAGGTGGGCAGGCCGAAATTACCCGGATGGGTGACGGTGATCTCCACCTCTCCGCTGGCGCTCAGCGGGGTGGTGTCGGCAGGCAGCAGCCACTGCCACTGATCGACCTGATAGGCATACACCACCAGGCGGTACGGATCGGTCAGCCCGACCGTGACCCAGGACAGGGTCGCCGTCGTCTGGCCCGCTTCGGCGTCTGCGACCGTAATCGAGGTCAGATCGCAGCCGAAGCTGATGATCGTCGGCGGCAGCGTGCTACCCTGCGCGGCAGCCCGGTGGGCGGGGACGCCGAGTGCAGCGCCCAACAACGCAAATACAAGCACGACTCCGAACCACGTTTTCTTCATCGCTCGTTTCTCCTCAGCAAAATCAGCCTCACCCGGCGGCTGCTATTTTCAGTATACCCAAAAAGTGGTTTTGCTACCGGGACCGCCAGGCATCCAGCGGGGAATCAGCGGTTACCCGGCAGGCCGCCCTTGACACGCTGCCCGCCCGCCAGTATAGTGACGGGCGCCAGTATACTGGCGGGCAGTCTTTGAGGAATTCCAGGACCCGATGATTCACTAGCAGGCACCCTACTGCGACAGGTTTTTGGCCCCGCGCTTCCCGCGGCGGCAGACTTGTCGTATTGCGCCTGCCGATCCTGGAAATTTCATAATCAGCGTGTGATCCCACCGCAGGCGTTTGTCAGCTTGCGGTGTTTTTTTGTTGTATCACAGAGGAGAGACCATGACCATACCACCCATCACCTACTGCATCGACCGCCCGCTGCGCGGCGAAGCCGACGCCCTGCGGCTGCGCCAGTTTTTGATCGACACCTATGCCCTGACGGGCCGCGAATTGAACTGGGAAACGCGGCGCTGGGAAGGCTCCTACTGGTACGTCTTCGACGCCGAGCGCGCGAACCCGAACTGGGGCGCGCAGACGCACCTCTGGGAGACGCCGGAGGGCGAGATCGTCGGCGCGGCGATCAAG
>CAYRWY010000509.1:0-3841 GCA_964427955.1 uncultured Anaerolineaceae bacterium
GATGCCCAGGTACGACAGGCCATACATGCCGATGGCTCCCGTGCTCCAGGGCTGCGCCGCGAACCATTCGGTCATGTCGTAGGCGTCCTGGGACTCCTCGCGCGTGAATTCGCCCTGCCGCGTCCCATACGACGCGCCGCCGCCGCGCACGTCCACCGCCGCCACCACGTACCCGTAGCTCACCAGGGTTTGCAGGGCCGGGGCCTGGTCCAGAATCGACTTGACCTGGCCGTTTTCCACGTTCGCCCGGTGGTAGCGGTGGTGCGTCCAGATCACCGGGAGCGGGTCTTCGACGAGCTGCCCGTTTAGCGTCGGGCGGAAGATGTCCACCGCCAGCCTGGTCCCGTCGCGCACGGCGACGTACTGCGAGAAACGCTGCCACCCGTCGTACAGGGGCGCGGAATAGCCCTGGTACACGCCGGGCCGCGAGATGCGATCCCCGCTCTGCGCTGCGGCGGGGATGAGTCCCGCCAGCACGATCACCACCATCAGGCCGGAGACCAGTCCGGCACGCCACATCCGTTTCATCGGCCTGTCCCTCATTCACCCATCGGAATGCCGTGATTGATCTCGATCAGGTTCCCGTCCGGATCGCGAAAGTGCGCGGTGCGCAGCGCCCAGACCGGGCGATCCGTCGGCGGGACGACGAATTCCACGCCCTTCGACTTCAACTCCTCGTAGCTGGCGTCCACGTTTTCGACGGCCAGCGAGAGCAGCAGCCGGTCCTGGGTGCCGTGGTGGCCCTCGTGTCCGGTCACGGCGCCCATCAAAGCGCGCGAGTACAGCGACAGCATGACGTCCCCCGTGGCAAACTCGACGTAGACGTTGTTTTCGTCGCCGAAGACCGGCGTGAAGCCGAGCACATCCCGGTAGAACCGGACGCACGCGGGCAGATCATCGACCAGCAGGCGCGTATGCGTGTAGCGATAGGTCGTCATGGCTTTTCCTCCACAAAGCGAACCAGTGTTCTACCTGAGTCTAGCCGAAATCGCGACGACTTGGCAACCGGGAACTTACGGCGTGCCCAGCGTGTCGGCGAGCGCCCGCAGCAGGGCATGATCCGCGCTGTCCTGGCTGAGTTCCCAGAACATCACGCCGCCGAAGCCGTGATCCTTGACGTAGGCTGCCTTGATCGCCAGCGACTCCGGATCGTCGTAGCTGATCATGATCCCATCTTCGGCGCTGTACAGCCAGGGCACCTGGGCCTCGTCCTGCCAGTAGCGCGGGTAGCGGTTCAAGTAGTCCGTCACGATGTCCCGGTAGCTGAAGGCGTCCGGCGTGGTCGGACCGCTGGCCGGTTGGTACAGGCCGTGCTGGTGATCGGCAACCCCGATCCACCCGCGCCCGTAGAAAGGTACGCCCACGACCAGCTTTTCCGCCGGAATGCCCGCCGCGAGATAGGCCGACAGGGCCGCATCGGTGTTCGCGCCCGCCGCCGGGTCGTTCGCCGGACTGTAGAGCGGCGCGTTGAAATTGGTGATCGTGTCCCAACTGCCGTGAAAGTCGTAGGACATCACGTTGATCCAGTCCAGGTACGGGTGAATCTGGTCGAGCTGGATTTTGGAGTAATTGCCGGGACCGGTCGGCGCGGCGATGGTCAACAGGTAGTGGACGCCATCCTGTGCACCTTGCGCGTCGAGCTGCGCGCGCAGTTCGGCCAGCAGCCGCGTGAAATTCACGGTATCGTCCGGGCGTCCCGCGCCGGGGATCATCCCGCCGCCGGTCGGATATTCCCAGTCGATGTCGATCCCGTCGAAGCCGTACTGCTGCATGAACGCCACGCACGAGCGGGCGAACTTCGCGCGGGACTCGGCGGTTAGCGCAGCGTCCGAGAATTGGTCGGACCACGACCAGCCGCCGACCGAGATCAGCGTCTTCAAGGGCGGGTACTGCGCCTTGAGCCGCTGAAGCTGGGTGAAATTCCCCGCCAGCGCTTGACCCTCGTCGCCGGGGATACATTCGCCCTCGTCGGAGACCTTCGCGAACGCATAGTTGATGTGGGTGAGCATCGCGCCGGGGATGTCCGTGACCCGGTAGCCCAGGTCGTAGACGCCCCACGAGGGGTAATAACCGATAATCTTGTAGGCAGATTCAGGTTGAGCAGACACAGGCATCATCCCCAGGAGTAGGCTGAGCAGCAGCAGGAGACATAGTCCAATCTTGTGGCGCATCGTAACCTCTCTCATCCGGTGCTAGGACGAAAACTGCTCGCGAACCAGCCGGGACAGGCCCCGGATTTCCTCGGTATAAGGCTGCCGGGTGAGGTGGATGCCCTGCATGAGGGCCAATGACTGCGTCCCAATCGGCGTCTCCGGCCCGAACAGGTGAGCCAGGGTGATCAGTGCCATCATGGCCTCGGTGGCCTGGTGGGGGCTGGCCTCCGCGCACCAGCGTTCGACTTCGCCCAGCAGAAAAAAAGCTACCTTGGGGGTAGGGGGTTTCAGCCAGGCCAGCATCCCCGGCACTTCCGGCAGGTGCCGTCGGCCCTTGGTGCGGGCTATTTCGAGAATGATGTCCTCAGCTTCCGGGAAGCCTTCGATCACGTACAGGGCCGCGGCGGCCATGACCTTCAACGAGCGCTGCTGGTTCGTTTTGCAGCGGGGGATCAGGTGGCGCTTGAGAGGTTCGGCAGCGGCTTTCAGTTTGAGCAGCCCGGCCAGTTCGATGGCGCGCGGGTTGTCGTCCAGCGCACCCATGACGAGGTCCGCCAGTTGTCGGCGCTCGTCGTCCGTCAACAGCGGGACCAGCCGGGCATCGACCCCGGCTTCACATTCCGCGAACGTGGTGGGAAATATGGCCCGTTTCAGCTTCTCATAGGCTGCTGCTTCCATCGCTGTTCCTCTCTGCTTCCTGATCCAGACCGAACAACCGCTCGGCGTTGGCGGTCGTCTGATCCGCGAACTCCTCGTCCGTCATGCTGCGCAGCGCCGCGATCCGTTCCGCGGTGAAGCGCACGTAGGCGGGGTGGTTGGGGAACTTGCCCCGGTAAGGATGGGGAGTCAGGAAGGGGGCGTCAGTTTCCACGAGAATCCGGTCGGCGGGCACGCGCGCGGCGATGTGGCGCAGGTCGTCCGCCGTCTTGTAGGTGACCGGGCCGGTGAAGCCGAGATAAAAACCAAGATCGAGCGCCCGTTCGGCGACTGCCAGCGGGGCGGAGAAGGAATGCAGCACGCCGGGCCGCGACTTGAGCGCGGCGGGCAGCCCGGCGATCCACGCGCTCAGTACGTCGAGCACGTCGTCGTCGGCCTGGCGATTGTGGATGATCACCGGCAGGCCGCGCGCGGCAGCCAGGGTGAGCTGCGCCTCGAACGCCCGGCGTTGGACGTCGTGGGGCGACGAGTCGCGGTAATAGTCCAGCCCGATCTCGCCGATGGCGACCACGCGGGGGTGTTCCGCCAGTTGCTGGATTTCTTCCGGCAGCGTCCCGGTGAAATCGGCGCTGCTGTTGGGATGAATCCCTACCGCCGCCCAGACCCCCGGAAACGCCTCGGCCAGCGCGACCGCCGCCTGCGAGCGGGGCACGTCGGTGCCGGGATTGATCAGGCGCGTCACTCCGGCGTCGGCAGCTTCGCGCAGCAGGTCCTCGCGCACATCTTCGTACGTGTCGAAATCAAGGTGGCAGTGGGTGTCGATGAGGCGCATGGTTTTTTCTCTAGCCACAGGGTTAGGGGCGCTGCTTGCTGCGCCCGATTCTGAACTTGCCCCTCTCTCATGCATGGGGGAGGTTGGGTGGGGGTTCAACGCCAGGATCATGCACTAAATCGTTAACCGCCCCTACACCAACGGTTCCACCGCGCCGCTCCCCCTCGCCACCGGGTGGAGAGGGGGTCGGGGGGTGAGG
>CAYRWY010000510.1:0-3831 GCA_964427955.1 uncultured Anaerolineaceae bacterium
TTTTCCGGCGTGGCAATCTCCCCCTCTCCATTGTGTTTTTCGAATGGAGAGGGGGGCGGGGGGTGAGGCCGGGATAGCCTCAGAAAGCCTTAAATTGACGGCCCGTACGCCCTACGCGTACAGCGCCTTATACCCGGCCTCATCGCGGATCGCCGTGAGATCGGCATCCTTCGTGGACCATTCGGTCAGGCCGGGTTCGAGCTTGAGCGCCTCGCCGAGCCTGGTAATCGCGGGCGCCTTCAGCCCGGCCAGCGCGTAATAACACGCCAGGTTGTAGATCGCACCGGCGCGCCACGACGGCGTAGCGTCCAGCGCGATCAGCCGCTCGGCGATCCGTTCCTGCATGGGAGTCGCGTAGGCCGCCTGGCCGTGGTTCGCGCAGTACTGCGCCAGGTGGAGCAGCGCGTGAGAGGCGGTCGTCCCGGTGATGTTATGCCACAGGGGCCGCTCGTTCTTGAGGACGGATCGCGCCGGATCGGTCAGGTCTTCTTCGCGGACCGCCCGGACGTAATCCAGCAGGCGGGCGTTGGAGGCGTCGATCATCTGGCCGATGGCATCCCAACTCTTGTGCTGGTTGGCCTCGAATATTTTGAGGTTCTCGTCGTCATCTGGCCCATACGTGGGGCGGGGTTCGCCGCGCGCGGCCAGTTCGAAGCCGTCGATCATGCGGTCTTGCCAGACGATGACGTGCGCGATCAAATCTTTCAGACTCCACGCCTGCGCCGAGCCGGTGGCAGTGCGCTCGGTCGTGCTGAACAGCGCCATCACCGCCTGTTCTTCCTGGTGTACTTCCTGAATCAAGTGGATCAGTTTTTCTTTCATGCCCATCAGAATCGTCTCCCTGCTTGTGAGTGATGTATCTGATTATAAGACATGTGTTCGGGGTTTTGTCAGTAAAAAAGCCCCTGCGTGGCGGCAGGGGCCGAGAGGTTGATCAGGCGGTGTACAGCGCCTTGTATCCGGCTTCATCCCGGATCGAGGCCAGATCGGAGTCCTGGGTGGACCACTCGGTCAGGCCCGGATCGAGCTTGAGCGCCTCGCCGAGTTTCGCAATCGCGGGCGCCTTCAGCCCGGCCAGCGCGTAATAACACGCCAGGTTGTAAGTCGTGTTGGCGTGCCACTTCGGCGCATCGTCCAGCGCCAGCAGTTGCTGCGCGATCCGCTCTTGCAGCGGCGTAGCATGGTCCGCCCGGCCATGCTCGGCGTCGTACTGCGCCAGGTGGAGCAGGGCATGGGTGACGGCGCCTCCCACGAGATTCTGCCACAGCGGGCGCTTGTTTTTCAGCGGCGACCGCTCCGGGTCGGTCAGATCGGCTTCGTCGGCGGCCTGGATGTACGCGGTCGTCCGGGTGCAGGCCTGATCGATCATCGAGCGCAGGTCGTCCCAGGTTTTGGCGGCGTTTTCGGCGAAGATCTGCGCGTTGGCCGCATCGATCTCGCCGTAATCCGGCAGCGGTTCGCCGCGCGCCGCCGCATCGAGCCGGTCGATACCGCGCTCCGCCCAGGTGATGATGTGGCCCATCAGGTCCCTGGCAGACCACGCTTGCGCGGTGCCGGCGACCGCCCGCTCCGCGTCGGTGAGCCTGGACAAAAAGGCGAGTTCCTCCTGGTGCGCGATCTGGATCAGGTCGATCAGCTTGTCCTTGATCCCGCGCGGGGGGAACAAGGCCTGGAAATCGTCCCGCCCGCGCAGCGGATCGAACCCCGGATCGGGTCCCAGGCGCTCGATCAATTCGGGGCGGAGCTGGAAGATCTCGCCCAGCGTGGCTACCGCCTTGTCCGGAACCCCGGCGGCAGTGTAGACGAGGGCGATCTGGTACAGGTTGATGGTCCGCCAGCGGATTTCATCCGTCAGCCCGGTCAGTTTGGGGAGGAAGGTCTCCCACCACCGGACGGCCTGATCGGGCTGCCCGCGCGTGATCCGGTAGTTCGCCAGGTGTTCCAGCGGGTGATGGGCGGCAATATCGACGATCCAGCGCCACAGACTGCGCCCGGATCGCCGCGGATCGCGCTCCGGATCGGTGAGCGTTGCCTCGCTCGTGGCTTCGAGATAGCGGATCATGCGCGTGTGCGCGGCTTCGAGGAGCGTGATCACCATCTCCCAGGGCTGATCGCGGTGACTTTTGAAGATGATCGCGTTGGCGTGCTCGAAATCGCCGTACGACGGGGGTGCTTCGCCGCGTCCAATCGCGTCCAGCGTGTCGATCATGCGATCTTTCCAGGTGGCGAGGTGGCCGATCAGGTCTTTCGCTTCCCAGTGATCCGGTTCCCCCAGCGCCGCGCGTTCCGCCGCGCTCAGGTGATCGACGAAGTGGTGAACCTCCTGGTGGATGTCGTTCAGGAGGTCAATCAGGGTGGGCTTGATCTCCATGTGATCTTTTCTCCATTCACTCGTGTCCGTGGGCGAGCCAGGTGGTGACCTCGGCGCGGGCTTCTTCCCACAGGTGGACTAATTCTTCATCCGGGCCTTTGAACCGCGCGATGGTCTGCTGGGCGCACAGCGTGCAGCCGCGCATAGCCCGGTAGCTGTCGGACCGGCAGCCCAGGCAGTTGCCCAACCGGATCATCATCAACGTGAAAGCCAGCACGTCCGGATCGGTCTCAGGCTGGCGCATGACCTGTTCGACCAGCGCACGCCAGGGATCGCCGCGCAGCAAACGCAGGGCCTCGATGGCACGCGCCGGGAACAACATTTCCGCATCTTGGTGGTATACCACGGCTAGTCTCTGGCCTGGGCAGCGCCCCGCAGGGTGGACGGGGGAACGGGTAAGCAGGTGCATCTATCGAACACCCCGCTGAGGGGGCAAAGGTGGCCGGTAGCCTTCATCAGGCCAAGCCGATCCGCCTGGCTATCTGAAAGACGGTGATGTCAAAAACACTAGAGTCTGTCATGCACTGATGCTGTTGGCGAACTCATACCTCACCCCTAATCCCCTCTCCAAGTCTGGAGAGGGGGCCGGGGGGTGAGGTATGCTCTGGCACGTAGTTCGCCAACAGCATCTGCACTTAACGTGCCGTTGTGGGATGGCGTTAGCCCCTCCCCAAAATCCCTCCCCACGTCGTGGGCGGGGCCAGAGGGGAAGGGGATAGGGGCTAACAGTGCATAACACACGCTAGCTGGCCGGGGATTCGGGCTTGGCCGCCGCTTTGGCTTTGGCTTCCTTTTCGCGCTGCTTGAGCACGTCCTTGTGTTCCCAGCCGCCGCGCGCCTGGGCTTCTTCTTCGGCGCGGGTCGGGGCGATGGACTGCCAGTAGCGGAATTCTTTGCTCAGCCGCTGCTTGTTGAAGATGTGCGCGCTGGTGCGGTCGTAGCTGGCCAGCTCGTAATCGTGATCCATCTTGATCGCGTCGAACGGGCAGTATTCCGCGCACAGCCCGCAGTTCATGCACACGTCGATGTCGATGTAGAATTCCTCCGGCTCCGGCTTGGGACGCCCGGTGGCCGCGTCGGTGCCGCGCACGATCCAGATGCACTGCGGCGGGCAGACTTTGGCGCAGATGCCGCAGCTTGTGCACCAGTCATGGCCGGACCGCTCCGGGTGATCGTAATTTTCGACCACCAGGAAGGGAATGAACCGGAAGCGTTCCGGCACGGCCAGTTTTTCTTCGGGATATTCCACCGTGAAGATCCCCCGCGTTTGAAGACCCTGGCGCAGCGGGAAGGCTTCTTTTTGACGCTGGAAACGCCATTGGAAGTCTTCGAGATAAGTGTTGATGAGGTGTTTCAACGTGACGCCCAGGCCACGCACGATTCCTGATCCGTACATAGGGTGCTCCTATCGATCCAACTCGCCCAACACGATGTCGATGCTGCCCAGGATGGCGACGACG
>CAYRWY010000511.1:0-3825 GCA_964427955.1 uncultured Anaerolineaceae bacterium
GCGAGGTGCCGAGTCAACGGTTGGATGGGGTTTATTTCGATATCAGCATCACGCCGCTCAAGAACCGTTACGACTCGTCGGGATTCCTCATCCTCTTCCGCGACATCAGCGAACGCTGGAATGCCGAACAGAAACTGCGTCAGACCAACAAGGAATTGCGCGTCCGTCTCGATGACATCCAGCGCTTGCAGCGTGACCAGATTCCGCAGGGGGGAGCCGGTTTGCAGATTGTCCGCGCGGCTGAGATCGCCCGCGCGGGTGATCGGTCCGTTCAGGTGGAACTCGTCGTCGTCGATGCCGTGCATGGGCAGCGGTTCCAGCGCCAGCCACAGGTTCAGCAGGGGAATGTCGTAGTCCAGCGCGACGCGGACCACGATCTGGTTGTACAGAATCGAGCGGTCGGGAAACGCCAGGTGCCGCGGGAAGGTGCTCAGCAGCGGGATCACGCCCGCGTCCAGCGTCACGTTCAGGAGGTGGCGCAGCGCCGCGTCGTATTCCTCCGGCGACAGCACGATCATGTCGTTGGTGCCGAACATGATCACCAGCACGCTGGCGTTGTGCACGCGCAGTTCGCAGTCCAGCGGGGTTTCGCCGGGCTGGCAGACCTCCGGATTCGACCAGATCGGATCGAGCACGGCGGCGGCGTTCAGGCCGTTGTACGCGGCGTAGGTCGGTAGGGCGAACGACGTCCCGAAGTAATCGACCACCCCTTGCAGGTCGGTGTACGGCCCCAGGTCGTACTGATCCTCGCCGAAGGGATGCAGGAACAGCCATTCGGTCGAGTTGCAGTCCCCGGTTCTGGACACGACCGCGGGGGATCGTCCGGCCTGCTGCCCGCGCGCGAAGATCGCCCGCGCCTGGGTCAGCGCGGTCGGCAGGATCGGGTAGGCGTCCAGGTGAATCGCCGCGGCACGCGTCTGCACGTACAGGGGATTGGTGCCCGCCAGATCGACGATGTCCGTCCCCGGCACGTCTTCCGGTTGGTGGATGCTCAGGGTGGCGCGCTCGTGGCTGATTGGCAGGGTGGTGGGATCGAAGCCCGGTCGGAAGGAGACGAATTCCGCCGGGACCCAGCCGCGGACCTCGTCCGTCTCGCCCAACAGCCACCCGGTGTTTGCGGTGCGTCCGCTCAGGGTCAGCCCCGTTCCGGCGGGCAGCGCCTGGATCGCGGGAGCCGGGCGGGTGGGTTCGCTGCGCAGGTGCAGGGGATAGGTCAGCCAGGCGTCGAACGTCGCCCGCGCGTCGGAGGCTTCCATCCGGCCCGGCAGGGCGCTGATCAAGATCGCGGCGAGCAAAACCAGACTGCGCCGCATATCATCCGCTGCCCCACACCCGGATTGTGAGCAGCAGTGGGCGGCCCATCGGGACGGTGCTGTTCGGATACAGCAGATCCCACACGCCGTAATAGCAGCCGAAGATATTCGGCGCGGTCCCGGTGAAGGTGAGCGGGGCGGAGTCGTCGAGAATCTTGGCGCCGGACGTGAGGTAGAAATTGGGCTGCTCCTGGCGCGCGAAATTCAGACCGGGCCGCAGGTCGTTCGGGCACTCGGTCTTGAGGGCGTCCAGGTTCACCGAATCGTCCGGATTCAGCGTGAGTTCTTCGTTGTAGGTCAGCCGTGCGCCGGTCGGCCAGTCGCAGCTTCCGACGTTCTGGAACACGATGTCGAAGGTGAAGTCCTTGCCCGCCGGGATCAGGCGTGGGTTGCCTGAATCATTGGCCGACGGAGGCCGGTCGTACTTTTCCGGCTGGACCACGATGTACTCGAAATCGCACGCGGCCAGCGTTTGGGTCATGTTGGGGGTTGGCGTCGCCGCGGCCTGCGTCTCGTAGAACGCCGCCAGCGCCGTCCCGGTCAGGTTGGGCGAGGGCGTCGCCGTGGGCGTCTGAGTCGGCGTGACCGACGGGGTCACGGTGCTCGTCGGCGTGGGCGTGAGGGTGTCGGTCGGCGTCGGGGTCGGCGTCTCGGTGATCGTCGGACTCGGCTCCTGCATGGTGGTCGGGCTTTCGCCCGGCGCTGGCGACCGGGTGGGCGCGCGGGTCGGGCTGGGCTTGCGCACCGGCAGATCGGTCGGTTCGCCGCCGTTGGGAGTCGGAGTCTCTGCCGGGAGCAGGGCCAGCGCGGTCTGAGTCCATTCGGGCGTGTCGGTCTTTCGGTCTTTCGACAGCCCGGCAAACGGCGATTTGTCGCCGCCAAAAACCGCCAGGAGCAGCAGCGTCAGCGCCAGGATGCCGCTCGCGAGACTGATCACCGTCGTCGAGCGCAGCCGTCCGGTGGCGGTCGTCGCCGGTTCGCTCGGTCGCTTGGGCAGCGTAATCTTACCCGGCGGCGTGACCGGCGTGATGTCGTTCAGCCCGGCTTTTTCGGCGGCAGCGGTCAGCGTGGCACGCTGTGCGGCGGACGGCGGATCGGGCCGCGTATCGAACGGCGACGGGATCGACTCCGTGACCATTCCCGTCAGCGCGTCGAACATGGGACGGCGGCGGCCCTGCTCGTCCAGCAGGCTGAGATCTTGCGCGAACTGGATCGCGGTCTGGTAGCGGTGTTCCGGCTCTTTTTCGAGCACCTTGCAGACGATGCGTTCCAGGTCCTCGGCCAGGCCGGGGGCGAACTGGCTGGGCATCGGCAGTGGCTCGTTGACGTGCTTCAGAATGATCGCCAGGGGGGTATCGGCGTCGTAGGGCAGCCGTCCGGCGAGCAGTTGGTACAGGATCACGCCCAGCGAATAGATGTCGGATCGTTCGTCGCCCGCTTCGCCCAGGCCCTGTTCGGGGGCCATGTACGCGGGGGTTCCGACCATGCCGCCGCTCGCGGTGAACTGCGCGCTGCTCACGATTTTGGCGATACCAAAGTCGGTCAGCACCACGCGTCCATCTTCGTCGAGCATCAGGTTGGCGGGCTTGACGTCGCGGTGGATCATGCCGCGCTGGTGCGCATACGCCAGCGCCTCGGCGGCGCTCTTGACGATCCGGATCGATTCGAGGATGGAGAATTTGCTGCCCACGGACCCCAGATCGAACAGCCGGTCCTTGAGGGTCGGGCCGTTGATCAGCTCCATCACCATGTAGTAGCTTTCGCCGTCCTCGTCGTAGTCGAAGTCGTAGACCTGGACGATGTTGGGGTGCTTGAGCCGGGCGACGTTGCGGGCCTCGTTCTCGAAGCGATCCTTGAACTCCGGATCGTCCGCCAAAAAGGGGTGCAAGAGCTTGATGGCGACGTAGCGGTCCAGCGCGGCGTGGTAGCCCCGGTAGACCTCTGCCATTCCGCCCCGACCGATGCGGTCTATGATTTCGTACTTACCGAGCTTTTTTCTGGACACGGTATTGAGCAGCCCCTTATGGCGCGCCACGAGTACGGACTAGTATACCTGATTTTACAGGGTCGCCCAAGCGTTGATTGTCAGGACTGGGCGGCGGGAATAGTTAATTCTGTCTGACGAGTATCCTGCGCTGTCTGAATATCTTCATAATATAACAATACTCTCACAATATATAGTCCTGCCGGGTCTTCTGGACTGCGCAGGTGCAGGTTGAAGGCCGTCTTGAACTGCATCAGCGCGATCACGCTCGAACTGGCGGCGATCCGGCCCTGGGCGTCGTGCAGGCTGATCTCCAGGTTCGGGCGCTCGCGGAACGGGGTGATCTCCACCTCGACCTTGATCCGCCGCCGGTCGGGGTAGGGGGTGGCCGTCACGCTGACGATCCGGACGTCCTCGCGGGGGAGCAGGTTGGGGTTGTTCAGGATCAGGTCGATGCTCATGGGTCAATCCTCAGTGAACAGTTTGCAGTTGTCAGTTCAATGTCCCGCCCCGTACATGACAGGGGAA
>CAYRWY010000512.1:0-3795 GCA_964427955.1 uncultured Anaerolineaceae bacterium
CGTATAATAACGGCAGAGTTGCGGGTATAGTTCAGCGGTAGAACGTCAGCTTCCCAAGCTGGATGTCACGAGTTCGAATCTCGTTACCCGCTCCAACACGAGGCATTCCAGCGGAATGCCTTTTTTGTTGCCACTCACGAAAGGATCGGGCGTATGACCTCCCTCGAAATCGTCAGCCAGGGCGTGCCGGGCCGTCTCAACGAAGATACCTGGATCGCCATGCAAGCCGGTCCGCTGGGTGACAGCCTGGTCCTGGCCGCCATCGATGGGGCTACCACGCGCCTGACTCCGCCTCCGCTCCGGACTTACCTGGACACGCTGCCTGGCCCGCTGACTCCGGCGGCGTATTCGGCGCGCGTGGCCCGCGACTCGCTGTCCCGGCAAATCGGGGCGGGGATGCCCGCCGAACTGCGCACCCTGCTGGTCGAGGCCAACGCCGACCTGGGCCGCGAGCTGATCCGGCTGTTCGGTGCGCTGACGCTGGAACGGCTGGGCTTCCCCGAAGAAATCTACGCCCCGCTGCGCCGCGATCCGCGCCTGGTGCGGCTGGGACTGCCCGCCAGCGTGATCACCCTGGTGGAGATCGACCCGGTCCAACGCCGCCTGCGCTTCGCCCACGCCGGAGATACCCTGCTGGTCGTGGTGTACGACGACGGGCGCGTGGTGCTGCCGACCGGCAACCGGATCGCCCAGAATCCGCTGCTGCGCACGGCGCTGAAGATGCGCGGTTACTACCCGGATCTGAGCTTCCAGCAGCTCACCAAGCTGCCCGAAGTCCAGCGTTTCAACCTGGACAGCGCGCTCAACCACAATTTCGTGGACGAGTTCGGACTCCCCCAACCCAACCAGGGTGTCGGCGTGATCGACGGCCTGCCGGAGTTCCGCTACTTCGTCCATACCGGCCAGGTGGATCTGGACGGGGCGGCGCTGGTATGCGTGATGACCGACGGTCTGGAATGGCCCGCCAGCGCCCGCGAGGTGTTCACCGACGATCCCGCCGAGGCGAGCGCGCTGATGGACCAGCGCCAGGCGCACCTGGGACGGCTGCTGCGCCAGCAGTCCCTGGCGCAGTATACGACGCAGCTCCGCGCGGCTGAAGCCGAGGATCTCGATCACGAGCGCTACCCGCGCATGAAGACCCACGACGACGCGACGGGGCTGCTGCTGCGGCTGGATTAGCACCGACCCTCAAATATTAGGTCTTGGTTCGCCTCCCAGCCGTGCTATGCTGGGAATGTGAACCCAAAACAACTCCAATTCGTCACAAAATTCGACCAAAGCCCATATAGTAGATTAGAAGGGCTTTTTGCCCAGCCATTTAACAACTCAACAGAGGGCCGGCCCAGCTTTGAAGGGCCTCGGCCAGTTGCCAGTTAGGGGAAAGGAGTCCATCTATGGCAGACCGACCGGGGAACCACAAAGCATTGGAGGAAATTCTCTCTGCAACTAACCCAGAGGTCACAGCGCGTCTTGATGGTTTCAGGGTGTGGTGGGAGGAACGGGGATACTTATTCGTCCGGTGCATGATCAGCCGCCGGGTCGCCGCCCATCTCCGGGACGATGTCTGCCAGGACGTAGCGTTCGTCCTGATGAAGGCGGTGCGCGACGGCAAATATACGTACCAGGATGGCAAACCCTTTGAGACTTTTGTTTCGACCATAACCAAACGGGAAATTATCAAGACTTATCAAGCCAGCGGCCACCAGACATCGTTAGTCGAAATGCCCCAGTCATTGAAAGACGATAGTCAAGACGGCAGCTTTTCGGAACTTGAGCAGCAGGAACTTTACAACGTTGCCCTGGATCGCCTTAAAACGCTCCCCCCCCGCCGCCGCGAAGTTCTGACCCTGTGGTTTCAGCATGGCCTGAGTCTGCACGAAGTGTCTGAGAAGCTCGGCATCACCTACGAGTTGGCGCGCAAGGAAAAAAGCCTGGCGCTGCGCGAACTCCGTCAGAAGATGTCACGCGATCTCGGTTGGACAGACTGAGTGAGAGAACTCCGCCAGTGCTACGGCTGCGGGTACTACCAGGAGGTCATCAGATCTCCCCTGGTAGTACCCTCAGTTTTTTCCCCAGGTCAATCCAATGATAGAATGAAACAACTTGTGAAGCGTGTGTGTCCAGGCGGTGGCGGTACACACCCCGGCACTAGGGGAATAAGATTATGGCTCATCTATTCATCAGCTACAGTCAGCGGGATACCGAGTCGGTACGGCTCATTCTGCGTGAATTGAGCAGGATGTCCGATTCAGTATGGTCATCGCTGGGAAGATCGCCGTATGTCACCGAAGAATTAGAGATGGCGCTGCGACAGTGTTCCAGTCTGCTGGTCATCGTCACGCCGGATCACGAGGTCATTGACCAGGAATTTGACGAGCGACTAGGCCAGTGGTTAAGTATTTTGCTTTCCAGAGGTATCCCATGCATCCAGTCTGACGTCTTTCCCAGCCGCGCGATACCACCCGATAACACGACCAGAGACTATCTTTCGCTGCTGCGGATGATGCAAACTGACCCGGAATTTGATCAATTATCCCTAAGTCCGCCTTTTGATTCCTCGCCGCCTTCGATTCCTGCTGAGGAGCTATTTGCCGAGTCGCTTGATGAACTGCTGTGTCCGCCGCCAGACGAATGTCCTGGCCTGGGTAAACAATCACTCGAACGCTACCGACAGATACTCCTCGAAAAACCCGATCTGAACACCGAACAACAAGTCAGATTCATTGGGCATCGTATTCGACATTACCGGCACACCTTAGGCTTATCGCGTGCCGAACTGGCTGGACAATTAGAGGTGGAAGTCGAAATCTTGGTCACGATAGAAAATGGCTGTGGGGATGTCGAAACTGCGTTCTGGCTGCTGGAAAGTGTCCAACAATTGCAGAGCGACATGCTGGACGACACTGGAGATGGACTCGTGACCGGCTTACACTGAGTGGGGCATTTCGACCGGCGATGTCAATCTGTCATCACCAACGCTGAGCGCCGATCCACGTGACCGGCGCTCAATGTTTTTCACTGATCCTTGCGTAGATAACCAAACTCACTGTTCGGCACTTTACCTCACCCCCCGCCCCCCTCTCCACCCGGTGGCGAGGGGGAGCGGCGCAGCGGAAACGCCGGTGTAGGGGCGCGCCCTGGGTAGAGCAAGTTCTGCCCCTACCCATCCCGAATTACCAATTTGTCTGTACTTAGCAGAAAGCCCTAATAGACGAATTCGCCGGAGATGAAAGCGGCAGTACGGGGATCGCGCGGGGCGCCGAAAAACGCCTCCGCCGGGGCAACCTCGACGATCTGCCCGTCCAGCAGCAGCGCGACGCGGGTCGCCAGCCGCCGGGCTTGAAAGACATTGTGCGTCACGATCACCAGCGTCGTGTTGAAGCGTGAATGCTGCTCGCGCAGCAGGTCCTCGATCAGCCGGACGTTGTGCGGGTCCAGGTTGGCGGTCGGCTCGTCGAGCAGCAGGACACGCGGTTCCAGCACCAGTGCCCGCGCCAGTGCCACGCGCTGCATTTCGCCGCCCGACAGCGTGCGCGGCTGGGCCTTCGCCAGATTGGACAGCGAGACGCGGGCCAACATCTCGTTGATCCGCTGGTGGCCGTCCCGCTGACCGCGCAGCCGCAGCCCGTAGGCCACGTTCGCCCGCACACTGCGGGAGAGCAGCACCGGGCGCTGAAAGACCATCGTCACCTGGCGGCGGTCGGCGATGCCCAGCGCGGGATGCGCGATCTGCCGCGGCCCAAACCGGATCGTGCCGCGCGTCGGCGCTTCGAGAAAGGCCAGCAGGCGCAGCAG
>CAYRWY010000513.1:0-3786 GCA_964427955.1 uncultured Anaerolineaceae bacterium
AACAACCGTCTTCAAAACCACGAAAGGTCCCGCCCATGCGGATTCTGGTCCTGGTCACCGGGGAGTACGGCTGGCGGCACGTCGAGAATCTGCGGCAGCACCGCCCTGCCGGGTGGGAGATCGCGGCCTGGGAGACGCCGCGCATTCTGCCGCCGATCCTGGATTATCCCGAAGAGTTCCTGCCGGAGACACTGCCCGCCAGCGATCTGATCCTCTCGCTGGTCGAAGTCAAAGCCGCCAACGAGCTGATCCCGCCGGTCGCGCAGATGACCGGCGCGCGCGCCGTGATCGCGCCCATCGACAATGTCGCCTGGCTGCCGGTCGGGCTGGCGCGGCAGTTGATCGACTGGCTGGACCGGATCGGCGTCGCGTGTGTGACGCCCAAGCCGTTCTGCGCGCTGACCGAAACGCATTACAACACCCTGCGGCAGAAGACCGCCTATGACGATCCGCTGATCCGCGACTTCGCGCGGGTGTTCGGCCAGCCCGCCTTCCACGTGGCTGTCGATGAGATCACGCACACGATCACGGCGGTCGAAGTGCGGCGCGATGCCTGCTGCGGCTGCGCGCGGTTCGTGGCCGAGAAGCTGATCGGGACGCCGGTGGACGAGGCCGTCGAGGACAGCGGGCTGCACCACCACCATTACCCGTGCCAGGCCAGTATGGGGATCGACACGCAGTACGGCGACACGCTGCTGCACGTCTCAGGGAACATCATGAAGGAGTCGATCAAAGAGGCGCTGGGAGAACATCTGCCCACGCGCTACTTCCGGCCAGAGGGGTGGAGCGAAGATTAGATGAACCTCACCCCTAAATCCCCTCTCCAAGTCTGGAGAGGGGACTTGCCCCCCCTCTCCGTTCTCGGAGAGGGGGCCGGGGGGTGAGGTAGACCGCCGCTATTCCGCCGCGGCTTCGCCGCCCGCCGGAGCGGCGACACGAGTCGCCAGCTCGCGGTCCAGCATGAAGATCGCCGCGCCCGAATCGCCCGCCAGCTTCAACTGCTGGATCACGCCATCGGCATTCGCTTCTTCTTCGACCTGCTCGTCCACGAACCACTTGAGGAAGCTGGCCGCCGCGTGATCTTTTTCCTTCAGCGCCAGGTCCATCAGGTTGTTGATCAGACCGCTGATCTTCTGCTCGTGCGCGAAGGCGTTCTCGAACACGGCCATCGACGACGCCCACTCGGTCGGCACGGCCTCGACGGCTTCCAGCAGCACGCGCCCGCGCCGCTCGATGACGAAGTTGTAGAAGCGCATCACGTGGCCCATTTCTTCCTCGGCCTGGACACGCATCCAGTTGGCGAACCCCTTCAGGTTCTTGTCTTCGAAATAGGCCGACATCGACAGGTAGATGTACGCCGAATGCAGTTCGGCATTGATCTGCTTATTCAGCGCGGCTTGCATTTTCTCGCTCAACATGGGGTTTATCCTCCAAGGGTAGTTGATCATCATCAGGGGCATCTGCCCGTTCTCACTCCTTAGATTTTACGGGATCGAGGCCGGATAAACAAGCGAGTCCCATAAGAAATGCGTCGGAAAACGCCATACCCGCGGCGGGCGTGGCCCTGGCACAGCAGCGGTTCGCGGACTCGCTCGGACTCCTGGCAGGGCGGGATTACGCCGTGATTGGCACGGCGGATGATCATCTACCCCCTACGTGCCAGAGCATACCTCCCCCCTACCCCTCCGCGAGGCTGATCCGCTCGATGTCGTCGATCTTGACCTCGTGCAGCAGGTGCAGCACCAGCGCCACCACCGCCCGCCGGGATCGCGCCCCGTTGATGCTGGACATCGCCAGCCCGAAGGCCGCGCCGCTGTAGCCGTGATCGCGCAGCCAGTCGCGCACGGTCTGCGCCTGCGCCCCGTTCATCGCCCCGTCGTGGACCGGGCTGCCCACGTCCGCCAGCCAGAGCAGGCTGGCGTCGGCTTTCAGACTCGCCAGCCCGGCGCTGCTGGTCGCCACGCGCACGGTCACCGTCGGCGGCGTGCCGGAAACGTCGTAACACAGGCACCACCCCTGCACCGGGCTGGCGTCGAACAGGGTAAAGCTGCCATCTGCCTGGGTCGGCAGCAGCGGCAGCCGGGCCACCGGATCGAACGGCACTTCGAACAACGCCTGGCTCATGACACCCTCCTCGCGTCCCACGTGTAACGGCTGATCGTGACGCCGCTGGCCTCCGTCAGGAACGGCCCGGCTTGCAGGCCCACCAACCCCGTCGCGGCCAGCCCGCTCGCCAGCGTCACGCCGTTGTAGATCACGTCCAGCGTGCCATCCTGGTGGCGGCGAGCCGTCAGGGTTTTGCCCGCGCTGTAGGTAGCCGACCACGAGCCGAGCGTCGTGACCGTCCCGGCGACCACTTTGATCAGGGTGACCTTGCCATCCAGGCGGTCGTAGTACAGGAGCGCATAGTTGGACGCATCCTGTGCGTTGAAGACCACGCCCCCCTGAAAAGACGCCACGGGGATCGTCAGGTCCACCGCAAAATCCCCGTAGGGCCGGGCGTGGGTGAACCACCGCGCCAGCGACGACAGCGCCCTGACACTCTGATCGTCGAGGGTCAGATCGACCCCGGTGCCAATCCCTCTCACCTGGAAATTGGTCGCTAAGGCGCGCCCGGTGTGCGCGTAAGCCCCCGCCGCGTTATACGTCTTGCTCATGCCCTGGGAGGAATCGCGCACCGCCAGGACGCCCGACACGTACCGGCTGATCGTCCCCGCCGCGCGAAACCACCCCCCGATGGTCAGCACCGCCTGCGTCAGGATCGGTTGGTTGGAGGTCGCCGAGTTGTACAGGTTGGCCGCGCCGCCCACCGTCTTCGTATCGGCGTGCGCCTGCCCCGGATCGCGCTCCGTAACTTCCGGATCGCCGCCGGATTCGCCGGTCACGGTCCATCCGTCCGGGTTGTCGCCGGTCCAGGCGCTAAGGCCCGGATTCGCCAGCAGTTCCGCGCCGGTGATGGGCGTAATGCCAAGACCGTCCGCCGCGAAGTACAGCTCGTCGCCCAGCAGGCCGGGCGCGACGTCGAACGCCAGATCGAGACTCATGAGCGCACCTGCTTTTCCGGCGCGGACCGCGCGTTGAAATCGTCCACCAGTCGCCCGCTGATGCGCTCCGGCAGGCGATCCACGCCCTCTTGAAGCTGCTTCTGCCCGGTCAGCAGGCCGTCCAGCGACTCCTCGTGGTGATCGAGACTGCCGGAGATCGCCCGCAGGGCTTCACTCTGATCGGCCAGCGTCCCGGCGAACCCATCCACCATCTGCGCGAAGTTCTGCGCGAAATCGCCCAGCACCTCGATGAGCGCCTGTTCTTTGGCGTCATCCCGCTGCGCGTCCTCCGACTGGCGCACCTCGCGGCGATCCTGGTAGCGGATCAGCAGCAGGATCGCGAGCACGGCAAACGCGCCCAGGTTGTTCTCGGCCAGTTGGATCAAAGCGTTCAGATTGTCCACCGCGCCTCCTTGAGCGAATAGTGGTCAGTGAACGGTGCCGTTGGCGAATTCATACCTCACCCCTAAATCCCCTCTCCAAGTCTGGAGAGGGGATTTGCCCGTGCTCCCCCTCTCCGCCCTCGGAGAGGGGGCCGGGGGGTGAGGTAGGCTCTCGCACGTAGTTCGCCAACAGTATTGTGAACAGTGATCAGTTCTCGGCAGTCAGTCAGGCCCTCCACCCGGCGGATTGAAGGCGGGCAGGGTTCCGGTTACGATGATTTTTCGTCAGGTAGGGGCCACTTGTGCCGGCCCCTCACCCCTCGCGCGCCCAGAACACCACCGGGTGGGCGCTCATATCC
>CAYRWY010000514.1:0-3782 GCA_964427955.1 uncultured Anaerolineaceae bacterium
TACCTGCTTTCTATGCAAGTTCGGCCTCTCCGGCTCCTTCCCCCTCTCTAACTCGGTTGGAGAGGGGGGCAGGGGGTGAGGCCGGATGGAAAATAAACCAGCATTAGCGCCTATGGGACCGGGCACGCTGCCGGTAGCTCGGCAATCGGCTGCACCAACACCTGCGCCAGCACGGCCTGATCGGGATCGGCGCTCAACGTAGTGGGGGGCGTGCTGGTGGAGAACGCCGCGCGGGTTTCAGCACCGTCCACCGTCAACAAGACGTCGCTGTCGTTGAAGCGCAGCGGCAGGTCCAGCCGGTAAGGTGCGGGCTGATCGGCGCACAGCAGCACGTCCACGTTGACTCCCGCCGTGGCGGTCGTCCAGTACAGCGTATAGCGCGGGATGCCGCCCTGCATCAGCCACTGCTCGAAGAACCACGCCAGATCCTGCCCGCTGACCTCTTCCGCCAGCCGCCAGAAATCGACCGTGGTCGCCGGGCGATCCCGGAAGGTTTCGACGTAGCGCCGGAGCAGGGCGAAGAACGCGTCGTCGCCGATCTGCTCGCGCAGCATGTGCAGCACCCACGCGCCCTTGTCGTAGCTGGCCGTGCCGAACATTTCGCCCGCCTCCGGGGCGGCCAGCGGGGTAGTGCGCTGGTCGGCGATCAACTGCCGCTCGGAGTAATCGCGCGCGGCCAGCGCCGACTCCGGCCCGTAGCGCTGCTCGCGGCCCAGCCATTCGGCGTAGGTGGCGAAACCCTCGTTCAGCCAGATGTCGATCCACCATTTGGGCGTGACGGTATCCCCGAACCACTGGTGCGCCAGTTCGTGCACCATCAGCGTGAACAGGTCCTCCTCGGTGCCATCCAGGACCGTATCGGGCATGGTGGTCATGCTCTGCGTTTCGAGCGCCATGCCCACGCTGGGCACCACGACGTGGCCGTAACTCGTGAACGGGTAGGGGCCGAACTGGTCTTGCAGCAGCGCCAGGGCCGTCCCGGTGTAGCTGAACACGGTTTGTCCCGCCGCGGCGCGATCCGTATAGACGTAATTCGTGATCGGGATGCCCGCCGGGCTTTGCTCCTCGACGGCGGTGTAATCGGCTACCGCCAGCGTGACGAGGTAGGTCGCCATCGGCTCCGGCATCTCCCACTCGAACGTGCGCGTGCCGTCGCCATGATCGGTCGTCCCGGCCAGCGTGCCATTGCCGACCGCCGTCAGCGGTGCCGGAACGCGCAGGTGCATCGTGTAGGCCGCCCGGTCGCTGGGGTGATCGTTGCAGGGGAACCAGGTGCGCGCGCCGTCCGGCTCGTTGAGCGTGGACACCCGCCCACCGGCGAAGAACATCCCGATCTGGAAATAGGGCATATAGCGGCTGGTGAGCGGCTGCGGCGCGGCCTGGTACGTGATCGCGACCTCGAACCGCGTGCCGTAGGCCACCGGGGCGGGGAGCTGGATGATCACTTTCTGCTCCTTGACCACGAACGGCACGTCGCTGTCGTCGATGGCGATCCGGGTGACATCCAGCCCGACGGCGTCCAGGCTGAAGGTCGCCAACTGCGGCACGGTAGCGCGGACTTGCAGCGTGGCCGATCCGCTCAGCGTGTTGTGTTCCATGTCGAACGCCAGGTCGAGCGCGTAATGCTGCACGTCGATCCCGGCGTTGCCCAGCCCCGGCGCGAGCGGATCGTCCAGGGTGGGCAGGGCATCGGTCGGGGCGGTGCGGGCCGCGCTCAGCACGGCGTTCAGACCGGGGTGATCGATCTCCGCTGCTGCGCCGAACAGGTCCGATCCCCACGCCGCCGCCGGGCTGATCCACGACTCCGCCTGGGTTTTGCTGCCCCCGCTGCGCCACACCAGCCCGATCAACTCGCCCGACTCGGCGTCGAAGATCGGCGCCCCGGCGGGCAGAGTCGGCTGATCCGCCGCCAGCGACGGTACGCGCCACGGCCCGGCCAGCGCGTAGCCCGTCTGAGGCAGCAGGGTCGGCGTGCCGGTGGCGATGGTGACCGGCGTGAGTGCGGCAGCTTGATCCGTGGTGGGCGATACGGCCAGCGCCGCGAAATTCACCCCGGTCGGGATCAGGCTCAGCGACGCGGCCTGGACGCCCTGCGCCTCGACGGCGGCGGCATCGACCGCGAAGATCGCGAGGTCATACGCGCGGCTGGCATAGACTAATTCGGTGATCGGGACCGGATCGCCGGAGGCGTGCTCCGCGCCGGGGAAGGTGAATCCCGCTCCCGCGAACCACGCGAACGGCGTGCAGGTAGCGTCGGCCTGGGCGGCGGGCGTCCACGTCCCGGCACAGTCGGCTGCATCCAGCACCGCTTCGCCGGGATCGGTCACTCCATCGGCGTCGTAGCCGGGGGCCTGGCGGCTGGGCGAGAGTCCCGGCTGATCGGCGGTATAGCCGCGCCCGTCGAGCGTCCAGGGGTGCCAGTTGGTCAGCACCAGTCCATTCCCCAGGTACACGCCGAACGCCGACGGCGGCGTTTTGACGCCGGGCAACACAATCGCCGCCAGGGCCGACACCGGCGCGGGCGAGGTCTGGGCGCGGGTCGCCTGAGGCGCTAGCGGCGCGATCAGGCATAACGCGATGAATGCGATCCGTTTCAGCATGATAAGTTCTGTCCATTCCTGAAAAAAAACAGAGCTTCACCACAGAGCGCACAGAGAAAAACGAGAGGAAAAACAAGATCTTTGTCTTTCTCTGCTTTTCCTCTGTATTCTCTGTGGTGATCTCGTTTCTCTTTCCCTAATCCCAAAACGCATCCGGCAGCGGCAGCGCGTGCGTGGGACGGCTGCCGGTCGGTGTCCACGCGCCGTCCTGGTAGCGCAGCAGGGGGCTTAGCGTCAGCGGATCGTCGTCCGATGCGCCGGGCGTCCACTCCGCGATCTGCACCAGGCGCGGTCCGTCCGGCGTGCGCCGCAGCGCCGCCACGAACGGCAGGTGACGCCGCAGGGCGCGGTTGATTTCCCCCTGCGCCAGGGTAGGCTGCACCCGGCGGATCAGCATGTTGAGCGCGCTGCGCAGCCGTTCCGGCTGGGGATCGCCGCGAAAGACCCACAGGTAATGCGGCGCGTCGTCCTGCCGCAGCGCCTCCCACACCGCCGCTGCTTCGTCGCCGCGAATCTCGTCCACGATCAGCCACAGCGGGCGCTCGTCCAGCCCGGCGCGGAACTGGTGGGCGAAGTCGCGGCCCGGCTGCGTGGCCGAGGGCGGGATCACCGGGCGGCAGGTGACAATGGGCGGCAGCGCCAGCTCGGACGCGCGCTCCACCGCGACGATGGTCATCTCCGTCGGCAGGGTTTGCGCCAGCGCCCCGGCCAGGGTGGTTTTGCCCTGCGCTACGTCGCCCACGATCAGCAGTCCGTGCCCGGCGCTCAGGATCGCGCTGAGCAGCGCGGCGGCTTCGGGGGAGAGCAGCAGCTCGTCCAGCGTGATCGGCAGGCGAGGATGCAGCCGGATTTCCAGGTTGTACTCCGGGCTGATCGGCGGTGCGGCCAGCACCAGTCGGGCGCGGCGGCCCAGCAGGCTGACGCCCACTTCCAGGAAGGGATCGTCGTCCGGCAGCACCACCTGGGCCATCGCCAGCACTCGCTTGATCAGTTCTTCCAGGTGCACGCGGTCGTCGAACGCCGCCGGGACGCTGTGCAGCGCGCCCGCGCCGTGCCGGACGTGAATGTCCGCCGGGCCGTTGATCGTGATCTCGGTGACCGTGTCGTCCTGGAGATATGTTTCCAGCGGGCCAAAGGTGAATAAATTCTGGTACGCTTTGTCGAGGATCGTTTGCCGCTCCC
>CAYRWY010000515.1:0-3776 GCA_964427955.1 uncultured Anaerolineaceae bacterium
CGCGCGCGATCTCGAACGAAATCCCATTCAAGATCGGGACCTGCTGACCGGCCAGGGGGAGCGAGCGGGTAATGTTCGAGGCTTTCACTGCCAGAGGTTGAGACTGCATGAGACTGAACTCCTTTCATTGGACATTCAGCATCATAAGGCAGCCCTGTCGCAGGCGTATCGTAAATCTGTCGCAAATTTGTCGCAGATCAGGAGCGCGGCGCGCGCGGCAGACGCAGGGTGAAGCTGCTCCCCTGGCCGGGGGTGCTCACGGCGGCGACCGATCCGCCCATCGCTTCGGTCAATTCCTTGACGAGCGCCAGTCCCAGCCCGGCCCCGTCGCGCTCCTGGGCGCGCGCGCTGTCGGAACGGTAAAAACGTTCCCAGATGTGGGGCAGCACGTCCGCGGGGATGCCTTCGCCGGTATCGTTCACCTGCACGATCACCGCCTCGGCTTCGGCCTGGGCAGTGATGGCCACGATCCCGCCGGGCGGGGTATGGCGCACGCCGTTGCGCAGCAGGTTGTGCAGCACCTGTTCCAGCCGTTCCCCGTCCACCAGGGCGGCGGGCAGCGTCTCCGGCAGATCGGCGATCACTTCGACCTTGTTGGCTTTCCAGAACAGCGGCGCGGCAGCATCCACGCAGCGCCGGATCACGGGGGCGACGTCGGCGGGCTGGCGCTGCAAGTCCAGCCGGCCCACTTCGGCACGCGACAGCGTGAACAGGTCCTCGATCAGGCGCTGCAAGCGCAGCGTTTCCTGCTCCATGACGCCCAGGTCATGCTGCATATCCCCGGACGGCGCGGCGGGCCAGCGTTCGAGGATCGCTTCCAGGTGGCCGCGCAGGATGGCGACAGGCGTGCGCAGCTCGTGCGAGACGCTGGCGATCAGTTCCCGCCGCGAACGCAGCAAGGCAGACACGGCGTCCCGCTCGGTTTGCAGGTCGTGCATGACACGTTCCAGGTCGGCGGCCATCGCGTTGAAGTTGGTTTGCAGCGCGGCGACTTCGTCCTCCCCCTGCACTGGCACGCGGACGCCATACTCACCCTGACTCAAGGCGTTGGTCGCCTGAGTGAGCGACTTCAAGCGGCGGGTGGTGCGCCGTGCAGCAAAATAGGAGAGGACCGTCGCCGGGGGCAGCACCACGAACAGCAGGACGATGGTCAGCACGCCCAGGACGATGAATACCGGCACCAGGTCGAACAGGGCGGTGATCGACAGCGCCGATCCTTCCGGTTCGTCGGCGGTCAGGTAATGAATATAGTTGAACGTGAGGAAAGCCGCCCCAATGAAAGCCGCCAGCGCGACCAGCATCAGGTGCGTGTGGGTGATCGACCAGATCAAATGCCGCCGCCGGAGCCGGTCCCAAAACAGCCAGACCCGGCTGGCCGTGCGCGAGAAATAGTAGGCGATGCCGCAGGAAAACAGGATCACGGCCCCCAGCGTCATGGCGTCGTAGCGGGGCAGATCGTTACCGTAGATGCCCGTATCCAGGCCGAGCACGGTGAAGACAATCGCCATCAGCCCGGGTTGGGAGGGCGTCAGGGCCACGTTATCGATCAAAAATTGCGCCCAGCGGAACAACACCGCGACCATCACCCCAACCGCCGCCGTCCCGGCGACTCCTTCGAAGATGATCTGCCGCCACCAGATCCCCCGTGGGAAGCGCATCCGCAGCGCAAAGAGGGTGGTGGCGCTCAAGACGGCGATGAACATCCCGTTTTGCTGGCTGGCGTCGGAGATATAACCGGAAACGAGCAGCACGCCCAACACCATCAGCAGGCCCACTGCCAGGTTTTCCAGCCAGGCCCGCACGGGCGACGCCCGGAAAAACCACCGCTCGGCATAAGCTTTCATTCGGCCCGCAGCCTGTACCCTACTCCCCAGACGGTTTCGATCTCCTCGCCGATCTCGCCCAACTTTTTGCGCAGGCGCAGCACGGTGTTATCGACCGAGCGATCTCCGCCGAGATAGGGTTCGTTCCACAACGTATCCAGCAGGTAGGTGCGGCTGAAGGCGCGGCCCGGATTGCGCAGCAGCAGGTGCAGCAGCGCGAACTCGGTCGGGCTGAGATCGACCTCGGCGCCATCCAGCGTGACCTGGTGGGCATCCGGGTCCAGCCGCAGCGGTCCGCGCGTGACCGGTGTCGTGCCGCCCTGCTGATCGGCGTGCAGCGTTTGCTGGATGACCTCCGCGCGGCGCAGCATGGCCCGCACCCGCGCCACCAGCTCGCGCATACTGAACGGCTTGGTCAAATAGTCATCCGCGCCCATCTCCAACCCGATCACCCGGTCGGCCTCTTCGCTGCGCGCGGTCAGCATCAGGATCGGCGTGGCGGACCCCTGGCGCACGCGGCGCATCACTTCCAGCCCGTCGAGCCGGGGGAGCATCCAGTCGAGGATGATCAGATCGGGCTGATTCCGGGCGTGCGCTGCGACCGCCGCGAGACCGTCGCTCACGTGCTCGACCTCGTACCCGGCAGCTTCCAATTCGCGCCGGATGACCTGCGCCAGGTCGAGGGTGTCTTCTACCAGCAGCAATCTCGCCATGCTTCACCCATCAGGCTCGCCGGGGACGCACGGCGCGCAGCAGCGGGCCAAAGATCCGCCGTCCCAGCCGCACGCCGCTGCCCATCACCCGCGCCAGCGATTCCGGATCGCGCGGCGGGATGAGCGGCCAGGGTTCCCCGCCGTGCGCCGCCAGCACCGCGTTCGCTGCCGCGATCCCGGTGATCGTGCAGCGTTCCATCCACAGCGCGGGCGTGGGATAGCCCACCCAGTCGCCGCAGGCATAGACGTTCGGCCAGGGCGTCTCGACGTACAGGCTGCGCTCGGTGGGCACCAGGAACTGCGTCTGGGTGCGTCCGCTGCGCCGGATCGCGCCGTGCACGAAGTGCCCGCGCAGTTCAGGGAAGGCGCGCTGGACTTCGGTCGTCGCTTTGATCAGCAGCAGCGTGTCCGGCTGTTCGAGGTAAGCTTCGGTCGCATAAAAATGCACTTCGATGGCGCTGCCGCCCGCCTGGCTCCATTCGGAGAATTCCTCGTGCAGCCGGTCCAGCCAGAAAAAGTTGTCGATCTCGAAATCGCCGGTGAACATGCCGCCGGGCGCGCCGTCGCGCGGCTTGGCGTCGAACCACATCCGGGCGGTGGCGCAGGGGATCGCGGGCGGGAACAGGATGTCCTTCGCCGCCGGGGCCGTGTCGGGACCGTCCAGCAGCAGCCGCTCGGCGGTGTTCGGCTCGGTGGCGATGATCACGGAGGCGGCCAGCAGCGAACGCCGCCCGCCCAGTTTGGCATCCTCGACGCGCACGTCCCAATACTCGCCTTTGCGCGTCAGGCTGACGGCGCGCGTGCCCAGCATGACGCTGCCGTTTTCTTCGATCTTGTCGATCATCGGCTGGATCACGCAGTTGTGCGCGTTGGCCGGGAGATAGCCCAACTGCCAGGTGTCACGGCGCAGCAGGGTGTAGAAACGCAGCGCGGCGATGAACGCGGTCAGCGTAATGTGCTCAGACGGAGCCGCCAGCAGGTTGTGGCCCAGGCCCCGGAAGCTGGCGCGCAGATTGGGCGTCCACAGCCGGAAATAGTCCTCGATGGTCAGGCCCGGCAGGCTGATTTTTTCCAGGATCGGGTCGAAGCCGGTCGTCAGCATCATGCTGACCAGGATGGCGGGCACGGACAAAAAGTCGAGCGGGGTGATCGTCCCCCAAAAGCGGCGGTTGAACAGCAGTTGCAGGTAATGGAACGGCGCGGGCAGCCAGGCGCGGCGGATCACCGTGCCCGCTTCGAC
>CAYRWY010000516.1:0-3768 GCA_964427955.1 uncultured Anaerolineaceae bacterium
GGGGGTGGGGTTTAGATTGATCAATAACTGCTTACATTACCCCGGATTGCCCAGCAGGTAATTGTAGAACGATTGGTTCACCCACAAATCCCAGGAGACGATCTCGTCGTCAGGGTAGGCAGCGGCAAATGCCGCGGCGAGCGCGTCAGCGGCCTCGACCGTCGAGAACGACTGGATGTAGACTTCCGGGCCATACGCCACCGTGTTTTTCACGGCGATATAGTCGTCCATCGGAATACGGGTGCTGTACAGCGGCTGCCACCACGATCCGAACAACAGGCCGGGCTGATCCTGCTCGTTCTTTTTGGCGTAGGCTTTGATGATGGCGTCAAAACGCAGCATGTCGTCCTGGTTGTCGAACTCGAAGGCGAGATCGTATTCCTTCGCATAGGCGATATAGTTGCCGTCTTCCAGCGGCTCGACCTGGAATTCAGGCGAGGGCGACGGCTCGCCCCACTCGGCCAGGTACAGGTACGCGGAGGTCTTCGGTTCCAGCAGCACTTTGGCTTCCATCGCTTCGCTGCGCAGCAGGCCGATCAACTGGATCGCGTGGGCGATATTGCTGTGCCCGTACACGATGGTCAGTTCGGGATCGAAACCGGGCGCAAGATTGGTGCGCTTGACGTTGTAGCCGGTGATGGTTCCCGCTTTGATCATCTCGTTGGCGGGAATCTGGAATTCGGGCATGAGCACCTGGTCGAACGAATTCCAGGTGAAATACACCTTGTTGTAAATGTCGGGGTCGGTGGTGTACCCCAGGAAGTGTTTGTAGTTGCCGGTGAAGACCAGGGTCTTGTAGATCAAGTAATTGGCAAACGCGGGATCGGTGTTGGCGGTGAAGTCGATCCCCTGGCACGTGGTATCGAGCAGGCCCGTATCGATAGCGGCGGCGAGTTCTTCCTGGCGTTCCGGCGCGAGATCGCCCGCGTTCCAGCCGGTGAGAGTGGCCGCGACCTTGTCGGCGGGGTAGGTATAACCGAGTTCGTCTACGTTGACAAAGTACAGGGTCGTGAGCAGGGCCTCCAGCGTGGTGAATCCGTCGGCGTCGATGGCCGCCGGAAATTCGGTGTCGCCTACGATCTTGACCAGCGTGGAGGAAAACTGCGCCTGATCGGCGCTGGTGAGCGCGTAGCCATGATTGGTCAGAAAGACCATATCGGTTTCAGCAAGACAGGGCAGTCCTTCGCCTTCTTGGGCCACCGCGGGCAGTGCCCAGGGCAGCATGGCCAAAATCAACACGAATAGACCCAATTTTTTGAGCATAAAGTCTCCTTTGTTGAAGTGAAAGCGCGCACCTGTATTCTAGCACGGTTTGGCGGTGCGGTAAGCCGGTTTTCGCCAGGCGGAGGGCCGCGCTGCCTCATTCAGCAGTAGTATTAGAACAGATGTATAATGAGATTTGTACAAATTCACTCAAAAGGGAGGGTGCTATGAACCTGCCGGAAGTCATCATTTCGCAGTATCTGGCCGCGCTCGACATGCTCAAGCAGACGATCACCCAATGCCCGGCAGCGATCTGGAACGATCCGGGCGACAAGACGGCCTTCTGGCGCATCGCCTATCACGCGCTGTTTTACACACAGCTCTATGTGCAGGAATCGGAGGCGACTTTCAGGCCCTGGCCGCGGCACCGGAACGAGTACCAGTTCCTGGGGCCGACGCCCTGGCCGCCCCACGAACCCCCGCAGATCGGCGAGCCGTACGATCAAGCGGCGGTGCTGGACTATCTCGCCTTTTGCCAGCAGCAGGTGCGGGAGATCGTGCCGCGCCTGGACCTGAACGCCGCATCGTCGGGGTTCGACTGGCTGCCGTTCGGCAAGCTGGAGCTTCAGTTCTACACCATCCGCCATGTGCAGCAGCATACCGGGGAGTTGATGGAGCGGTTGGGCACGCGGGCGGCGGTCGAGATCGACTGGGTGGGGATGCGGCACGAGTGAGACCGTGTGATCCTTGCATTGAAATCTAAACCCCAGCCCCTCCCCAGGCAAGCTGGAGAGGGGTCAGGGGTGAGGTAAATCTCCCTGGCAAAAAGTTTAGCTGATCAGTAGAGCGGAGTTGCGAGAACTAGCTTGCAGGCGTGCACGGATAGCGCCCTAGTTGAATGAGCAGTCGCCGGGAAATCAGGTGCTCGTCGCTATTCAATTCCAAGAGAAAAACAGTAACACGTCCTTCGGGAGTCAACGGTTCGATAGAGGCCGTTGTCGAATTTAATCGGAAGTGATCGTTCCATTCTTGGCGACGGGGATTGAACAGAGGTGTTAGCTGGCCAGACCCGTCCCAATCTATCGAGCCAATATCACTTCCCTTGTAGCCGTTGCAGAGATAGCAGCTCCAACATAGGTTTTCAGATGTCGTTGGGCCACCGTGTTTTTCGGCGATAATATGATCGCATTCATACGGCATGACACGATCGTCCTGGCTGACCCGGCAGTATTCGCAGCAGCGGCCTGCGCGCTCGATCACCTCGCGGCGTAAAGCTACACTGATATACGTCACCCTTTACCCGCCAGTTTGAGCCGCGCTTTGGCCTTGAGCAGTGTCATGAAATGGTCCATCCGCATGAATTCCTCCATCTCCGTGCGTTCGTGAGTCGTCAGTCGATTTTCGCGGTGGCGTTGCAGCAAATCCAGGGCGCGCCGTTCCAGCACTTCGGACGGCTTGAAAGCGATGATCTCCTGCGGAGTAGGGCTGGTTGTCAGAAAGTCGGTGATCTCGTCGAGCAGCAGAACGGGCTGTACAGCGGCCATCGGTGAGTCCTTTCACTCTGATAGCCTGATTATACGCGATCTTCGCCTGATCGACCGATCCTGGCAGAGGTCAGGGCGGGGGCGGTTGACCCGGCCCGCCGCCCTTCGTAGAGGCGCAGGAAGACCACGCCGCCCAGGATCAGCAGGCTGCCTGCGATCTGCGTGGCGTTCAGACGCTCGTCCAGGAAGAGGTAGGCGATCACGGCGGTGAAGGCGGGTTCGGTGGTCACGATCAGGTTGGCGACGCTGGACGGGAGACAGGTCAGGCTGACGTTGTACAGCCCGAAGCCCGCCACCGTCGGCACGGCGGCCAGCACGATCAGCACGCCCCAGCCCGCCCAGGCCTGACCCAGCCAGAACAGATCGGCGGGACGCCGCGCGGAACCGGGGATGACATCGCCGGGCAGCAGGTTGTAGATCAGCAGGAAACACGCCGCGAAGCAGAAGGTATAGATCAGCGTGGTCCAGGGATTCAAGCCGCGCTGCGAGGCCGAGCGGCCCATCAGGGTATAAATGGCGTAGCACAGCCCGGCCAGGATGCCGACCAGCAGCCCGCTCAGGTTGGTGCTGCCGGACTCCAGCGCGCCGGAGACGAGCACGCAGCCGCCCAGGGCGCAGGCTGCCGCCAGCAGCTTACCCCCGTTCAGGCGCTCGTTCAGGAACCACCAGCCCAGCAGGACCGAGAACCCCGCCGAGCAGTAGACCAGCACCGTCGCGACGGCGGCTCCGGTCAGATCGACGGAGGTCGTCCACGCGGCGTTGAACAGCGACAGCAGCAGCCCATACGCGACCAGGTAGGGCAGGTGGGCGCGGGGCAGGCGCAGCAGATCCGGACGGAAGCGGAGCAGGATCGGGAAGACCGATCCGGCGACGAACGCATCGCGCCAGAAGGCCAGCACCAGCGGCGGCAGAGCGTAGTGCTCGGTCAGGTGGCGGATGAAGATGGCGGTGGTCGAGAGGAACAGCGCGCTGATCAACGCAATGATATAGCCGCGGGTGAGGGTCATGGGTGGGTGCCTGT
>CAYRWY010000517.1:0-3756 GCA_964427955.1 uncultured Anaerolineaceae bacterium
AGAGCTTGATCTCAGCGCCCAGCCCCACCGCCAGCAGGAAACTATCCGGAGAAAAAGCGATACCCTTTGCCCAGGTATTACCCGCCTGGGGGGCCAATTCCATCTTTTCTTGACCGGAAATAACACTCCACACCGTGACGGCTCCGCCCTGCGCGTGAAGGCCCGCCAGCAGTCGGCCATCCGGCGAGAGCACCGCCTCACTGAACTCGTCATCCGCACGCGCGTCGCCAAAAGTGTGCAGCAGCGTGCCGCGCGCGACATCCCACAGATTCACCGTGCTCGCCGCCGCCACAATCCAGTGGCCATCGGCAGAAAACGACGGCGTCACCAACCCCGGCGCAGCCTGGGTAAGCACGGTCGGATCGCCGATACCCTCTGAAAGCCACTTGAAAAACTGGTGCTCAGGCGGCTGCCCATAGGCTGGACCGGGCGTGGTCTTCGCCCCTGGCGGCTCCGATCCCGTAAACGTGGCCTCGCCCAACACCTGCCCATCCGCAACGCGGGCCAGGCGTACCGTCCAGGTCAGACGATAAGCGGCGCCGCCCCCGGTATAGCTTCCCACCGACACCCGCCCCTGCCGGACGCAGACCAGCGTTTGAAAGGTGTCGGCAGAGTAGAAATATGGCAGCGGCGCAGTGAGCGCCCAGGCGGGGCTGGTACCGTATTCTTCCTGCATCACCATGAAAACGGGCGGCTGGATCGCGTCCGCCTGGACCGGCGACTTGAACGCCTGATCGCACACCGGGCCGCTGGCTTGCACCGCCCCGGCCAGGTTCTCAGGGACCGGCGTCCCTGCCAGAGTCGGCACTACCGAGCCGAGAGGCTTGCCGTTGCCAAACAAGGCGACGGCGGCCATGATCCCCAGGCAGACCAGGATGATCACTATACCGCTGACGAAGCCCTGACGTTGTTTCGCGAGGTTTCTCAAAAACTTCATAAATGTCCCCCTATTTGACAGTTTATAAAAAGAGCCGCTCTGGAAGCGAGCGGCTCTCGTTTTTTAATCTGAGACGAAGCTATTTCAGCCCCGCATTACGAGGTCTTATTTCTTGTTGGGGTCCTTGACACCCAGCTCACCCAGGCGGGTCCAGCCGTGGTCACGCAGGACGGCGTGCCCTGCCGCGAGACGCGCCACGGGGACGCGGAACGGCGAGCAGCTCACGTAGTTGAGGCCGATCTTGTGGCAGAAGTCGATGCTGTCCGGATCGCCACCGTGCTCACCGCAGATGCCGACTTCCAGGTCAGGACGGGTCGCGCGGCCTGCTTCGACGCACATCTGCATCAGCTTGCCTACGCCGTCACGGTCGATGGTCTGGAAGGGATTCTTGGGCAGGATTTCGCGCTCGACGTATTGCAGCAGGAAGTGCCGCTCGGCGTCGTCACGGCTGATGCCGAAGGTCATCTGGGTCAGGTCGTTGGTGCCGAAGCTGAAGAACTGCGCCAGCGTCGCAATCTCGCCCGCCGTGATGGCGGCGCGCGGGATTTCGATCATGGTGCCGAACTTATAGTTGATGCTGGCTTTCTTTTCGGCCATGACCTGCTTGGCTTCTTCTTCCAGGATGCCCTGGAGCAGCTTCAGTTCGTTGATGTGCGAGGTCAGCGGGATCATGATCTCAGGATGCACATCGTAGCCGTCCTTGGCCGCATCGCACGCCGCCGAGATGATGGCGCGCACCTGCATCACGGTCACGTCGGGCAGCATGATGCCCAGGCGGATACCGCGCAGGCCCAGCATCGGGTTGAATTCGGCCAGTTCGTCGGCCTTGCGCAGCAGGTATTCCTTGTGCGACACGTCTTCGCCGCGTTCGTGGCCGATGGCAACGTCCACCTTCAGTTCATCGTGCGCCGGGAGGAATTCGTGCAGCGGCGGGTCGATGAGGCGGATGATCACGGGCAGGCCGTCCATCGCGCGGAAGATGCCGTAGAAGTCGTCGTGCTGGAGCACGGCCAACTTGGCCAGGGCCGCCGACTTGCTGTCCGCATCGGGGGCCAGGATGTAGTCCTGGAACATCTGGGTCCGGTCGCCGAGGAACATGTGCTCGGTACGGCACAGGCCGATACCCTGGGCGCCGTAGCTGCGCGCGCGGGAAGCCTGCGCTTCGTCGTCGGCATTGGCCCACACCATCAGGCGGCGCAGGCTGTCAGCCCAGGTCAAAATCTTGAGCAGTTCGGTCTGTTCTTCGAGCTTGGGCGCGACTACGGGGATTTTGCCCGCGTAAACCGTACCCTTGGCGCCGTCCAGCGACACGAAATCGCCTTCTTTGATTTCCGTATCGTTGACGCGGACCAGCTTGGCTTCCAGGTTGATCTTCAGGTCGGAGCAGCCCACGACGGCGGGCTTGCCCAACTGGCGGGCGACCACGGCGGCATGGCAGGCCGCGCCACCCTGCGAGGTCAGGATACCCTTGGCGGCCAGCATCCCGTGCACGTCGCTCGGATCGGTCATCGGGCGGACGAGGATGACGGCTTCGCCTTCCTTGGTGCGCTGTTCGGCGATGTCGGCATCGAAGTAGACTTTACCGACGGCGGCACCCGGCGAGGCGTTGACACCCTTGGCCAACGGCTTGGTCGCCTTGAGGGCTTTGTCGTCGAAACGGGGGTGCAGCAGTTGGTCGATCATTTCGGGCGCGATACGGGCAATCGCTTCTTCTTTAGTGATCAGGCCCTCTTCCACCATGTCCACCGCGATCTTGACGGCGCTGGCGGCGGTACGCTTGCCACTGCGGGTCTGGAGCATCCACAGCTTGCCGTGCTCGATGGTGAATTCGATGTCCTGGGTTTCGCGGTAATGCTTTTCCAGGGTCTCGCCGACCTTCTTCAGATCTTTCCAGGCCTGGGGGATGTCTTTTTCCAGGACGGAAATATCAGAGGTCTGGCGCGTGCCGGACACGACGTCTTCACCCTGCGCATTGAGCAGATAGTCGCCGTAGAATTTCTTCTCGCCGGTGGCGGGGTTGCGGGTGAAGGCCACGCCGGTACCACTCTGGCCATCGTCGAAGTTGCCGTACACCATCGTCACGATGTTGGCCGCCGTGCCCCAGGTGTGAGGATAGCCGTAGTGATTGCGGTAGTCGATGGCACGCTTGCCGTTCCAGCTCTTGAAGACGGCTTCGATGCCGAGTTCGAGCTGTTCGTAGGGCTTCTGGGGGAACGGCTTGCCGGTGTGCTTTTCGGTCAGGGCCATGAACCGCTGCGCGCAGGACTTCCAACCTTCGGCGGTCATTTCGCCATCGGACTTGGCACCGACTTTGGCGCGTTCTTCGTTGATGATTTCTTCGAATTCTTCGCCGGGAACGTCCAACACGACCTTGCTAAACATCTGAATCAAGCGGCGGTACAGGTCCCAGGCAAACCGCATGTCCTTGAACTGCGTACCCAACGTCTCGACCGCGCCAGGGGTCAGGCCGACGTTCAGGATGGTGTCCATCATGCCGGGCATGGATTCGCGCGCGCCGGACCGGATCGAAACCAGGAGGGGATTCTTGTCGTTGCCGAATTCCTTGCCGGTCTTCTTGTTCAGGTCCTTCATGAAGTCGAGTACCTGCTGCCACATGCCTTCGGGGAACTTGCCCGTATTCATGTAATCGACGCAGGCTTCGGTCGTCACCGTGAAACCGGGAGGTACGGGCAGGCCGATGCGTGCCATTTCGGCCAGGTTGCAGCCCTTGCCGCCCAGGAGGTTACGCATCGTGGCGTCGCCTTCTTCAAACGAATATACCCACTTATATGCCATGTGAAACTCTCTCCTAAACTTGT
>CAYRWY010000518.1:0-3748 GCA_964427955.1 uncultured Anaerolineaceae bacterium
TGCCAGGGAGATTTACCTCACCCCTGACCCCTCTCCAACTTTGGAGAGGGGAACAGGCCCGTTTTCTCCCCTCTCCAGCTTGCCTGGGGAGGGGCTGGGGGTGGGGTTTAGATTTCAATGCAAGGATCAGTAGTTGTTGAAGGAGATCAGCCATGAGAAAAGTGATCGTAGTCTCCCACATTTCCCTGGATGGTGTCATCCAGGCCCCCGGCGGGCCTGAGGAAGATCCCAGCGGCGGCTTCGCGTATGGGGGGTGGATCGCCCTCCATGCCGATGAGGTGCTGGGAGCCGCCATCCGGGCGCAGATGAACCAGCCATTCGATCTGCTGATCGGGCGCAAAACCTATGATATCTGGGCACCGTACTGGCCGCACCATGCGGACATCTGGCCCCAGGTCAACGCCGCGACCAAGTACGTCGCCTCGACTACCCTGACGTCGGGCGACTGGCAGCCTGCCGTGTTCTTAGGCGGCGACGTGGCGGGAAAAGTCGGCCAACTCAAGCAGCAGCCGGGGCCAGATCTGCACGTCTACGGCAGCGGAAATCTCCTGCAAACGCTCATCAAATACGATCTGGTCGATGCGTACTGGCTCAAGATCTATCCGCTGACGTTGGGGGGCGGAAAACGGCTGTTTGCCGGGGGCACGATCCCGGCGGCGTTCAAGGTGACGGAGAGCAAAGTCTCCCCCAAGGGCGTCGTGATCGTGAATTACGAGCGGGCAGGCGCGCTTACCCCCGGACGGCTTTAAGGGTCGCAGGCGACGACTCGCCGTTTTTTACCTCACCCCCTGACCCCCTCTCCACCCCGTGGCGAGGGGGAAATGAGCCAGTCCAGGTCTTCTCTCCCACCGGTCGGGAAAGTGGAAACAGCAGGAGCTAAGGACGAGCAGGACAGGAGGCAACCGGCCAGCCACACGCCTTCCCCGACGTTTCCTCGGCGCCGCTCCCCCTCGCCACCGGGTGGTTCAGGGGCGGACAGGCCTTGAGAACCAGGATTTTTGAGGGACAATTTTCAATTTCTAAAAGCAGGGCGCAGCAAGCTGACGCCCCTACCCCGACGTTTCCACCGCGACACTCCCCCTCGCCACCGGGTGGTTCAGGGGCGGACAGGCCTTGAGAACCAGGATTTTTGAGGGACAATTTTCAATTTCTAAAAGCAGGGCGCAGCAAGCTGACGCCCCTACCCCGACGTTTCCACCGCGACACTCCCCCTCGCCACCGGGTGGAGAGGGGGTCGGGGGGTGAGGTAAATCTCCCCGACCCTTCTTCCCTTCCCCGCCCGACGAATAGATCACCGGTACTCGGCGCGCGGCGGACTGTACACGTCCAGCAGGCGCGCGAGACCCTCCGGCGGAATGCGGATCGCGTGCAGGCCGTTTGCCGGGATCAGGAACACGCCCCCGGCGGGCAGGTCGATCAGTGAGCGACTCTGGCGTAAAATAGGCCACATTATCCTCCATGTCGATGAAAGGATCGCGCTGCATGTTCAAGAGACTAGGGATCGTACTGTGTCTGATTATCCTGCTCATCCCCGCGGCAGCCTATGCCCAACAGCCGCCCCAGGCCGTGATGGATGCCATCGGCGTGCTGAATCAAAAGCTGGGGACGAATCTCTCCATTGCCGACATGGCGAGCTGGGCCTGGGAGCAGAAGAATTTCCCCGACGTCAGCCTGGGCTGCCCGCTCGCGGGACAGACCTATAATCCCATCGTCACCAACGCCTATACTGTCACCCTGGTCTACAACGGCGTGACCTACGATATCCGCATTTCGGCGGATCGCAAGATCATGTTCCTGTGCGCGCCGGGCGGCGGGGCACCGGGCGGCACGGTCGGCACAGGTGGCACGGCACCAACCGCGATCCCCACTCTCACCCCGATGGTAGTCCCCACCGTCGCGACCAACCCGTCGAGCGTCAGCGGGCTGGGCACGGTGGTCTGCACCGGTGGACAGGTCGCCCGGCTGGCGGTCGGGATGCAGGGTCAGGCCATCACCACCGGATCGGTCAACATCCGGGCGACGGCGGGCGCGACCGGCCAGGTCGCCGGGCTGCTGCTGCCGCAGGGGATTTTCAGCGTGACCGGCGGGCCGCAGTGCGTCGGCAACCAGACGTGGTGGCAGATCAGCTATACGACGCAGGCGGGCGTGGTCACCAAGGGCTGGGTGATGGAAGGCGACGCCGCGGCCAACGATTACTGGCTGCAACCCTACGGCAGCGTGACGCCCTCCACCGTCCCGACGACGACCGGCGCCACTCCGGCCACGCGCCTCACGACCGCCAACGCCAGCCAGATCCGCGCCGTCACGCAGAACACCCTGCCGGCGGCGGTCTACCAGAGCGCCCTATCGCTCGAAGCCGCGCCCGATGCGGTCATCATCAACGTCAGCCGCGAAACCAAAGTCTACGGCAGCACCCTGGTGCCGCTGCTCACCCTGGGCAGCAATATGATGGAGTCGGTCGCGTTCGTCGCGTTGGGCAGCGGATCGTACAAGGTCGCCGCGTCGGAATTCATCTCCGGCAATCCCATGATGAACCTGTGGATCTGGACGGTCGCCCCCGGCACGGCAGGCCCGATCATCAGCGGCCAGTACGGCGTGATGGCGCCGACGATCAACACGCTGGCCTTCAGCCCGGATGGCAAGCGCCTGGCGGCGGGGACAGGCCGCCTGCCCAGCGGCGATCCGTCGGTGCAGAACGGCGTCTGGATCTGGGATACCACGACCAACACGCAGATCGGCGGGATTCCGTTCGCGGCGCCGGTGGCGGGCATCGCCTTCTCGCCGGATGGCAGCGTGATCGCCGTCGCGACGACCGATAACAACGTGCACCTGTGGTCGCTGGCGACCAACGCCGAACTGGCGACGCTGCCCGGCCCGGTCAACAATACCATGCGCGTCAAGCCGGTCCTGTTCAGTCCGAACGGCACCCAGGTCGCCGTGATCGGCAGCGATTGGGCCGTGCGCGTCTGGGACATGACCACGCGCACCCTGAAGCTGACCCTGCCCGCCAACCCGGCCCAATTCCCCCGCACGATGACCTACAGCCCGGACAGCGCGCTGCTGGTGCTGGGCGGCGATACGAACACCGCGAAAGCCTTCCTGTCCGTTTGGGACGCCGCCTCCGGCGTGCCGTTGGCCAACAAGGCGGACTTCGACGACCTCGTGACGGCGCTGGGCTTCAACCCCGACGGCACGCAGTTGAACGTCGTCGGCCAGCGCACCTGGAGCGTGTGGGCCGCGCAGTAACCCCCGGCGCTGCGCTTCTCCTGGTGGCGGCAGTCGGGATCGACTTACCGTAGGGGCAGGGCTTGCCCTGCCCAAATGGGCACCCCGACCTGAAGAATCTTCACCGTAACCTTAATCCTGTCCCCTCAGAGTTCAGGGGCGGACAGGCATTGAGAACTGGGATTTTTGAGAGACAATTTCCATTTTTCAAAGCAGGGCGCAGCGGCGCCGCGCCCCTACCACGACGTTTCCACGGTGCCACTCCCCCTCGCTACGGGGTTTCAGTCTCCGACAGTTATTGATCGTGTAGGGACGGACCACGGTGTCCACCCGCGGGAGTACACGCTGGTGCTCCCCTACGAGTCTTCCCATTTATTCACTGACGTTACGCCGCTCCTCATTCCCGGCGGTTGGGGGGTTTACCTCACCCTCAACCCCCTCCCCTCTCCACGTCTTTTGGAGAGAGGAGGGGGTGAGATAAATCCCTGGGAAGCTGCGCGTGCTCGATACTTTTCACCCCCCT